>SLRZ01000224.1 GCA_007130695.1 Nitriliruptoraceae bacterium
AATTCGTGGAGCGCGCTGGGAGGGATTCGAACCCCCGGCCGCCTGATCCGTAGTCAGGTGCTCTATCCGGACTGAGCTACCAGCGCTTGGCGGAGGCTGAGGGATTTGAACCCTCGAGGGGATCAAGTCCCCAACGGGATTAGCAATCCCGCGCCATAGACCAGACTAGGCGAAGCCTCCAGGCTTGCGCGAACCGGTCGGCGCCGACGCGCGGCGGGCGAGAGTACCAGCGCCGCACCCTCCCAGCGAGACGACGGGTCGCACGGGACCCGGCCGGGCGGGCGACGGCACCGACCGCACCCCCTACCCTTGCTGGCGTGCACCCGCTCTCGCGCCGACTCATCGACCGATCGCCCGCCGTCCTGCGCACCCCGCTCGCCCTGGTGGTCCGCACCGTCGACCGTTCGATCGAGCACCGGCTCCCGGGGCTGGCCGCGGAGATCGCCTTCTGGGTCCTGCTCTCCCTTCCGGCGCTGCTGCTGGCCATCATCGCCACGGCCGGCGTCCTCGGGGGGGAGGGCACCAGCTGGCGCGAACAGCTCGTCAACCGCGTCACCGACGTCTCCCAGATCGCGCTCACCCCCACCACCATCGAGGGGGTGGTCCGTCCCCTGCTCGAGGGCCTGTTCGACGAGGGGGGCGTCGGGCTCGTCTCATTCGCCTTCCTCGCCACCGTCTGGACCGCCTCCCGGGCCGTGCGCGTGGTACTGACGACGATCGCCGTGACCGCGGACATGAAAGGGGTGCGCCCCGGGTGGAAGGACCGGTTGTTGGGCTTCGGCCTGACCTTCGGTGCCCTGCTCGCCGGCATCGTGCTCACCCCGCTGCTGCTGACCGGGCCCGGCTTCGGTGAGCAGCTCGCCCAGATGATCGGCCCCGAGGGGGCCTTCGTCGCCGACGTCTGGCGGGTCGCCTACTGGCCGACCACGACGCTCATCGCGATGGCCGGTCTCGCACTGCTCTACCACGTCGGGGTTCCGGGCCGCTCACCCTGGCGACGCGACCTGCCGGGCGCGGTCCTGGCGACGGTGGTCTGGCTGCTCGGCAGCGGCGGGTTGCGCCTGTACGGCGCCTGGGTGCTGGACGACGACTCCGCCTACGGGCCGCTGGCCGGGCCGATCGTCGCACTGCTGTGGCTGTGGCTCACCGGCCTGGCGGTCCTGGTGGGCGCGGAGTTCAACGCGCAGGTGGCCCGACGTCGCCTGCCGGACGCGACGGAGGGGTCCGAACTCCCCGTGGGGCGGGCGACGCGGGACGAGACCAGCCGCCGCTAACCCCCACCGGCGCCGGCACCGGCCGGGAGCACGAACGAGAACCGCGCCCCGCGCCCCTCCTCGCTCTCCACCTCGAGTCCACTGTCGTGGGCCACGAGGATCTGGTTGGCCAGGGCGAGCCCCAGTCCGAGGCCCCCGGCCGGCCGGTCTCCGGGGTCGCCCCCACGGTAGAAGCGGTCCAGGACGTGCGGCAGGTCGGCCGCCGGGATCCCGGGCCCGTCGTCGGCCACGGCGACCTCCACGCGGCCAGGCTCCCGCAGCCGTGCGGAGACGGTGATCCGGGTCGCCTGCGGTGTGTGCTTCGCGGTGTTGGTCAGCAGGTTCTCGAGCACGTGCTCGAGCAGCGCCGGATCGGCCTGCACCCGGAGTCCGGCCGGGACGTCGACCAGGACCGGGTGTGCGGCGGTCACGCTCGCCAGCCGGTGGAGCAGGTCCGCGACCAGGGTCGACAACTCCACCTCCGTGGGCTGCAGGGCGATCCTGCCCTCCTCGAACGCCGAGGTGTCCATCAGGGAGCGCACCATCTGCGCCAGCCGCCCCGCATTGGCATCGACCCGGTGCACCAAGTCGTCGCGACGCTCCGGGTCGAGGTCCTCCCAGCGCCTCCGCAACGTGCGTCCGAGCCCCTGGACCACGGTCAGTGGTGTCCGCAGCTCGTGTGACACGGTCGAGACGAAATCCTGCGTGCGGGCCTCGAGCCGCTGCAGGTCGGCCACGGTGCGCTCATCGGCCTCGTAGGTCTCCGCCCGCTGCAGGGCCCGGCCGGTCAGTACCGAGAGCAACTCAATGGCCTCCAGCTGCTGAGCGCGGATGGGACCGTCGGTGGAGATGGCCGTCACCACGGCCGCCGTGCGCCCATCCACGGCGATGGGGACGGCCACGGACTCCACCGCCTCCGGTTCGACCCCGAGCTCGTCCAGTCGGGCCCGGTCTCCGACGACCTCGACGCGACCGCTGCGCAGGGCGAGTCCTGGCATGTTCTCGTCGACACCGATCCGGTCCGGCAGGTCGTCGTGCAGCCCCCGGCCCGCCACGAGTGCGAGGTGTCCGCCGTCCGGCACACGGATGGACACCGCGGCGAAGCCCACGTCCTCCACGCCGTCGAGCACCGCCTGGAGCACCTCCTCCCGGTCCAGGGCATGGACGTCCAGGATCCGGGCCAACAGCTCGGCCCGGCGCTCGGCGTCCTGCCGTGACGCCGCCTGCCCCGCCAGCGCCCGACCGAGCGCATCGGCGGTCTGGCTGACCGTGTAGGCGATGAGCCCGCCGGCACCGAGGTGGAGCAGCAGCAGGTCGACGTCGACGATGCCGTCCCACACCAGCGCCGCGGCCCAGCAGCCCAGGATCCAGACGAACATCCACACCCGGATGTGCACCGCGTAGGTGAACGCGCCGACGACCAGGATGAGCACGAACAGCAGACTGAAGGTGTCCGTGGGGACGGCGAGACCTACGACCAGCAGGGCCGGCATCCCGGAGACCCCGAGGATCGTGGACGTGACCTGCCACCAGACGGGCAGCCCACCGCGACCGGCGGCGAGGACCAGCGTGCCGATGGCCAGCAGCCCGCCCCAGAACAGCAGTCCCACCGTCACCGTCGGATCGGCCACCCCACCAGTCAGCAGCACGAAGGCCACCACCGCCAGCACGGGCATGCTCAGGGCCACCCGCAGCGCGGGGCTCTCGAGCGCCGCCACGTCGCTCATACGGCCGGCTCCGGCTCGGGGCCCACGTCGCGTGGCAGGCCGATGACGATCGCCCCCTCCTCGATCGTCCAGGTACCGCCGGCGGTCACGATCAGCCGTTCCGCCAGGCCGCGCAGCAGCCGTGCGCGCGGCGAGGAATAGGGCCCATCGGCCTCGAGGCGTACCTCGGCCGTGGTCTCGGCCGCCGTCACCCACACCCGACGGATGGGGCCGAGGCCGTGGACGATCTCGAGTGTCCGGCTCGCCAGGACCGCGTCCGTGCGCACCACCGTGCCGAGCTCCCCGTCCAGCACGACGTCCGTCCCGAAGACGTTGACCAGCAGCCCACCGATGGTCAGCAGCCCCGGCACCGCGACCGGCCGGCTGGCCTGCAGCTGCGAGAAGTCGAGGAGCGCATCGATCGTCTCGCGCAACGCACCCGCCTGTTCCTCGAAACCCTGCAGCAACTGGAGCCGGCGGTCGGCCGGGAGCCGGTCACCGTGCGCGCTCAGGGTCTCGGCGATGCCCCGCACGACGGTCAACGGGTCGCGGACCTCCTCGGAGACCTCCGTGACCAGGCCGCCCCGCATCTCCTCCAGGGCACGCATCCGTTCCAGCAGTTCCCGTTGCCGGTCGAGGCGCTCCTCCGTCTCGAGGACACCGCCGAGGTGCGACGCAAGAACCTCGACGACCTCGACCACGTCACCGGGCAGCGGTCCGGCGACCTCGCTCGCCGCCACGACCACACCGACCACGCGCCCGCCCAGCCGGACCGGCACGGCGATGACGGAGCCCAACCCCTCGCGCTCGGGCAGGCGCCGGGGATCGTCGCCGTAGCGCTCGGAGAGGATGGTGCGCTCCTCGGCGACCGCCGTCCCCGCGATCCCCTCCCCGACACGGCGCGGCGGCGCAGGGGGAACGCCCTCCAACACCAGCGGCATCAGCAGGCCGTCACGCACGACGCTCACCCCCGCCACCGAGAAGTCCAGGGACCGCAACCCGTCGACCACGGTCCGCGCCGCCTCGCCGGTGCTGCTGCCGGAGAGCTCCTGCACCGTGGCCAGCAGGGTCGCCCGACGCTCGGCGGCGACACGGGCCCGCTGCTGGGCCCGGCGCGCGTCGAGCATCGAACCGGCCAGCACCCCCGAGAGCCAGACCACGAAGACCAGCAGGGCGACGGTGAGCACGACCTCGACCAGCGGACGCCCCGTGGCGACCAGCATCACGCTCATGCCCACGACGACCAGAACCTGGACCGGCAGTCGCAGCGCGACCCGCCGGACCGGCGCGACGGTCACGGCCACGCCCGCAGCGAACGGCAGGGCGTGCTCGGGGCGCTCCGGCACGGCCAGAGAGGCGACCACCACCAGGGCGAGCGCACCGAGCGCCACCAGCGCCCAGGCGAACAGACGCCGTGCCCGTCGTCCCAACCGGGCGTCCACGAACCAGGCGGCGACGGCCCCGAGGGCCATCAGCGACATCATCGCCACGCCCAGGCCGAGATACTCCTCCGGGGTCCGGCGCAGCGTGACCGGCAGCGTCACCGCGACCACGCCGAGGAGAACCAACGGCTGGTACGACCGGCGGTCGCGCTCCCCCTTCGCGGCCGTCACCCCGTCCCGATCCGCCCGTCGGCAGCGGCGTCATTGATCAGTTCGTAGGCCCTGGGCTGCAGGCGCACGATCGCCATGCCCCCTGCCGAACCGTGCTGGCCGGGGGCCAGGACACGCTCGACGTTGCCCGGGGGCAGGCGCAGTGCCTCGAAGCCGAGGTGGGCGAGCTGCTGCCCGCTGAGGTCGGTGACCGTGTGCGACCGAACCGCCCGGATGGCGTCGAGCGCCCGGCGCAGGTCACCGGACTCGACGACCTCGCGGTGCGCGATCGCCAACAGTCGGGCCTGGGCCTGGGACCGGGTGAAGTCGCCACCCGGCCGGTGCGTGCGGTCCCTCGCGTAGGTCAGCGCCTGCATGCCACTCAGATCCTGCATCCCTGCCTGCGGGATGTCGTGCCCGCCGTCGAAGACGGGCCCCGAGACGTCGACGGTCAGCCCCCCGAACGAGTTGACCCCACGGGCGAAACCGTGCATCGAGGTGACGAGGTAGCCGTCGACACTGATGCCGAACTCCTGCTCCACCGTGGTCACGCAGTTGGCCGGACCGTCGACCAGGCAGTGACTGAGCCGGGTCGTCCCGCGCCCGGGGACCGGCATGTAGGCGTCCCTGGGGATGGAGACGAAGGTGGCGTGCTGGCGGTCGCCGGAGACGAACAGCAGTTGGACACCGTCGGCACGGCCACGCAGCGGGTTCTCGCTGCGCATCGGCCCCTCGTCGGAGCCCAGCAACAGGAAGGTGCGCATCTCCCCGTCGCCGCTGGGCGTGAGGATCCGGTCCACCGCGACGGCCGCCGAGGCGACCCCCAGGGCCACCACGGCCAGCAGTGCGACGATCACCCGGCGTGCCCGGCTCATGACGACTCCCCCCCGGCTGCGTCCTCATCCGGGTCGGCCTCCTCGGCGGGGGGCTCCCAGGCCTCCCCCTGGCCCTCGGCACCGATCAGGCGCAACGGATCCTGGTCCAGGAACACGAAGTCCGCCCGCGCGCGGGTGCCGTCCTCCCGGGTGATCGCAACCGCGGTCCTGGCCCACTCCGGCACGCTGCGGGCGAAGACGACCACCCCGTAGCGTGCGGACTCGACCGGGTTGTCGGGGTTGGTCAGCGACGTGACCTCGGTCGGTCCCTCGATTCGTGCCGCCGCCACGGACCCCTCGCCGCCCTCCTGCAGGTTGGTGAAGTGCTCGTCGAGCCACGCCCCGATCCGTTCGACGAAGTCGTCGACCGCCGCCTGGTCGAGGTCGGGCGGCTGGTCCTGGGCCATGCTCGAGCCGAAGACCCGGTTGCCCGCCACCGAGACGTCGACGACGCCGGCGAGTTCGACCTCGGCCGTGACCGGGTCCGGCCCGGGGTCCGGTTCGGGTTCGGGTTCGGGTTCCGGCTCGGACTGCTCGACGGGTTCCTGGTCGGGCTCCGCATCGTCTCCGCCGAACAGCAGGAACGCCCCGAGGACGAGCAGGGCGACGAGGGCGAGCCCGGCAGCGACGAGCACGACGAGACGAACGGGAGAGGTAGCCATCCCCGAACGATATCCGTGACTCGGTGGCAGACGAATCAGGGGCCGCGACCGTGCGGTCTGAGCGGGGCCGGGCCCCGGGACCGACACGTGTGGCGGAGGGTGAGGGATTCGAACCCTCGGTCCCCGCAAGGGGGACGCCGGTTTTCAAGACCGGTGCAATCGTCCGCTCTGCCAACCCTCCTCGAGAGCGGGGCGAACGGTACCCGACCGCCTCCCGGCGCCGGGGGGGCGGCAGGCCGGACCTCACCGCGCGAACAGCACCTCACGGCCGAGGTAGGAGCGCAGCCGCTCGGGCACCACCACGGTGCCGTCGGCCCGCTGGTGCTGCTCGACGATCGCGATCATCGCCCGCTGCACGGCCAGGGCCGTGCCGTTGAGGGTGTGCACGAGCACGTTGTCTCCGTCCGCCACCCGGATCCGGGCCCGCAGCCGACGCGCCTGGTAGTCGGTGGTGTTCGAACAGGAGGTCACCTCGCGGTAGGCGTCCTGGCCGGGCATCCACGCCTCGAGATCGAACTTGCGGGCGGCTGAGGCGCCGAGGTCGCCGACGGGGATGTCCACGACGCGGTAGTGCACCTCGAGGCCGGAGAAGATCTCCTCCTCGATCGACAGCAACCGTTCGTGCTCGGCGTCCGACTCGTCGGGGTGGGTGAAGGCGAACATCTCGACCTTCTCGAACTGGTGCACCCGCAGGATCCCCCGGGTGTCCTTGCCGTGCGA
>SLRZ01000194.1 GCA_007130695.1 Nitriliruptoraceae bacterium
GCACCGGCGGCCGTCGCATGACGCCACCAGATCCCGAGCAACACCGCCGGGGTGAGCGCGGAGCCCGCCAGCGCGAATGCCCAGGTCACCATCGTGGCGATGACGGAGGGGAACGTGGAGAGCAGACGAGTCGGTTCCACGACCAGGGCGATCACCGCGGCCAGGGCGCTCACCAGCACGACCGCCGCGCGGCCGGCGAGGACCGCTTCGCGTGGCCCGCCGTACGGGCGCAGGATACGGCCGACCACATCATGCCCGAACGAGGCCGCGGCGGCGATAAGCAACCCGCCGATGGTGGAGACCATCGCGGCGAACGCCGCCGCAGCCACCACGGCCAGGCCGGGGGTGCCCCCAAGCAGCCGTCCCAGCACCAGCAGGGCGTGCTCAGGCACTCGAAGGACGCCGTCGACGGTCAACGCCGCCAGCCACGGCTCGTCGGCATGCTGCGCGACCAGCGTCCGCGTCGCCGTACCGAGCATCACGGCGAGTGCGTAGAAGGATCCGGCCAGCCCGAGCACCCAGACGGTCGTGGTCCTCGCAGCTCGCCCGGTCGCCGCCGTGAAATAGCGGTTCATGACGTGAGGCAGGCCTGCGGTCCCGAG
Source organism: Nitriliruptoraceae bacterium (assembly GCA_007130695.1). GTDB lineage: Bacteria > Actinomycetota > Nitriliruptoria > Nitriliruptorales > Nitriliruptoraceae > SKLC01. The sequence goes on from SLRZ01000194.1 coordinate 603, forward strand.
GACGAGGGTGATCAGCAGCGCCAACTGCCCGACCGGGCCGTACCGGCCGCCCGGCTCACCGAAGCGCGCCTCACCGCCTTGGAGCCGGTCGGGGACCTGCTCGAGCTCGTCCTCGACCGCTACCTCGAGGGGATCGGCGCTGACCTCCTCGACCGCCCCCGGGTAGGAGAACCCGCCCGCCCACAGCAGGGCTGCCAGCCAAATGACGACGGCCAGCAGGAAGCCGAACTGCAGCGCCTGGTTCCAGGTGGTCCCGCGCATCCCGCCGATCACCACGATGCCGGACACCGCCAGCGTCGACACCACCACCCCGGTGGCGTACGGGGACAGCCCCGCGATGCCCTCGCCGACCAGCAGGTCCCACGTGAGGCCGCTGCCGACGGCCTGCGGCACGAGGTAGCTGAGGATCACGAGCTCGACCGCGACGACGGCGGCGAAGCGGACCCGGTCGGAGTCGAACCGGACGGCGAGGAAGTCCGCCAGCGACACGGTCCCGAGCCGGCGCAGCGGTGCGGCGACGAAGAGCAGCACCGGCACGAACCCGGCCGCGAACCCGGTCGCGTACCACACGCCGTCGAGTCCCGAGGCGTAGACGGCCGCGGCGACGCCCAGGAACGACGCTGCCGAGAGGTAGTCGCCACAGATGGCGCCGGCGTTGGTGACCACCCCGGTACGTCGCCCCGCCAGGAAGTAGTCGACCGTCGTCGATCGGGTGCGTCGCCAAGCCACCAGGGAGACGAAGGTGACGACGAGCCCGAGGATCGACAGCCCGACCGCGTCCAGCCCGCTCAACGGGTCGCCGATCGGTCGGTGGCCGCGCTCACAACGCGGGCTCGTCGTCGTCCGAGGTACCCAGCATCCGGCCCTCGACGCTGCGGGCCAGCCTCGCGGCGGAGATCCCCAGCACCAGGAAGAACACGTAGAGCCCGCCGGCCACGGTCACGAAGCTGGGCGACATCCCGCCGAGCAGACGCGACTGCGACCACCACGGCAACGTCAGGCTCAGCGCCGGCACGGCCAGGACCCCGACGACGAACACCAGGCCGTAGCCGACAGCGATGCGGCGCTGGGTCCGCGCGGCGGCAGCGACCTCGTCCGGCCCGTCGAACTCCTTGAGCCATCGTGGGTCGCCGGGTCCGATCTCCAGCCTCGCCACGGTCGCCTCCCCTTCTCCCGCGGCGAGGGTAGATGCTCCCGCCAGCGATGGAGCCCGAGCCGCCTGCACGCGCTGGCCGTCGACGACGGGCTACGGTCGAGGCACGATGATCATCGAGTCGAGCGTGGGGAGCCAGCACACGCAGGAGGCCCTCGGCCCCGAGGCCTTCCTACGGACGCTGCCTCCCTTCGATGAGCTCGCCGAGGGGGACTTCGCCGCGGCGATGGCGGCACTCGAGGTCGTCTATGTGCCAGAAGGCACGCGGGTCCTGCGTCGCGGGGGGGAGCCCAGTTCGCACCTGAACGTGGTCCGCAAGGGCACGGCGCTGCTGTCACGCGACGGCGTTGCGGCTCTGAGCGTCGAGCCGGGCGAATGGTTCGGCCTGCCCTCGGTGCTCGAGGACCGCCCGCCCGAGTTCGACGTGGACGCCGTCGACGACCTGCTGATCTACCGCATCCCTGGTGAGGTGGTCCACGAGCTCGCCCGGACGCCGGCGTTCGCAGAACAGGTCACGCGGGGACTCGCGGGCCGGCTCCGCGCCACGTCGGGGGAAGCCGATGCCCAGCCGACGGTCGTGCCCATGGCCCCGGTGCTCACCCTGGTCTCGCGCGACCTCGTCGCGCTCCCGCCCGAGGCCGATGTCGGCGAGATCGCCCGAGCGATGCGTGAGGAGGGTGTGAGTTCGGTGGTGCTACGCACCGAGCCACCCGCCATCGTGACCACGCGAGACCTCCGGAACCGGGTGCTCGCGGAGGGCCGGGGCCCCGACACACCCGGGCTCTCGGTCTCCTCCTCCCCGATCCTGGCGATCGACGCCGGCACCTCCGTCGCGGAGGCGCGGCGGATGATGCTGGAGCGTTCGCTGCACCACCTCGGCGTCGAGCGCGGCGGCGAGCTGGTCGCGGTGGTGACCACCGGGGATCTGCTCCGTCACGACGCCTCCAGCCCGTTGCACGTGCAGCGGGAGCTCGCGACCATCCCCCGGGCGGCGTTCGCGCAGGTCCCTGAGCGCTTCCGTGCCATTGTCCCCCGGCTTCTGGCCGGTGGTCTGTCCCCCCTTGAGGTGACGCGCACGATCGCCCTGCTGACCGACGTGCTCGTGCAGCGGGCGATCACGCTGGCCACCGAGACGATCGGCCCCGCCCCGGTGCGCTTCGCGTGGCTCACCCTCGGGTCGGATGCCCGTCGCGAGCAGACCCTGCTGACCGATCAGGACCATGCGTTGGTCCACGAGGAGGTGGACGAGGATGGTGCCGAGTGGTTCCACGCGCTCGCGACCGACGTCACCGAGCTGCTGGAGACCGCCGGGCTGCCCCGCTGCCCCGGCGGGGTGATGGCGGTCAACTGGGCCGGCTCGATCGAGACCTGGCGTCGGCGCTTCGAGCGCTGGTTCGCCCAGCCGGACGTCAACGCCCTCTACGAGACGAGCATCTTCCTCGACAACCGGGTGGTGGCCGGGACCCTGGAGGTCGCCGAGCTCGACGAGATCGTGCGGGCGTTCCGAGGAGACGGGGTCCTGCTGGCCCGGATGGCCGCCGCTGCAGGGACGTCGCGACCACCGCTGGGCCTCCTGAACCGGCTCCGCAGCACGGCAGACGGGACGGTGGACCTCAAGGAGGGTGGGGTCAACCCCATCGTGGCGATCGCTCGGGTACTGGGCTTCGAAGCGGGCAGTACCACGCGGTCCACCATCGAACGGATCGAGGTCGCCGCCGAGCACGGAGGCCTCACCCGCGACGGAGCGGAGGAGCTCACCGAGGCGTTCACCTTCCTCCAGCGCATCCGGCTCGAGGAGCAGGTGCGCGCTTCGAGGAGCGGTCGGCCCATGACGAACCGGGCCCCGCTCGCGGAGATGACCCCGACCCGGCGCCGCCACCTCAAGGAGGCCTTCGTGGCGATCGAACGGCTCCAGAACGCGACCATCCACCGCCTGGGCGGCGACGAGGTGTCGCGCTGAGCCCCCTCGACCTGCGCCGCAGGCGCCTGTGGACACGGCGCCACGGCGGTCCCCGTCGGGTGCTCGCGCTCGACCTGGAGACGACGGGCTTCGACCCACGGGCCGCGGAGGTGCTGGCGATCGGCACGGTGCCGATCATCGATGGCGCGATCCGCGTGGGTGCCGCCACCTCGACCCTGGTGCGCCCGGAGGGACGGTCGGCGGTCGAGGGCATCGTCGCCCACCACCTGCGACCATCGGACGTGGCGGACGCACCCCGGTTGGTCGAGGTGCTCCCGGACCTCCTCGACGTCATCGAGGAGGTCGACGCGCTGCTGGTGCACAACGCGGGCCTGGACGTCAACGTGTTGCGGCGGGCCTGTGCGTCTCTGGAGTTGCGGTGGCCGAGGCCACCGGTGATCGACACCATCGATCTCATCAACCGGATCCGCAAGCGCGAGCGTGCCACCGGTCACGGGCGCCGCTTGCCACGGAACCTGTCCGGGGCACGGCAAGCGTTCGGCCTTCCGCCGCACCAGGCCCACGACGCGGTCTCCGATGCCATCGCGACCGCTGAGCTCTACCTCGCGTTGCAGTCCCGACTCACGCGGTGACCGACGGCCGGATGGCCGCCGGTCACCGCCCGCGTGCGGGGTGTTACACGTCGTCGGGCCCGGACTTGGGTGCCTGCTCGTGCGCCGGCGTCCGTCGGCTCGCCGCCGGGTAGCGGATGCTCTCCACGAGCTCCATGAGGTGCTCGTCCGGCGGCGTCGTGGCCTTCGACACCAGGATCGCGACGACGAAGTTCACCACGGCCCCGATCGCGCCGATTCCCTCCGGGCTGATGCCGGCGACCGTCGAGCCCGGCGAGATGTACAACGACCAGATCATGTAGAAGGCGGTGAACCCCAGCCCGGCGATGATGCCGGCGGCAGCCCCCCGGGCGTTGGCCCGCTTCCAGAAGATCCCGAGCACGATCGTGGGGAAGAAGCTGGCCGCTCCCAGCCCGAAGGCGAACGCCACCACCTGTGCCACGAACGCGGGTGGGTTGATGCCGCCCAGGACCGCGATCACGACCGCGCCGGCCATGGCGAGCCGCCCGACGAGCAACTTCTCACGTTCGGAGGCGTCCCCCTTCTTGATCCGCCGGAAGTAGAAGTCGTGGGACGCCGAGGAGCTGATCACGAGCAGCAGGCCGGCCGCGGTCGACATCGCGGCGGCCATGCCGCCTGCCGCGACCAGCCCCACCACCGGCGCAGGCAGGCCAGCGATCTCGGGATTGGCGAGCACCAGGATGTCGTTGTCCACGGTCAGGTCGGCCCCCTCCGCTGGATCGTTGCTGATCGACTCGACCGTCTCCGCGTCGGGGTCGACGGTCACCAGCCCCGTGGCTGCCCAGTTCTCGATCCAGTCCGGGAGCTCGGTCACCTCGGTGCCACCGACCCCCTCGAGGATGTTGAACTTGGCGAAGGCCCCGACGGCGGGCGCGGTGCTGTACAGCAAGGCGATGAACAGCAGGGCCCAGAACGCCGAGAAGCGTGCACCCCGTACCGATTTGGTCGTGTAGAAGCGGATGATGACGTGCGGCAGGCCCGCCGTGCCGATCATCAGCGACATGGTCACCAGGAACACGTCAAGCTGTGGTCGTTCGGTGAACGGCTCGGTGTAGGAATTGAGCCCGAAGTCGGTCGACAGGGCGTTCAACTCCGCCAGGACGCTGCCGAACGAGACCTGCGGGATCGGGAACCCGGTGATGGTCTGTGCGATGGCCAGCGCCGGGATGATGTAGGCGACGATCAACACCGTGTACTGGGCGACCTGGGTCCAGGTGATGCCTTTCATACCGCCCAGCACCGCGTAGGTGAAGATGATCGCGGCCGCGACGGCGACGCCACCGGCCACCGGCAGGTTCAGGAACCGGCTGAACACGATGCCGCCGCCGCGCATCTGCCCGACGACGTAGGTGAAGGAGATCAGGATCGCCGCACCCGCGGAGATCGTGCGGACCAGCTCGGAGTAGCGGTCCCCGACGAACTCCGGGACGGTGAACTTCCCCCATTTGCGCAGGTACGGCGCCAGCAGGAGCGCGAGGAGCACGTAGCCGCCGGTCCAGCCCATCAGGTAGATGGCGCCGTCATAGCCGAGGAAGGCGATGAGACCTGCCATCGAGATGAACGACGCCGCCGACATCCAGTCGGCCGCCACCGCCGCCCCATTGGCGACCGTCGGGATGCCCTGGCCGGCGACGTAGAAGCCCGCGGTCTCCTTCACCCGGCTGCGCCAGGCGATGAAGATGTAGACCGCGAAGCTGGCAACGATGAACAGAAGGGTCCAGAACTGGATGTCGCTCACAGCCGCCTCCCTTCCTCGTCGCGCTCATCGACCCCGAACTCGCTGTCCAGACGGTCCATGCGCAGGGCGTAGACCAGGATCAGCACGACGAACGTGTAGATCGACCCCTGCTGGGCGAACCAGAAGCCGAGGGGGAAGCCCGCGAAGACGAACGCGTTGAGCTGCTCGACCAGCAGGATCCCGAAACCGAACGACACGATGAACCAGATCACCAGCAGGGTGACCATGAGCCGAAGGTTGCGTTTCCAGTACTCCTGGCGCCAGCCGTTGTCCGGCTCGCCGGACTGACCTGACTCCGTCATCTCGACTCCCTCGCCTCGACAGCACCTGCGTCCGGCACGGCGATCCGCAGGATCGGCCGCTCCCTCTGGTGGGACGCAAACACCGGCCGCGAGCAGGTCGCAAGGGGACGTGGACGAGCGGCGGCAACCTCGGCGCGAGCGGTCCGCTCGGGGCTCCGGACGGTGGCCACGACCCCGCACTGACCGCTCGGGGCGCACAGGCGACCGCTGGCGCCGTCGGCGCGGCCGCTCGTCGAGCGAGGCGTCGTCATCCCACCTCGCCCTCGTAGAGTGCCGGCCATGTTGCGTCCTGGAAGCTGCGTCGTGCCCGCGGGTGGAAGTCCCGACCGGGTAGACACCGGAGTACCCGGAAGCAGGCCCCAGTCC
>SLRZ01000007.1 GCA_007130695.1 Nitriliruptoraceae bacterium
ATCTTTGTCTCGTCACCGCCTGGGCCATGGCGCGGGTCGCCCCTGTTCCGCCCCGCCGGTGCCGGACCGCCGGGATACCTGACACACTCCCGGTCCCACGGTGATCGGGACAAGGTGCGGCGTTCCCTGCGGCTGGAAACAAACCCGTTCGTATTCGCGACCTCAGTCGCGGTGATCGTCCTCTTCCTCGTGGTCGGGGTGCTGGCCACGCCCACCCTGGGTCGGGTCTTCGACGCACTGCAGTCCACGATCGCGGCCACGCTGGACTGGTACTACATCCTCGTGGTCAGCGGCTTTCTGGTGTTCGTGATCTGGCTGGGGGCCAGCCGCTTCGGACGGCTCCGGCTGGGACACGCCGAGGAGACCCCCCGTTACCGGTATCTGACCTGGTTCGCGATGCTGTTCACGGCCGGCATGGGTATCGGGCTGGTGTTCTGGAGTGTGGCCGAGCCGCTCTCCCATCTGGCCGACCCGCCCATGGCCGAGGGTGGAACGCCCGCCGCAGCCCGCGAGGCGATGCAGTTCACCTTCTTCCACTGGGGGCTGCACGCCTGGGCCGTGTACGTGGTGGTGGGGCTGTCGCTGGCGTATTTCGCCTACCGCCACGACCTGCCACTGAGCGTCCGGGCGGCGCTCTACCCGCTGCTCGGCGAGCGGATCTACGGGCGCTGGGGCGATGCCGTCGACATCTTCGCGGTCTTCGGCACGATGTTCGGCGTGGCCACCTCGCTGGGTTTCGGCATCCTGCAGGTCAACGCCGGGCTGGCGAGTCTCGGCATCCTCGAGCAGTCGACGTCCATGCAGCTGGTGCTCATCGCCGCGGTCACCGGTGCCGCGATCGTCTCGTTGTTGCTCGGGCTCGACAAGGGGATCCTGCGGTTGTCGCTGACGAATCTGGGTGTCGGCACCGCCCTGATGCTGTTCGTGCTCATCGCCGGCCCCACGGTGTTCGTCCTGCGCAGCTTCGTCGAGCAGGTGGGGGTCTATCTGCAGACGCTGCCGGAGATGATGCTGTGGACCGACGCGCGTGAGGACTCGGGCTGGCAGGATTCCTGGACGGTCTTCTACTGGGGCTGGTGGATGGCCTGGTCCCCGTTCGTCGGCCTCTTCATCGCCCGGGTCTCGCGGGGTCGCACCATCCGGGAGTTCGTCTTCGGCGTGCTGCTGGTCCCGGTCGGGCTGACGTTCCTGTGGATGGCGATCTTCGGCAACAGCGCCATCGCGCTGGACGGGGCGGCGGGTGGTGCCCTGTCGGACGCGGTCGCCGAGGATCCTGCGGTGGCCCTGTTCACGTTGCTCGAACGCCTCCCGCTGACGACCGTCACCAGCGTCCTGGCGATCCTGCTGGTGGCGACCTACTTCGTGACCTCCTCGGACTCGGCCTCGCTCGTGATCGACCTGCTCACCAGCGGCGGCAACATCGACCCCCCGAAGATCCAGCGGGTGTTCTGGGCCCTGCTCGAGGGTGCGGTCGCCGCGGTTCTGCTCCTCGCCGGCGCAGGGGGCCTGGAGGCACTTCAGACGGCCGCGATCACCACCGCGCTGCCCTTCTCCGTGATCATGATCCTGGCGTGTGTCGGGCTGGTCCGGGCCCTGTACGTCGACGAGCGTGGTGGGCCGATCCAGCGGGCCGTCCTGCTCGATGCGGGCCACGACGAGGTTCCGCAGGGGCAGGGCCGTGGGAGCCCCGTCCGTGACGGTGTCCAGGGCTCGCCGTGAGCGGTGGCGGAGTGTTGAGGCGGTCAACCGCTCGCTAGTCCGCTGCGGTCATTTCTGCTCCGGGCGGTGCGCCGCGCTCAAGGAGACCGCGCGAAGCGTCGACGTCGAGAAGGACAGAGCCTTCGTGGCCGTCGGGATGACCGCTCAGTTGTGGCCGTTCCGGATCCTCGGACCGGCTCACGCTTCGGGACAGGGGGGTCGGGCATGGCAGATGAGCTACCGGTGTTGATCGTCGAGGACAACGTCAAGACCGCGGAGATGCTCGAGCTGCTCTTTCGTGTCGAGGGATACGAGTCGGAGCTGCTGGTCGACGGAGCGGCGGCGCTCGAGCGACTCGAGGGGCCGCCCCCTGCCCTCGTCGTGCTGGACGTGATGATGCCGGAGGTCAACGGTGTCGATGTGCTGCGCGCCCTGCGTGCCAACGCCGCATGGGCACAGGTGCCGGTGATCATCACCAGCGCCCAGGGTGCGGACCGCGAGGTCTGGGAGGGCTGGCGGGCCGGGGCGGACTGTTATCTCGTCAAGCCCTACAAGCTCGACACGCTCTGGGAGACCGCTGAGGAGCTCCTGCGGACGGGCCAACTCAGTCCCCAGTGACGCAACGCGCGCGACCGGCGTTCGCGATGGCTGGGGGATGTCGCTGCCGCGTGTGCTGGCGGTCGAGGTCCGCACGTGATCTTCAGAGGGCGGTGCTGCCGGCCGTCGCAAGGGATTCGTCTGCCTCCGGGTGGGGGAGTCGCACCTGGAACGTCGAACCCCCACCCTCCGTCGACGTGATCGAGATCCGTCCACCGTGGGCCGTCACGAGCGTCCGGGCGATGTAGAGGCCGAGCCCGACCCCCGTGCGCCCCTCGCCCGGTACCTGACGGAACCGCTCGAAGACGTGGGGCAGGTCCTCGGCGGCGATGCCCCGGCCCCGGTCACGCACAGCGACACAGACCTGCCCGAGTTCGTCGTTGACCTGCACATCGACGGGACTGCCCGGTGGGGAGTACTTGACCGCGTTGTCCAGCAGGTTGGTGAACACGTGGCGCAGGGCCTGGGGGTCACCGTGCACGGACGCGGTTTCGCAGCCCGGCTCGAGTCGCAGCCGAATGTCGCGTTGCACGCCTTCCTGTGCTCGCGTGCCCACCTCGGCCGCGTCGACGAGTGGCTGGAGAAGGTCGGCGACAAGCACCGGCACGAGCCGCAGTTCCGCCCCTGCGTCCACGCTCGTGCTGTGCAGGACCTCCTCGACGAGGTGGAGGAGCCGCTCGCCTTCGCTGGACACCGCCGCCAGCGCCTGGCCCCGCCCCTGGTCCCCGAGCCCGGCCCACCGGTCGTGCAGGAGGCTGGTGTACCCGAGGATCGCGTTGATCGGGTTCTTGAGGTCGTGGACGAGGGCCGCCACGAACTCGCTGCGCAACTCGAGGACGTCGGTGAGACGCGTCGCGGTGTCCCGTTCGCTCTCGAAACGCTGTGCGTTGGAGATGGCCGCGCCGGCGTGGTCGGCGAACAGCGCGATCGAATGGAGGTCGAGGTCGTTGAACTCGGATTTCCCGGCCGGGCGCTCGAGCGACAGGACACCGACGACGTCGTCTCGAGCGATGAGCGGCACGATCACCGAGGAGCCGAAGGCGCGGTGTTCGGCCCGGCCCTCCGCGCGCTCGCCGGGCTCCAACTGACCGGAGACGAGCAGCGGCCGGCGGTTCGCAGCGACCTCGCCGGCGAGCCCCTCGCCGAGGGCGACCTCCACACCGGCCGGTGCCGCTTCCGGACCGGCGCTGCTCATGACCCGCAGCCGCTCGTCCTCGCGGAGCATGACCGAACCGTTGCGTGCTCCGGCCAACTCCGTGGCCGCACCCAGTACGGCCTCGACGACGTCGCTGATCGTGAGCACCGAGTTGACGCTGTGGCCCAGTCTGGTCAACGTCGTCAGATCGAGGATGCGGCTCTCGAGCGTCGCGGTCTGGATGTCGTGGGCGAGGAAGGCCCTCGTGAGCCCACGCAGCAGACGCTCCTGATCGAAGACGTACAGGAGGAAGGCGCTCGCCAACGCGAACAGACCCCACCGCACCGCAGGGATGTCGGGCACGTGTTCGGCGACGGCCACATCGGTCAGGGTGACCGCGACGACACCGGAGGCGGTCATCAGGAAGAACCCGGTGATCAGCCAGAGGCGGCGACGACGTCGCTCGATGGCTGCCAGCGAGGGCAGCCCGTCGTCGGCCGGCAGGCTTCCGGTGCCGACGCGACGGTCGTAGTCGATCGGTGCTCCCATCCCGGGCCTTCGGTCGGGTCGTGTCGCGCTGGCCGGGTGCGCCCCTCGGCCCCTCTCGGGCACGGGTCGGCCGGACGGCCGTCCACGAAAGCGGATGCCACGTCGTGCCGGGCCCCCGACGCCGTTACGCAGCCGACCCGACGGGCCCAGACACGGGCCGTGGCGGCGGCTGCTGTTTGTGTCGACACGGGTGCGAGCCTGCTTTAGGGCACGACGGCTCTAACGAACAGATTCCCTGTCATTCGCGACCTGTGGGATCGGCGGTGTGGAACAGGTAGGAGTCGTCCACGGGTGAGGTGGCCATGGCGGCGGGGGCCAGCGCGTGTTCGAGGAGTTGTAGTGCTTGCCGGCGGCTGGTGGGTTCGGCGACGTCGGCGGTCTGGAGGCGCAGGTGGGCGGCCTTGAGTCCGCCGGGGTGGGGGCGGGCGGCTTCGCGAAGGAAGGTCAGTCGCTGTTGGTCGGAGCGTGAGGAGTAGGTCAGGCCGAGTGCGTACGCGGCCAGCCATGCCGAGTGCCCGTCAGGGCCGGGGGCGTGGTATGTCGTCGGCGTGATCTCGCGTGGCGCCGCCGGGCTCATCGGCGCGCCTCGTGGTCGAGGTCCTCTGCGCGCTGGAGCAACTCCATGGCGGTGGAGACCAGTGCGCTGGTGTCGTAGCCGAGCACACTCTTGCTGGCCAGTGGGATCTGTCGGCGGGACTCGAGCCGTGCGAGGGCCTCGCGCAGCGTGATGCTGGCCTCCAGGACCAGTTCATCACGCAGCGACGCGACGGCGAGTTCGGGTGGGGGACGGGTTGGGCACATACGGCCTCCATGGGGTGGCGGTGCTCGTTGGCCGAGGTGTGGGACTTCAGCTGTTGCGCTCGGGTTGGGCGGGCGGCGAGTCGGTACAAGCGTCGATCAGGGGGGTGCCGTCCCGGCTGCCACGTCCCTCACGGCCCTGGGCGCCGAGGCTGGTGGCGAGACCATGCGGGGTTGGTCAGACCCGGTGCCGTTCGGTGGTGGACTGGACCCCCGCAGCACCGTGGAGAAGGCCGCGTCGACCTCGCGGATGATCTCGTCGAGTTCGCGGGACTCGCGTGTGCCACCTGCGTGTTGGCTGCGTAACGACCGCAACCGCATGGCTGCCGACGACAACGGGCCGGCGAGTTCTTGCCACACCTCCTGGGCGTGCGCGCGGCCATGGCGTGACGGCCTCGAAGCGGGAGGGTCGCCGATCAGGGAGGGCTCACCGCCCCGGAGGCTGTCCGATGGCAGAACACGTGCGGTGCCCATGGTGCCCTCCGAAGGTGATTTCTCACCATTGGGAGCACGAGTCAAGAACGTCATCCGTACTGAACAGCGACGGCGTTATCGCCTCATGACCTCGAACAGACGACAGTACACCCACCGCGTCCTGACGTCGACCGTCATTGCGAGACCAGGCTCCGTGGTGGGCTGGCAACCACGCCGCGCCCCGGGTCCCCGATACGGCGGCGTTCCGAGCTGCATCGGATTCAGTAGCGCGCCGGGACGTAGGTCTGGTCTTCCAGCGGCGGGCGGACGTAGCCGCTGCGCGGCTGGGGGCGGGGCGGGAGCTCGACTGCAGGGACGATGACGTCGGCGTACGGCACCTGGTCGAGCAGGTGGGCGATGCAGTTGAGCCGGGCGTGGCGCTTGATCTCGCCGTCGACGACCCACCAGGGCGCCTGTTTGATGTCGGTGTGGGCGAACATCTCGTCCTTGGCGTGGGAGTACTCCTGCCAGCGGCCCCACGACTCGAGATCGATCGGAGACAGCTTCCAGCGGGTGCGCGGATCGGCAGCGCGGTCACGGAAGCGGCGCTCCTGCTCCTCGTCGCTGATGGAGAACCAGTACTTGATCAGCCGGATCCCGGCGCGCACCAGCATGCGCTCGAACTCCGGGCTCGTGCGGAGGAACTCATGGACCTGCTCCTCGGTGGCGAAGCCCATGACCCGCTCGACGCCTGCGCGGTTGTACCAGGACCGGTCGAACAGCACGAGCTCCCCGGCGGCAGGGAGCTGCTCGACGTAGCGCTGGAAGTACCACTGCGTCTTCTCGCGATCACTCGGCACCCCGAGGGCGACGGTCCGCACGATGCGCGGGTTCGTCCGCTCGGTGATGCGCTTGATGACCCCGCCCTTGCCGGCGGCGTCGCGCCCCTCGAACACCACGACGACCTTTTCACCGGTCGCCCTGATCCACTCCTGCAGCTTCACCAACTCCACCTGGAGGCGCTCGAGCTCGGACTCATAGGTGGCCTTCTTGAGCACTCCCTTGGCGTTGTAGTTCGCGGGCCCGAAACGCCGCTCGTCGTTCGCGGTCACGATGTCCCTCTCCTGCAGGTCGAGCAGTCCAGTGAACCTCGCGCCGCAAGGTGGCGCAGCGAACCGGAGAACGGATCATCGCGGCTGCCATTTCCGCTGGCACACCGCCTCAGCCTGAATTCACCGAGGTAGACGAGGTCGACTCTCACGGCCGTGCGGACTCTCGTCGAGGAACACGTTGTGCTCGACGGCCATCGAATAGTGGTACTCGTCCGTTGAGCGGGCCAGCCGTGCCTTCTCTACTTCGTCCTCGCCGATGGTCGTGATGCCCTGGTCCTCCAGTTCTTCGAGGGAAAGCCATCTCGGGTGCCGACCTCCCGGTCCGGTCGCCCCCCGCGCCAGTCTCAGGTCCTGTCGCTTCGCGCGAGGGCAGTTCCGCCGGCGACGAATAGTGCGCCGAGGAGG
>SLRZ01000171.1 GCA_007130695.1 Nitriliruptoraceae bacterium
CGGATGTAGTCGCCGGGCTTGACCGTATAGGTCTGCATCTGCCCGTCGGGGACCTCGTTCATCCGGTTGATGAGCAGACCGTCGACGTCGCGGGCGAGCAGGTCGTCCCAGTCGCGGCCCCAGACGACCTTGATCACGTTCCAGCCGGCACCGCGGAAGACGCCCTCGAGCTCCTGGATGATCTTGCCGTTGCCGCGGACCGGGCCGTCGAGCTGCTGGAGGTTGCAGTTGATGACGAACGTGAGGTTGTCCAGGCCCTCCCGTGCCGCGACCGCCAGCGGCCCGAGCGTCTCGGGCTCAGCGGTCTCGCCGTCTCCGCCGAAGAACCACACATGCTGGTCCGAGGTGTCGCGGATGCCACGGTTCTCGAGGTAGCGGTTGAACCTGGCCTGGTAGATCGCGCTGATCGGGCCGAGCCCCATCGAGACCGTGGGGAACTCCCAGAAATCGGGCATCAGCCGCGGGTGGGGGTAGCTCGACAGTCCGCCCGGCTCCACCTCGTTGCGGAACCGGTCGAGCCGCTCCTCGTCGAAGCGTCCCTCGAGGAACGCACGGGCGTAGATCCCGGGCGAGGCGTGCCCCTGGAAGTAGATCTGGTCGCCGCCCCCGGGGTGGTCCTTGCCCCGGAAGAAGTGGTTGAAGCCCACCTCGTAGAGCGCGGCCGCGGAGGCGTAGCTGCCGATGTGCCCGCCGGTGCCGCGCTCGATGTTGGTGCGGTGGACCATGGCGGCGGCGTTCCAGCGGATGTAGGCGCGGATCCGCCGTTCGATGTGTTCGTCGCCGGGAAACTCGGGTTCCTGCTCCGTGGAGATCGTGTTGATGTAGTCGGTGGTCGTCAGCGACGGGATCCCGATGTTCTGCTGCCGGGCACGCTCGAGGACCTTCAACAGCAGGAAGCGGCCCCGCGAGCGGCCGTGGGCCTCGACCACCGCGTCGAAGGACTCGAGCCACTCGGCGGTCTCGGTCTCATCGATGTCGGGGTACTGGGCCGCGAGTCCGTCGGTGATGATCGACCGCTCGCCGTCCGTCACGAACTCCTGCTGCTCCCGCGCCTCGGCCACGTCGCCTCGTTCCCGGGCCAACCGCCCGCATCGTCGTCCGTCGCGCCACCGTAACGGGTTCGTCACGGCCGGCGCCCCGGCCGGGTTGCCGGTGCCGAGTGGTGGCGTGCGGCGACCTGACCCTCCGTCACGGTCCATCGACCGTCCGTGGGCAGGACCGACCGGCCGCGGTCCGGGTGGCCGGGGCCGTACGGCCGAGGGGTCCGGCCGGTTCCCGCCGGCCCCGGCCGTTCGACCGGGTCCGCCACGAATGGCCCGGCGCGGGTGCGGCACGGTCCTCGAAGCGTTCGCCCGGGCCCTGACGGCACACGAGCCCGCGAGCGCTTCCCCCTCTCCCGCACTCTCCCCGGAGATTCCCGTGCGCCTGAACCGGCTTCGAACCCGTCCTGCACGCCCGCACGCCCCGTCCGACCACGGGGCCCGGCCGACCGACCGACGTGGATCGGCGAGCTCGGGCTTCAGCGGCCTGCTCGCCGGCGGTGTCGCGCTGCTCGGCCTCGCCGCGGTCCCCGTGGCGGGCATCGTCGCCGACCCCAGCGGCGCGACGGAGCCGTCCGCAACGGTGATCGACGGTGCACTCGCGGCGACCACCGCCGCGGCCCCGGCCGCGGGCACCCTCGGCTCGGACGACCCCGGCGTCCTCGCCGCGGCCGACCACCACCGCCCGCTGCCGGCCACGACCGTGCCCCTGCAGGTGCTCTTCGCACCTGAGGACGACGGGACCGACGACGACGCCGAGGAGGTCGCCGAAGAAGCCGACGAGGGGCCCGCCGAGGAGCCCGAGGTCCAGACGGCCGCCGCAGAGGAGCCCGAGCCGGCCGCCGAGGAGCCGGCCGCGACCGCCGGCGGCACCGTGTGGGACACCCTGGCCGACTGCGAGTCCGGTGACTGGGACGCCGACAGCCAGCCCATCCCGGGCACCGCCCGCTGGGACTACGGTCTCGAGTTCGCCCACGAGGGCTTCGAGCAGTTCCAGGGCGGCCTGAACTTTCACCCCGGGACCTGGGAGGCCTTCAAGGACGCCGACATGCCCGACCACGCCGGCCACGCCACCCGTGCACAGGAAATCGTCGTCGGCGAGCGCGTCCTCGAAGCGCAGGGCTGGGGCGCCTGGCCGGTCTGCAGCGAGATGATCGGGCTCCGTTGACCGGGTCCGGCCGGCACCACCTCGGGTACCGTCCATCGGTGATGGCGCGCCCGATCTCCTCCCTGCTGGTAGCCCTCGTGCTGGCGAGCGGCTGCGCCCAGATGGGGACGGGGACGACCGACCTCAGCGACCAGGCCGAGAGCGTGGCCGAGCACACCCGCTTCTGCCTCTCGCTCGCGAGGACGCTGAGCGCCCTCGATTCGGGCACCGACGTCGGCACCGCCCTCGAGGCCGCGGAGGAGACCCTCACCCGAGCCCCCGCCGATCTCAGGAACGCGGGGCGGGCCGTCACCGACCACCTGGGCCGGGCCAGCGACGGCGAGTTCGAGGCCCTGAACGCGCCGGCGTTCGAGGACGCGGTCGAGGAACTGCGCGACCGTGGCCTCGCGACCTGCAACCCTCCGGACTGACGTCGGCCGGTCGGATTCGGGTCGCGTCCCCCGCCCGGAGCGGTCCCCGGTGGCAGTATCCTGGGCCTGCGGCGCCCCTCAACCTCGTCGGCGCCGCAGGGGTGTAACCGTGGTCCGGGCACGCTTCAAGCCAGTGACACCTGACCAGCGCCTTCGGGAGCTGTCCAAGGAGTTCCGCGACTTCGAGCGCGAAGACCCCGGCCCGGAGCGCGCCGAGCGGCTCGCCTCGTTCGTGCGGAGCGCCCACGAACACCGCCAGCTCAACATGGCGATGCACGCCGCCCAGCTCTGCCTCGACGAGGACCCCGACGCGCCCGACCTCCTGGTGCGGGCCTACCACGCCGCCGACGAGCCCCCCGAGGACCGGCTCCGGGCGTTGCAGGACCTCGGCGACCTCGCCCGCTACGTGGACCGCGGCGACATCGCACGACTCGCCGACGACCACCTGACCGAGACGGCCCGGGCGTGGCTGACCGACGCCACCGAGGTCGAACGGCGCCACCGTCTGCGCACACTCGCCTCCGTGCTGCCCCGGGAGCGCGTCGACGATCTGCGTGACGAACTCGCCGGCGGACGCTGAGCTTCCGGTGCCCCCTCCCGACCCGGTGACGCTCACCGACGTCCGTGCGGCCGCAGAGGTCCTCGACGGCGTCGTCCACCGCACCCCGGTGCTCACCTCGCAGACCCTGGACGCCCTGGTTGGTGGGCGGGTGTTCTGCAAGGCCGAGAGCTTCCAGCGCACCGGCTCGTTCAAGCTGCGCGGCGCCTACCACGCCCTGCACCGGCTGGTCGCGACCGGCGAGGTGGGCCCCGGGGGGAGACCCGGCCAGGTCGGGCCCGGGGGGAGACCCGGCGAGGTGGGCCCCGGGGGGAGACCCGGCGAGGTGGGCCCCGGGGGGAAGCCCGGCGTGGTGGGCCCCGGGGGGAAGCCCGGCGTGGTCGCCTACTCCTCGGGCAACTTCGCGCAGGCCATCGCCCGCGCCGGCCGCCTGCTCGGGATCCCCGTGACCGTGGTCATGCCGCGCGACGCGCCCGAAGGGAAGCTGGCCGCGACGCGCGCCGACGGCGCCGAGGTCGTGCTCTACGACCGCTACACCGAGGACCGGGACCGCATCGCCGGGCAGTTGGCCGCCGAGCGGCGGCTGCAGCTCGTCCCCCCGTTCGACGACCCGGACGTGATCGCGGGCCAGGGCACGGTGGCGACCGAACTCTTCGAGCAGGTCGACGGCCTGGACCTGCTGGTGGTCCCGATCGGTGGCGGCGGGCTGGCCGCCGGTTGTGCCGCGGCGGCCGCGGGCTGCTCGCCGGCCACCACGGTGGTCGGTGTCGAGCCGGCGGTGCGCACCGTCGCCCGCGACGCCCTGCGTGCGGGCGACGTCGTCCACGGCGCGGTGCCACGGACCCTGCTCGACGGCCAGCAGACCACCCACGTCGGCCACCATCCGATGCGCGTCCTGCGCGACCACCTCGACCGCGTGGTCGGGGTCACCGACCCGGCGGTGGTGGCGGCCCTGCGGTTCGCGGTGGAACGCCTCCACATCGTGCTCGAACCCTCGGGAGCGTCGGCGCTCGCCGCGGTGCTGGACGGCACGATCCCGGTCGAGGGGCGACGTGTGGGCGTCGTGCTCTCGGGTGGCAACGTCGGCGCCACCCGGCTCGCGGACCTGCTCCGCGGCTGAACACCCTCGGCCACCCCACCGGGCACCCCTGGTCTCCGGGGTGGTGCCGTGGCCGTCAGCTGGCCTGCTGTTTGGCGCGCCACCGGGTCCAGCGTGCCCGGGCGACGCCGTAGGCCGCGGCGGCGGCCAGCAGGTCACCGGAGCGCAGCCCCTCGACGGCCTCCCACAGGTCCGCGCACGTGGTGTCCTCACGCAACTGCTCACCCGAGAGCATGCCGGCCACCCCGCCGTAGTCGAGTTCCAGCAACGAGGTCGGGTCGAAGGCGTCGAGCCAGGTGGACAGGCCGGCGAGCGCGGCCAGCACGTCCTCGGAGTCCTCGACGGTCGCCTCAACGGCCTCGAGCACGACCTCGAACCGGTCGATGGCCTGGCCACAGGTCGTCAGGTGCGTCACCCGTGGCCGGGTCGCACCCGGAGGCTCGGTGACGTGGCGCTCGTCGGGGCTGAAGGCCACGAACCACGGCAGCGGGACCGCCCAGGGCTCGTCGCGGATGTGGGGCACGCGCCCGGAGGCGGACAGGCGGTCCAACCGGTCGCGCACGCCGTCGTCGGGCACGAAGGCGTCCACGACGAGGTCGGGCACCTCACGCCGGAAGGAGGCCAGCGCGTGGGCGGAGCGCAGGTCGAGCTGCAGGGGACAGACCATCACCCGCCGCCCGGCACGACGGACCAGGGCGGCGTCGGGGCCGAGCGCGGCCCGGCCGGTCACCAGCCGGGTGGCGACGAGCGCGTCCTCGGTCTCGGCGACCTCACGGCGGGTGAGTCCACCGCCGGCGTCGACGTAGGACGCCCACCGTTCCCGCTCCGTGGCGGGAAAGGAGTCGAGCGGGGCGAAGACCCGCAGCTGCGCGCGAGGAACCATCACGCGGCCACCGTAGCGAACCGCCACGGCCACATCGGCGGGCCGGCGCCCGGACGCGTCGTTACGCTGGCCTCCCCGCGCGATCGGGCCTGCGGGCGCCGACGGTCGCGGGCCCACACGACGAGGAGCAGGCCGTGGCCGGAGCTTTCGCGACGTTCGAGGGCCACGAACAGGTCGTCTACGGCGAGGACGCCGACAGCGGCCTGCGCTGCATCATCGCGGTGCACTCCACACGGCTCGGACCGTCCCTGGGTGGCACGCGCTTCCACGCCTACGACGACGAGGAGGCGGCGCTGGTCGACGTGCTGCGCCTGTCGCGGGCGATGACCTACAAGGCGGCGTGCGCCGGCCTCGACCTCGGCGGCGGCAAGGCCGTCATCCTCGGCGACCCCGACCAGCTGCGCAGCGAGGCCCTGCTGCGCGCCTACGGGCGCATGGTGGAGAGCCTGGGCGGGCGCTACATCACCGCGTGCGACGTGGGCACCACACCCGCTGACCTGGCCGTGGTCGCCCGTGAGACCCGCTGGGCGACGGGCACGGACGAGGCCCACGGCGGATCGGGCGACTCGGGGGTCCCCACCGCACGGGGCGTCCACCTCGCGATGCAGGCCTGCGCCGCCCACCGGTGGGGATCGCCCTCCCTCGAAGGACGGCACGTGGCGGTCCAGGGTTTGGGCAAGGTCGGCGGCCGACTGGTCGACCACCTGCTGGCCGAGGGGGCGAAGGTGACCGTGGCCGACATCGACACCGGGGCCGTCGAGGCCCTGGCGTCGCGACCGGGGGTCGAGGCCGTCGACGTCGACGACGTGCTGGCCGTCGACGCCGACATCGTCTCCCCCAACGCGCTGGGCGGCGTGCTCGACGAACGCTCCATCGGGCAGCTGCAGGCCACGGTCGTGTGCGGCGGCGCCAACAACCAGCTCGCCGAGGTCGAGGACGCCGCGCGGCTCCACGAGCGCGGCATCCTCTACGCGCCCGACTACGTGGTCAACGCCGGCGGGCTGATCAACGTCTCCGACGAGCTGGGGCCGGGCGGGCACCGGCCGGCCCGGGTCGAACGCCGGCTCGAGCGCATCGGCCAGACGCTGTCGGAGGTGTTCGTCACCGCCGACCGCGAGGGCGTGAGCACCGAGATCGCCGCCGAACGGGTGGCGGAGGCGCGCATCGACGCGGTCGGCCGCCTGCGGGGCATCTGGTTGCCGTGACGTCGGTCAGGCGGGCGGTTCCCCGCCCGTCTCGCTCAGCGCGCGGGTGCGTTCCCGTTCCACGTCCAGCCGGGTGGCGCTGCGCACCGCCAGTGCCGCCTGCTCGGCGAACAGCGCGACGGCGGTGCGGTCCACCGCGTCGAAGGGCGGTCGCCCCTCTCCGCGTTCGAGGACCACGGCCCCGACGACCCGGTCGGGCAGGCGCAGGGGGGCGGCGACCACGGAGGTGACCGCGGCGCTCGCCCACTCCCCGCCGCGGCCCGCGACCAGCGGTTCGCCGCTGGAGACGACCACGCCGGCGACCCCCTCGTCCGCGGGGCGGGTGGCCCCCAGCTCCGGGGCGTCCTGCCCGTACGAGGCCGCGACCGTCAGCCGGTCGTCGACCCGCAGCCAGACCACGGCGACGTCGGCCTCGCTCATGCGCACCGCCGCGTGCAGCAGCGAGTCGAACACCGCCTCGAGATCCTCCGCCGCGGCGACCTCGGCGACGGCCCGGTGCACCTGCCCCAGGGCGTGCACGCGGGCCTCGAGGGCGGAGCCCCGTTCGCGCTCCCCCACCAGTTCGCGCACGACGGCGGCGGCCCGTCGTTCCTGGGAGACCACGGACCCGGCGAACAGGGCGGCGACGGCGAGGAACGCGGCCGCCACCGCCGGCGCGAACCGTGCCGCCCCGTCGTCGACCAGCAGCAGGACCAGCGCGGCCACGACCGCGACGACCAACAGCGCGCCCACGGCCCAACGCCCGCGACGGTGCCGTTCGAGCTGGGCGAGGACGTCGTCGGCGCGGCGCTCAGCCATCACGGCCCACGATGGTCACACCCGCGCCGGCCTCGACGTGGCCCAGCACCCAGCTCTCCACCCCACGCCCGGTGAGGTGGTCCACGGCCTGATCGGCCGCAGCCGCCGGGACGAGGGCCACCATCCCCACCCCGCAGTTGAAGGTGCGCCACATCTCGTCCTCGGCGACGGGACCGTGTTCGGCGAGCCAGTCGAAGGGTTCCGGCCAGCGCCAGCTCGCGGCGTCCACCACCGCGCCCAGGCCGGGGGGCAGGACCCGGGGCAGGTTGCCCGGCAGCCCGCCGCCGGTGACGTGGCACAGGGCGTGGACCTCGGTGTGGCCCAGCAGCGAGAGCACGTCGAGAGCGTAGATCCGCGTGGGGGTGAGCAGGACCTCACCCAGGGGACGCGACAGCCCGTGGTGGGCGTCGAGGTCGAGGGCGCCGACGATGCGGCGCACCAGGCTGTAGCCGTTGCTGTGCAGCCCCGAGGAGGCCATGGCCACCAGGGCGTCGCCCTCACGCACCCGGTGCGTGCCGAGGATCGCGTCGCGTTCGACGATGCCGACCCCGAAGCCGGCGAGGTCGAACTCCTCCTCGCCGAGCAGGCCGGGGTGCTCCGCGGTCTCACCACCGACCAGGGCGCACCCGGCCGTCGCACACCCCTCGGCGATCCCCCGGACCAGGTCGGCGACCCGTTCCGGGTCCAGCGCCCCGACGCTGACGTAGTCGTTGAAGAACAGCGGCTCCGCGCCGGTCACGACCAGGTCGTCGACGACCATCGCCACCAGGTCGATGCCCACGGTGTCGAGGACGCCGAGCCGGCGGGCGAGGTCCACCTTGGTGCCCACGCCGTCGGTGGAGCTGACCAGGACCGGCTGCTCGTAGCGACCCGGCTCGAGGGCGAACAGCCCGCCGAACCCGCCGATGCCGCCCAGCACCTCGGGGCGGGTGGCCTTCTCGAGCACGCCCGAGAGCAGTTCCACGCTGCGGTCGGCGGCGTCGAGGTCGACACCGGCGTCGGCGTAGGTCAGCGGCTCGTCGCTCACGGCAGGTTCTCGTCGTCGTCGGGTCCTGGAGACCCCCACATCCTCGCATGCCCGCGACGTCACCGGCGAGCCCCACCCCGGACACGGTCCCCGACGGGCTAGCGTCGCCGGCTCCCCGGCGAGGAGGCGCCCGTGTCCGTGCACATCAGGACCGTCACGGCCGATGACCACCCGGAGATCTTCCGCCTGGTCAAACAGGCGTTCACCGGCGACCTCGCGCAGGCGTTCGACGAGTCCCGCCCGAGGCTGGACGACGGGCGCCGGCTGGTCGCCGAGGCCGACGGGCGGATCGTCGGGCACGTCGGCGTGTGGCCGCTGGGTCACTGGCTCGGGGGCCGGCGGGTGCCCACCGGCGGGGTCTCGGCGGTCGCGATCGACCCCGCGTGGCGCGGCCGCGGGGTCGGCACCCGGCTGCTGCGGGAGGCGTTGGACGCCATGGCGACCCGTGGCGAGGCCCTGGCCACCCTGTTCCCGCTGACCCGGGCCGTCTACCGGCGGCTGGGGTGGGAGATCGCCGGGGAACGGCCCGACTGGCGCCTGGCGACCTCGGCACTGGCGGCCCTGCCGGCCGCGGCGGACGTCGAGGTGGTGCCCGGCACGGCCGACGACGTCGACGACCTGCACGCCCTGGAGACCCGGCTCGCCGAACGGACCCACGGCATGCTGGCCCGCGGCGAGGTGTTCGCCCGACGGGCGCTGGACCCCGGCGACGACCACGCCCTCTACCTGGCCCGGCGCGCGGGCGAACTGGTCGGCTACGTCGTCTACGCCCACCGGCGGGCGGACGAACCCGGCGAACTGTTCACCCTCCGCGTGCGGGAACTGGTCGCGACCGACGGCGGGGCGGAACGCGCCCTGTGGCGGCTGCTGGGCTCGCACGCCTCCGGCACGCGCACGGTCGCCGCGGTCGGCCCGCCGACCCATCCGCTGGAACTCGAACTGCCCGAGCGCGCCCTACAACCCGCCCCCGTCACCTGGCGCTGGATGAGCCGGGTCGTCGACCTGGCGGGCGCGGTGGCCCAGCGTGGCTGGTCTCCGGCGGCCACCTGCCGGGTCGACCTCGAGGTCGACGACCCGCTGCTGGCCGCCAACGCGGGACGCTGGCGGCTGGAGGTCACCGGTGGGCGCGGCACGCTGACGCGGGGCGGGGACGCGTCCGTGCGTCTCGACGTCGGTGCGGCGGCCACGCTGCTCACCGGCTGGGCGGACCCGGTGACCCTGGCCCGGGCGGGCCGGATCGCCGCCGACGACCCGGCGGACCTCGCGGCGCTCACGACCGCGCTGGCCGGCCCCACCCCCTGGACCCGCGACTTCTTCTGAGGTGTGCCGCGGCTCAGCGCCGAGCGGCCGCACGCGGCGGCGCGTCCACCCGACGTCGTCGGGGGGTGAGCAGCGCGTGCAGCAGCAGCCCGATGGCGGCACCGAAGCCGTTGGCCAGCACGTCGGCGCTGTTGGCCACCCGGCCGCTGGGCACGTAGTACTGGAACGCCTCGATCCCGACCGACAACGCGACCAGGAGCACCCACAGCGCGCCGCGGGGGACCCGGGGCATCGCGGCCGCGGCCAGCGCCCCGAGCGGGATGAACAGTCCGACGTTGTCGATCACCGGCCGCCAGGCGATCCGACCGGCCCAGCCCTCCATCCCCCGGATGGGGTCGAGGATCAGCACCGGGTCGGCCGTGCCGAACGGCACCAGCGGACGCAACGTGGCCCCCAGCACCCCGCCGAGTGCGATCAGCAGAGCCACCCAGGCCAGTGTCCGCGCCAGGGCGGGGTCCCCCCGGCGCTCCAGCATGCGCAGGCCCACCAGGACCAGCCCCACCACGCCGACCACGGCGAGGTAGAACCCGCGGATGCCCAGCTCGCCCTGGAGCTCGTAGACGGTCCTCATCGGGCCCTCGGTGCGGTGGCGGGCCGCTGCCCGCCGTGTCCCGGCGCCGTCAGCGGACGTGCTCGCGCAGGAACGACACGGTGCGGGTCAACGCCTGCTGCGCGCAGTCCGCGTCGTAGCTCGCCGGGTTGTGGTCGTTGCAGAACGCGTGGCCGGCGGGGTGGACGTGCAGCTCGGCGTCGACGCCGGACTCACGCTCGATGCGCTGGCCGAGGCGTTCGACCGCCTCCACCGGGATCATCCGGTCGTGTTCGCCGAAGTGACCCTGCACCCGGGCGGTGAGCCCGGAGAAGTCGACGTCGTCGCCCACCATCCCGTAGAAGGGCACGGCCGCGGCCACGCGCCCGCCCTGTTGCGCGGCCAGCGTGAGCACGAACCCGCCGCCCATGCAGAAGCCCACCGCACCCACCGCCGAGGAGGTCACCGCCTCGTGGCCGAGCAGGTGGTCCATGGCGCCGGCCAGATCCCGGGTCGCGCGCTCGACCGGCAGCTCGCGCATCAGTCGCCGGGCCTCCTCGGCGTCGTGGGTGGTCGTACCGCCGTAGAGGTCGGGAGCCAGGGCGACGAACCCTTCCGCGGCGAAGCGGTCGGTGACCTCGGCGATGTGGTCGGTCAGCCCCCACCACTCCTGGATGACGACGAGGCCGGGACCGGACCCGGCGGGGGGCAGGGCGAGGTAGCCGTGGGCGTGGCCGTCACCGCTCGGGAAGCGCACGTTCTGTCGGGGGTTGTCCGTGCTCACGCGACCTCCTCTACTCGACGGTGCGGCCCTCGCGGGCGTTGGCCACCCGCTCGGCCTCGACCTCGTCGGGGTCGCGGGAGGAACCGGCGGCGGCCGTGAAGTCGAACTTGATCTGCGCGAGCTGCTCGTGCTCCCCGGGGACGGCGATGGGGTACTCCCCGTCGAAACACGCCCGGCACAGGCGGTCACGTGTCTGCGGCGTCGCACCGATCAGCCCGTCGAGGGTGACGTAGTGCAGCGTGTCGGCCCCGACGAACTCGCAGATCTCCTCGACGCTGAGGTCGGCCCCGATCAGCTCGGCCCGGGTCGCCATGTCGATGCCGAAGTAGCAGGGGTTCTTGATCGGCGGCGAGGTGATGCGCAGGTGCACCTCGGCGGCGCCGGCCGCCCGCAGCATCGCCACCAGCTGCCGGGAGGTGTTGCCCCGCACGATCGAGTCGTCGACCACGACCAGCCGCTGGCCCTCGATGACCTCGCGCACCGGCGAGAGCTTCAGCCGGATCCCGAGCTGCCGCAGCGTGTCGCTGGGCTCGATGAAGGTCCGCCCCACGTAGCGGTTCTTGACCAGGCCCTCGGCGTAGGGCAGCCCGGCCTCCTGGGCGTACCCGGCCGCGGCGGCCGTCCCGGAGTCGGGGACCGGGATGACGGTGTCGGCCTCGACGGGCGCCTCCCGGGCCAGGACCCGTCCGGTCTCGCGGCGTACGGAGTAGACGCTGGCGCCGTCCTGACGGTGGTCGGGCCGGGCCAGGTAGACCCACTCGAACAGGCAGTGCGAGGGCGTCGGGTCCGCGAAGTGCCGGCTGGTGAGCCCGTCCTCGTCGACGACGACCAGTTCGCCGGGGGCCACGTCGCGCACGGTGATGGCGCCGACGATGTCGAGCGCCGCGGTCTCCGACGCCACGACCCACCCGCCGTTGGGCAGCCGGCCGACCGCCAGCGGACGGAACCCGCCCGGGTCACGGAAGGCGTACAGCCGGCGCTCGTCCATGACCATCACGGAGAAGGCGCCCTTGAGTTGGGGCGCGACCCGCACGATCGCGTCCTCCATGCTCGACTGACCGGCCTCGCGGGCCAGCAGCGCGGCCATCAGCTCCGAGTCATTGCCCGGGGGGACCTCCAGCAGCCGGGCCAGCTCGGCGGTGTTGACGAGGTTGCCGTTGTGCCCCAGCGCCAGCCCGCCGCCGCCCCCGACCTCGAGGTACTGCGGTTGCGCGTTGGCCCAGGAGCTGGCGCCGGTGGTGGAGTACCGGGTGTGACCGATCGCGAGGTCGCCCTCGAGCGCGGCCAGGCTGGTCTCCTGGAAGACCTGGTTGACCAGGCCCATGTCCTTGTGGACCACGATCCGGCGGCCGTCGGAGACGGCGATCCCGGCCGATTCCTGGCCCCGGTGCTGCAGGGCGTAGAGGCCGTAGAACGACAGCGTGGCGACGTCCTCGCCGGGGGCGAAGATGCCGAAGACGCCGCACTCCTCCTTGGGGCCCTCCCCGAGGCCGGCGAGGTCCACGTCGGCCGGAAGCGGCTCGAGCGCGTGGGGGGGCGGGTCGACGCGGGTCACGGCGGCTTCAGGCCTTCTCGCGGTGGGGCGGGACACGACGCCGGGGAGCGTACCGGGGGCGCCGACCCGCACGGCGGGCCCCGTCACCCCGGCGGGGGTCGGTCGTTGGTACCCGCGGGTATCCACACGAGGGGTTGCACATGGCATCGCGCCGTCTGACCGGAACCGTCGCTGCAGGCGCACTGCTGCTCGCGCTCACCCCGATGTCGGCGGGCGCCGACGAGGGTGCCCAGGGAGCGGACCCGGCAGAGCTCGGGCCGGTGAGCCGGCACGTGGTGGCGTCTTCCGACGGCACCCCGATCGTGGCCAACCTCTTCCTGCCCGAGGGGGTGTCGGCAGAGGAGCCTGCCGAGCTCGTCCTGGAGACCCACGGCTGGGGCGGCACCGGGCGGACCTCACCCGGCGGCATGACCGGGGAGCTCGTCGACGACGGCTACGCCGTGCTGACCTGGGACCAGCGCGGCTTCGGCTGCTCCGGCGGCCTGGTCCACATCAACGACCCCGACATCGAGGGCAGGGACGTCGCCGCACTCATCGACTTCGCCGACGACACCGGGTTGATCACACAGCGGGACGGCGATCCCGTCGTCGGCATGATCGGCGGGTCGTACTCCGGCGCGATCCAGACCGCCGCCGCGGCCGTCGACGATCGCATCGACGCGATCGCCCCCGACATGTCCTGGTCCGACCTGACCTACTCCCTCTACCCCGGCGAGGTCGTCAAGCAGGGCTGGGTCACCTTCCTCTACGGCCTCGGCACCGCCACCGCCGAGGGCGAGGGACTCGACCCGAGCTGCGACGGCGGGCCGAAGCCCGGCGCCGGCCTGTCCCCGCTGATCCACCGCGGGGTCACCGAGTTCGTCGCCACCGGGAAGGTCTCCGACGAGGTCCTGTCGTTCTTCGAGGCCTCCAGCCTCGCCCACTACGGAACGGATCGGCCGGTTGCCGTGCCGACGCTGGTGACCCAGTCGGCGATCGACACGTTGTTCAACCTCACCGACGGCCTGGGCGTGTACGAGCACGTCCGCGACCAGGGCGTCGACGCCCGCCTGCTCGTCTACTGCGGCGGGCACGTCAACTGCCCCACGACCTACGAGGACGGCGACGACACCCGCCATCTGCGTGACGCCATCCACGACTGGTTCGCCGAGCATCTGCGCGGCGAGGAGCGTGACCACGGCGCCGCGGTGGAGTACCGGACCAACGAGGGCGAGTGGCGCTCGCTCGACGAAGTACCCACCGCCGACGACGCCGCGCTGACCCTCTCGGCCGCCGCCGAGAACCTCGTCGTCGCCCCCCTCCTCGACGTCCCGGACCTCGAGACCACCATCGCCGAGTCGCAGAGTGGTGGCGGCAGCCTGCAGGCCACCCCGCTGACCGCCGCCGCGGTCTCCAACGAGGCCGACCCGCGGGCCGCGACCTTCGAGGTCGCCCACGCCGCCGACGGCCCGCTGGAACTGGTCGGAGTCCCGGAGGTCGAACTGACCGTCGACGGCACCCTGCTGGAGACGCTCGGCGAGCTGCCGGCGGACGTGCTGCAGGACGTGCTCGAAGAGCTCAGCCTCGAGGGCCTCGAGCCCGTCACCGACGAGACCGGCGAGGTCATCGGGGCCGTCCCGGTCGCCGGCAACATCGCCGACGGGGTGACCTCGGGCCTGCTCGGTCCCCGTGCCGACGAGGTCGTGCCCACCGACGTCCACGTCTTCGTCAAGTTCGTCCACCGCGAGGCCGGCGAGGTCGTCAACCTCCAGGAGGGGGCGGTGCGAATCGGTGTCGCCGACGGCCCCACCACCGTCGAGGTGACCATGCCGGGGCTGGCCTACACCATCCCCGAGGGCGACCACCTCGACCTGCAGATCTCGACCGCCAGCCTGGTGCACGCCACCGGTCGGTTTCCCGCCATCGTCGACGCCGCGGTCGACGCCACCGTCCCGGTGGTCGGCACCGCCGAGGAACCCACGGACCGGGAGCGCCCCGGACCGCCGCAGGAGCGGCCCGGACCACCCGAGGAACGTCCCGGGCCGCCCCAGGACCGGCCGGGAGCCGGTGAGGCACGCACCGGCGACGGTAGGGCGAGCCCCGCCGGCGGGAGCGCCGGCGGGACCGTGGCCGAGGCGGGATCACCCGCAGACCTCCTCGACGCACGGGCCGCCGGGACCGCAGCCGGCCCCCAGGGGCCGGGGGTCGCGGTGCTCGCCGTGCTGTTGGGCGTGCTGACCGCAGCCGTGGTCACCCGCTCGCTGCGCCGCGCTCAGCGGTCGCGCAGCTGACGCAGCTGCCGGCGCCGCCGGGCGAGGTAGGCGGCCGCCTCCTCGGACGCGCGGCGGGCCCGCTCTGCCGGATCCTGCGCGTCGGGGCCGGGGCGGTCGCTGGAGCGCTCATGGCCGGCGGACCCCACCGGTCGCCAGCGTGCCGTCATGTGGGGTGTCGGACGGGGAGGGGAAGGGACCACGTCCATCTCCTGGTGATGGGGGCGTGAACGGGGCCCGGCTCCACCCCGAGGGAACCCGGCCACCACGCCGTTCCGCCGTCCCGCCCCGTCCCGACGACCACCGCCCGGCGCGCTGCGACGCCAACCTTGCAGCCCTGCACACCCCACGTCACCGCCCGGCGCGCTGCGACGCCAGCCTTGCAGCCCTGCACACCCCACGTCACCGCCGGCGCACTGCGACGCCAGCCTTGCAGGGCTGCACGCCCCACGTCACCGCCCGGCGCGCTGCGACGCCAGCCTTGCCGCCCCGCACGCCCCTACTCGCCCAGCGCGGTCGCCAGGCCGTGGTCGAAGGCGTCCTCGACCTCGTCGAGCGGCAGGTCGAGCAGGTCGCGGATGATGATCCGCTCCCCGCCCACGGTGCCGATGTCGCGCAAAAGCACCTCGGCGTCGGCGCACACCTGGGCGAACGCCCGCACGTGACGTGACGGCAACGTGACCACGGCCCGACCGGGCGACTCGCTGAACAACGCCTGCACGCCCGACGGTCCCTCGGGCAGGGACACCTCGACGCCCACGGCACCGCCCACGCACGACTCGACCAGGGTCGTGACGAGGCCACCCGCCGAGACGTCGTGCGCGCTGGAGAGCCAGCCCTCGTGCGCCGCCAGCGCCAGCACCTCCCCCAGGGCCGCCTCCACCTCGAGGTCGACCGGCGCGAGCCGCCCACCGGCCGGCAGACCGAGGAAGCGCTGCAGTTCGCTGCCGGCCAGGCCGGCGACGGTGTCGGAACCGACCAGGAACACCAGGTCACCCTCGTCCTCGAACGCGGAACCCAGCACGTCGGCGGCGTCCTCCAGTACCCCGAGGACCCCGACGACCGGTGACGGGTCGATCGGACGGCCCCGGGTCTGGTTGTACAGCGACACGTTGCCGCCGGTGACGGGGATGCCCAGCGCGGCGCAGGCCTCGCCCATGCCGGCGACCGACTCGGCGAACTGCCACATGACGTCGGGCCGTTCCGGGTCGCCGAAGTTGAGGCAGTTGGTGGTCGCCAGCGGCCGGGCGCCGGTGCACGCGACGTTGCGGAAGGCCTCGGCGACGATGCGCCGTGTGCCCTCGCGCGGATCCAGCAGGCACCAGCGGCCGTTGCCGTCGGTCGCGCACGAGACCGCCTTGTGGCTGTCGGGCAGGCGTACCACGCCCGCGCCGGCCATACCCGGCCCCAGCACCGTGCCACCGAGCACGAGTTGGTCGTACTGGTCGGTGACCCATTTCTTGGAGGCCACGTTCGGGGAGGCGAGAAACCGGAGCACGAACTCCTCGGCCACCCCGTCGGTGCCGTCGAGCCCCGGCACCTCGAGTCGTTCGGCCTCGACGGCGTGCAGTTCGTCCAGCCACTCCGGACGCTTCATGGGCCGGTCGTAGACCGGCCCCTCGTCCGCCAGCGAGCGGGCCGGGGCGTCGGCGACGACCTCACCGCCGCGCCGCAGGACCAGCCGGTCGCCCTCGACGACCTCGCCGATCACCGAGGCCGGCACGCCGAAGTGTTCGGCGATCGAGAGCACCTCGTCGAGCCGGTCGGGCGAGACGAGGGCCAGCATGCGCTCCTGCGATTCCGAACACAGGATCTCCCAGGACTCCATCCCCGGTTCACGCAGATGGACCCGGTCGAGGTCGACGTCCATCCCCATCGAGGCGGCGGACGCCAGCTCCGCCGTCGAACAGGCGATCCCGGCGGCGCCCATGTCCTGGATGCCGGAGATCAGATCACGTTCGTAGAGCTCCAGGCAGCACTCGATCAGCAGCTTCTCCGCGAACGGGTCGCCGACCTGGACGTTGGGACGCTTGGCGTCGAGCCCCTCGTCGAACTCCTGGCTGGCCAGGACCGAGGCACCGCCGATGCCGTCCCGCCCCGTCGCCGAGCCCAGCAGCACCGCCACATCACCCACGGCCTCCGCACGGGCCAGCTGGAGACGGTCGCGGCGCAGTGCGCCGACGGCCAGGACGTTGACCAGCGGGTTGTCGGCGTAGGTGTCGTCGAAGACGGTCTCGCCGCCGATGTTCGGCACGCCCACGCAGTTGCCGTAGCCGCCCACGCCCCGGACCACCCCGTCCACGAGGTGGCGTTGGAGCAGGTCGGGCTCACGCTCGTTGCCCGCGCCGTCGGTCCAGCCGCCGGGATCGCCGAACCGCAGCGGATCCATGACCGCGATCGGGCGCGCACCCATGGTGAAGATGTCGCGCAGGATGCCCCCGACGCCCGTGGCCGCCCCCTGGTAGGGCTCGACGAAGCTCGGGTGGTTGTGGGACTCGATCTTGAACGTCACCGCCATGCCGTCACCGACGTCGACCACCCCGGCGTTCTCGCCCGGGCCGACCAGGACCTGCGGGCCCGCGACCGGCAGGGTGCGCAGGTGGACCTTGGAGGACTTGTACGAGCAGTGCTCCGACCACATCACGGAGTACATGCCGAGCTCCGAGACCGACGGCACGCGCCCGAGGGTCTCGACCACCCGGTCGTACTCGTCCCCGCGCAGGCCGAGCTCGTGTCCGAGCTCGCGGGCACGGTCCTCGGACAGCGCCTCCTCGGCGGGAAACACGGGACCTCGGGTCTCGCTCACGTCATGCCTCTTGACGGTCAGGGGCGGCCGCGCGCAGCCTACTGCGCCACCGAGGCGATCCGGGGCGCCGGCGGAGGCGATCCGCGACGTCCGGCGCCGTCACGCCGTGTCCGACCCTTTCTGCCGTTAGGGTCCACGGCCGACCGTGGACGCCGGGCCGGCGCGGGTACCCTGCTTAGTCCGACCCCGTCATCGTCAGGCACCAGGGAAGGTCAGGTCGTGGACTCGCTCAACATCCTCCGTGCCGTGCTGGTCGCCGGCACCTTCGTCGCCGCCCTGCTGCTGGCCGTCGACGGCTCCTGGCTGCCCGCCGGCCTCCTGGGCCTCGGCATCCTCGCCCACTTCGGTCTGTGGGCCTATCTGCGACGGTTCAAGCGCGCGGAGCAGGAACGGCTCGAGGCCGTCGGCGGCTTCGCCCCACCACGGGCCTGAGCAACGCCGGCCGTCGCCCAGGGCGTGGCGGTCACGCTGGATTCAGGCCATCGCGCCGACGCCGAGCAGGCTCGAGAAGAACCCGCGGCCGTCGGGCCCACCGATGAGTCCCTCGTCGACCGCGTGCTCGGGATGGGGCATCAGGCCCACGACGTTGCCGGCCTCGTTGCACACCCCGGCGATGTCACGCAGGGAGCCGTTGGGGTTGAACCCGCTCGCGTAACGGGCGACCACCCGGCCCTCGGCCTCGAGGTGGTCGAGGGTCTCCTCGTCGGCGTAGTAGCGACCCTCGCCGTTCTTGACCGGGATGAACAGCTCCTGGCCCTCGCGGTAGTCACGGGTGAACGGCGTGTCGGTCCGTTCGATCTTCAGCGGCACGGGTCGGCACACGAAGCGCAGCGCCTCGTTGCGCAGCAGTGCCCCGGGCAGCAGGCCGGCCTCGCACAGGACCTGGAAGCCGTTGCAGATCCCGAGCACCGGCCCGCCGTCACGGGCGAAGTCGACCACCGCCGGCATGATCCGCGCCCGGTGGGCCACCGCGCCGCACCGCAGGTAGTCCCCCCACGAGAACCCGCCCGGCAGGATGACGGCGTCGACCCCGTCGAGGTCGTCATCGGCGTGCCAGAGCGCCACCGCCCGGCCGCCGACCGACTCGACCGCGCGACGGGCGTCACCGTCGTCGAGAGAGCCCGGAAAAGTCACCACGCCAACGCGCATCAGCTTCGCTCCTCATGCTCCCGACGGACCCGGCCCGGTCGCGATTCGACCGCGGCACACCCGGGAGGCGGCAGGGTAGCCCCGGTACCTCACCGGTCGTCCCGCAACCCGGCCTCGACCAACTGGTCCAGCGGCTCGTCCTGCGCGAGCAGTTCGGCCGCGTCCAGACAACCCCGGGGCGGGTCGTCCTCCTCGAGCAGGCCCATCGCCTCGCAGGCCAGGTGCTGCGCCTCGGTGGCCAGCAGGGCAGACCTCGCGCCCACGGGTTGCCCGGGGAAGTCGCCCTCACCGAGCAGCGTGAGCTCGTGGACCAGGACCGGCGCGGCGCGCGCGGCGTCCTCGAACTGGAACTTGGCGTTCAGTTCGATGACGGGGGCGCCGTCCTCGATCCGCAGGGACGACTCCACCCCGCTGCGTTCGAACGCCGCGAACCGCAGCGCTCCGCCCGACCAGGCACGAACACCGTCGCGGGCCTCGTCCAGCCCGGGGGTGCGCAGGACCTGGCACAGGGCCCGGACGGCGACACGACCCGCGGCGTGCGCCCCCTCGTCACCCATGAGCCGGACGTCCTGGGCGCATCCCGGCCCCTCGGCGGCGTCCTGGGTCTCGCCGAGGACCGCCTCGCCCCGGTCGTAGGTGACCTGGTCGGTACCGGGGGGTCGGCGCTCGGCGGGGTCGATGTCCCCCTCGGGGATAGACAGGACGGCCCACACGGTGACGATCAGGGCCAGCGGGACCAGCACCAGCATCGCGATGGTGAACCACCGCGCCAGGACCGGTTCGCCGGTCGGCAACGTGGGCAGTCCGTCGTCGGCCATGGGCGGCAGGTCGTAGCGCCCACCCTCGGCAGGGCCGGCGTCGCGCGGCGTGGGGTCCCGACGGTCCGGCACGGTCAGGCGTCGGCCCGCTCGTGCTCGGCCACCACCCGCCAGGTGTAGGTCTCGATCACCGGGTTGGTGAGGAAGTCCGCACACATCCGCTCGACACGCGCTTCGAGATCGTCGCCCTCGGCGTCGACGTCGAGCTCGAGGTGCTTGCCGACGCGCACCTCCTCGACGCCCTCGTAGCCGAGGCCGGGCAGGGCGCGCTCGACGGCCCGGCCCTGCGGGTCGAGGATCTCACGCTTGAGCAGGACGTCGATGGCGACGCGCGGCATGCTGGTCGGCTCCTGAAGGAAGGGGACGGGCCCGGGACACAGCCGGGCCTCGAGGGCCCGAGTGTAGCCCCGGGGTCGTCGGGGCTTGGTGCCGGTGCCCGTCAGTGCACCCGCATCCGGGGACGCTCGGAGGCCAACGCCATCCGCCGCAACGCGACCGGGTCGAGCGGCTTGTGCAGGTGGGGCACCCCGTGCACCGCGGCGAGATCGACCAGTTCCCGTTCGGGCAGCCCCGAGAGCAGGCACAGCATCCGGGGCCGACCGAGTCCCCGGTCCAGCAGGCGGATCAGCTCGTCGCCGCGACGCCCGGCGAGACGGACGTCGAGCAGCAGGAGGTCGGCGCGTCGCTCGGCGGATGCCAGTAGGGCCTCCTCGGCGGACGAGGCCAACCGCACCCGGTGGCCCTGTTCACGTAACAGCAGGTCGAGCATGACCCGCAGCTCGGGGTCGTCGTCCACCACCAGCACGTCCGCCACGGGTCCCCTCGCTTCGCGTCTGCTCGTCCGTCTGCGCCGTCAGAGACCCCAACGAGGGGCCCGCGGACCGGTGACGCCCGGACCCCCGTCGGAGGCCCTAGATCATGGCCTCGGAGGACGTGTCCGGGTGGTCACGCACGAACTCGGCCATCGCCGCGAACCACCTCGCACGGTCCGGTAGCCGGACCCCCTCCTCCTCGAGCAGCGGGGTCGCCGCGTCCGTCGTGTAGTGGGTCGGTTGGGAGAGGTAGGCCACCGCCGCCGGGGGGATCCCCATCAGCGCCTGCAGGCCCGGAACACGGCGCAGGGCCCACTGTGCGAGTCCGAGGGGGAGCGGGAACGTCAGTACCCGCCGGCGGGTGACGCGGCCGAACAGGGTGATCAGTTCGCGGATCGTGTAGGGCCGGGGGTCGGCCAGGGCGTAGGTGCCACCGACGGTGTCCTGCCGGGCCGACAGCGCGTCGATGCCGTCGACGACGAAGTCCCTGGGCACGATGTTGAAGCGGTAGCCCTCCGGGTCCCCGACCACCGGCAGGAACGCCAGCCGGGGCTGCTTGAGCAGCCACCGAACGATGAAGTAGGGGCCGTCGAACTTCTGGGTGGCCCCGGTCTCACTGTCACCACCGACCACTGCGGGCCGGTAGGTGGTGACCGGCATCCCCGCCGCGGCACGCTCGGCCACCAGGACCTCGGCGAGGTGCTTGGTCTCCTCGTAGTAGTTGTTGAACCGCTGACCGAGCTGCAGGTCCGTTTCGCGGAAGATGCCCGCCCACCGGCCGCTGACGTAGCACGTGGAGATGTAGTGCAGGCGTTGGAGGTCGGGGCTGGCCGCGCACAGGTCCAGGACGTGACGCGTGCCGTCCACGTTCACGCGCATGCCGACGTCGCGGACCACCTCGAGGTCGTAGACCGCCGCGAGGTGGAAGACCTCCGTGATCCGGGCCGCGAGCCCGTCACGGGCCTCACCGAGACCGAGGTCCGGGCGGGTGATGTCGCCCTCGACCATCTCGATGCGACCGGTCAGACGCTCGTCGGCCCGCTCGAGCTCCGCCGCGCGCTGTCGTGCCTGCGCCGCGAAGTGCGGCTGCACCAGGCACACCGCACGGGCGTCGGGGGCCCGGCGCAGCACCCGGGGCAGCAGCTCCGTGCCGAGGAACCCGGGGAACCCGGTGAAGAAGATGACGCGGGACACGATGCACGCTCCTCGAGGCGGATCCGCTCGACACTACCCCCGGGCCGACGGCCGCCCACCCCAACGCCACCGACCGACGTCCGATCCGGCACGCGCCCCACGGGCCGACGGCGGCTACCGTTCCCCGCTCGCCCAGCCAGCCACCGGGGCGCGGTGAGGCGGCCGGTTGACCGTTCCGCTCACGGCACGCCCCCAAGGATGCGGGATGGCCACAGACAACCAGGACGTCGACCGGCTCGAGAAGCGCCTCGGCCTGGTCGACGTCTATGCGATCTGCACGGGGGCGATGTTCGCGTCCGGGTTCTTCCTGCTCCCGGGCGTGGCCGCCGCGCGGGCGGGGCCCGCCGTGATCCTGGCCTACGGCCTCTCCAGCCTCCTGATGATCCCGGGCCTGTTGAGCATGGCCGAGCTCTCCAGCGCGATGCCCCGCGCGGGTGGGCCCTACTTCTTCATCCACCGCA
>SLRZ01000124.1 GCA_007130695.1 Nitriliruptoraceae bacterium
CCCGGCGTACAGGACCCGCCGGCAGCAGGCTGGTCGTGGCCCACATCGGACTCGCCAGAACCCCCGGGACCGCCGCCGGCCCGGGGGATCTCGCGGCCCACCCGAGGGTCGCGATCGTTGAGGTGAAAGGGGTTCTCCGTCATGAACACATGATGGCATACGGGTGCGACACGAACCCGCTGGGATCGCCCGAAGCTGGGGAAGGATCCGACAGCCCGAGCCGGCGGCGACACCCCGGAAGTCCAGACCTGTGCGTCGCCGTCGCCGAGGCCGCGGTCACCAGCGGGGAGACGAAGGCCACGCGCCCTTCAGGGAACCGGCCAACAGCGTCGGCCCACGCCACCGGCTACGGATAACCGGAGCCGGAGGATCGAGACCTCAACAAGTAGTGTCCCGTCGGCCCGGATCCCCGACGTGTTCCGCGCCTCGCGGCCCGACCCGGGCCCCTTCGTCATCGCCGACGCACGACGAGACACCTTCCCACGGGCGAGGAGACCACCGGATGGCTGAGGCCAGGGACCGGCCCGAGCTGGCTCGGCGCCTGACCACCTCCGACGCCGTGGTCATCGGCCTGGGTTCGATGATCGGTGCGGGGGTCTTCGCCGCGATCGGACCCGCGGCTCAGGCGGCGGGCAGCGGTCTGCTGATCGGCCTGGCGATCGCCGCCCTCGTGGCCTACGGCAACGCCACGTCCTCGGCCCAGTTGGCCGCCCTGTACCCACAGTCCGGCGGGACCTACGTCTACGGCCGCGAACGTCTCGGCCCGTTCTGGGGATATCTCGCCGGGTGGGGGTTCGTGATCGGCAAGACCGCCAGCTGTGCGGCCATGGCGCTGACCTTCGGGGCGTACGCCCACGGCGAACTGGCACGGCCGCTCGCCGTGGCTGCGGTGGTGGCGCTGACGACGGTGAACTGGCTGGGGGTACGCAAGACCGCGGGGCTGACGCGTCTGATCGTCGCGATCGTGCTGGGGGCGCTGGCGCTGGTGGTGACCGCCGCATTCGGCGGCGGCGAGGTCGAGGTGGGCAACCTGTCCGGCGTATTCGACGCCGGGCCGTTGGCGATCCTGCAGTCAGGTGGCCTGCTGTTCTTCGCGTTCGCCGGGTACGCACGCATCGCGACCCTCGGCGAGGAGGTGATCGAGCCCGAGCGCACGATCCCGCGGGCCATCCCCCGGGCGCTGGGGATCACGCTGGTGGTCTACGCCGTGGTGGCGCTGGCAGGGCTGCTGGCCGCCGGACCCGATCGCCTCGCCGAGGCGGCCGCGCCCCTGGCCGCCGCCGTGGAGACGGGTCGCCTGGCGGTGCTCTCCCCGGCGGTACGGATCGGAGCCACCGTGGCGTCCCTGGGGGTGCTGTTGTCGTTGCTGGTGGGGGTGAGCCGGACCACATTCGCGATGGCGCGAAACGCCGAGCTCCCCGGGTTCCTCGCCGCCGTCCACCCCCGCACGAAGGTCCCACACCTCGCGGAGTTGTCGGTCGCCGTCGCGGTGATCGCCCTGGTGCTGGCGGTGGACCTGCGTGGAGCGATCGGCTTCTCGTCGTTCGCGGTGCTCGTCTACTACGCGATCGCCAACGTCTCCGCGTGGACGCTGCCCGACCAGCACCGCAAGTGGCCCCGGTGGCTGGCGGCCACCGGTGCGGTGGGCTGCGTGACGCTCGCGGTGACGCTGCCGATCGGGTCCGTGCTGGCCGGGGCGGGGCTGCTGGCGCTGGGTGCGATCGTGTGGCTGGTCCGTCACCGGGGCCGGTAGCCGGCCCGTGGCCCACTCCCCGGCCCGGGCGCACGGTCGTACACGCCCCCGTCCCGTGGGCCGCGGTGGAGATCTGGCGGCGCGGGTACCGTCCGCCCCCAGCAACGCGTCCGACCGGGACATGCGGGGTCGAGGTCATCGATGCCCGCCCCGGGGACGCGCGGGGCCGCCAAAGGACCACCACGGTGCACGAGGACGACCCTCCGCAGCAACGCCACCCCCAGGACCCGCCGTCGACGGGGCCGGGGGGACGTGCGCGTGAGGACGCTTCTGCCGCCCACCAGGGGCCCGCCGACCAGCGTGACGAGGACGGGCCGCCCCCACCGCCGTCCGATCAATTCGGTCGCCCGACGGGCGAAGGTGCCGGACACGACCCAGAGCGAGCGGTGCACGACTCCGGGCCTGCGGACGCCGGCGACGACCCCTACCTGTATCCCGCCCGGGTCGGTCCCCTGCCGCCACCGGACCCGCAGGGCGCACTGACCGGTTCCGTGCCCGGGCACGCCCCGCCACCCCCCGTTCCGCCGGCGGGTGGACACCAGCAGGGTCAGTTCGAGGCGCCCCGCTTCGAACCCGACCCCGCTCCCAAGCCCCGCCCGTCGGCCGCGGACGCGATCGTGCTGCCGCTGTGGATCCTCGGCGGGCAGCTGCTCGCCGGGGTCGCGATCCTGCCGGGGATGATCTTCGCCTCGGACCCCGAGGGCAGCATGAGCGTGCTCATCGCCATCGCGGCGGTGCTGGGCTGGTCCGCGGTGGCGGTGGGTATGGCGCTGTGGCTGCGATTCCGGGGCGCATGGCACGGTGAATGGCTGACCGGGCACCGCCCCCGGTCAGCGTGGCTGCCGGCCGCGATCGGCGTCGGCGGGGCCGTGGGTGGCCTGATCGTCGTGCAGGTGGTGGTGGGGCTGCTGTCGTGGGTGACCGGCACCGAACCGCCCGAGCAGGAGATCTTCGAACTCCTGGACGATCCCCTGATCGCCTGGGTGATGGGCGGCCTGGCGGTCCTGGTGGCTCCCGTGGTGGAGGAGATCATCTTCCGGGGCGTGGTGCTCGACGCGCTGGCCCGGGCGATGAACTGGTGGGTCGCGGCCGTCGTGCAGGCGGCCGTGTTCTCGGCGATCCACATCGAGACGCTGACCTCCCCCATCATGTTCCTGGCGCTCGGCCTGCTGGGGTTCGCCTTCGCGTGGCTGCGGCGGGTCACCGGGTCGCTGGTCGCCCCGATCGTGGCGCACCTGGTGTTCAACGCGATCTCGCTCGGGTTGGCGACCCTCGTGGGGGCCGGGGCCCTGCCCTGACGCAGGAGCACGCCGCGGGGCCGGGTCAGGCGAGGAGGTCGTGCTGCATCGCGAACAGCGCCACGCCCGCACGGGTGCGCACCCCGAGCTTGTCGTGGACGTCCTCGATGCAGTCCTCGATGACCTTGCCGCTCAGCCCCAGCGAGGTGACCATCTCCCGGTGGTCGGCGCCCCGCACGATCAGCCGCAGCACCTCGACCTCGCGATGGGTGAGGCCGGCGGGCCACACGGCGTGGCGGCGTGAGACGGCGGCCCGGCCGGCGGCCGCCAGCACGGCGTCGACCGCCTCCCGCGGGAGCCGCCCGGCGGCGACCTCGCGGACGAGGTGTTCGCCGGCCCGTACCGGCGCGACCGCCGGACGGTGGGGGCGGGGTTCGGTCAGGGCGTGGAAGGTGTCGGCGGCGGCCAGCAGCGACTCCTCGAGGCCCGGCGCGCTGCGCCGGACGCCGCGGGGGTAGCCGGACCCGTCGGCGCGTTCGTGGTGCTGGGCGGCCAGGTCGGCCAGGGGCGCGAGGGCGGACGAGCGGCGCAGGATGCGCTCGGCGTGGGCGGGGTGCTCGTGGACCCGTTCGGCCTCGGCGTCGGTGATCCGACCCGGACGGTCCCAGACGGAGTTGGCCACCGCGACCCGGCCGAGGTCGTGCACCAGGCCGGCGCGACGCAGTCGGCGGGCGCCGGCCTCGTCGAGACCGGCGGCACGGGCGGCGGTCGCGGCGAGTGTCGCAACGCCCGCCGAATGCCCGCGAAGCCAGGGGGACTTGAGGTCGGCGAAGTCGGCGAAGACCTCCAGGACGTCGTCGAGGTCGCCGGGAGCGATTCGGCGGTGGGGTTCTGGTTCGGCATCCAGGACCTCGGCCCACGGGTCGCGGCCGGTGACCGATGCCAGTACCTCTTCAGGGGCGACGAGGAAGGCGGCCGCGACGGCAGGGTCGTACCCGCGTCCGGCCCGGCTGTGCACGACGGCGGTGGCCGCCGGTTCACCGCCGACCCGCAGCCACAGATCGATGTCGCGGGCGACGGTGGCGACCCGGATCGCCGCGGGCACCCCCTCCCCCTCCAGCTCTCCCGGGATCCCGTGGCCGTCCCAGCGTTCGAACGCCGACCCCAGGGCCTCGACGACACCGTCGGGTGCGCCGAGACGTCGGGCCAAATGCTGCGAGGCCTCACCGTGCGCGGCGATGGCGTCGCGGGCGCTGTTGCGGCCCAGCATCGCCGCCACGCGGTGGCGGGCCCGCAGGCCGCGCCGGTCCCCGCTGCCGGACGCACGCAGCACGGCGCGCAGCTGTTCCCGTCCGGTGCCCATGAAGGCGGGACCCATACCGGCGTAGTAGGCGAGGTCGTCACCGACGGTGGCGGCGGTGTCGGCGGCCGCGGCGGTGCAGCCGAGGTAGCGCAGCAGCGCGACGAGGTGGACCTCCCCGAGGTCGTCGGCACCCACACCGGAGCGCCGGGCCAGCTCCACCGACAGCAGGCAGGTCCGCAACGTGTGTTCGGGGGGTTGCCCCGTGCCGAGGTCGATGGCCAGCGACAGGGAGGCGACGAGGTCCGCGAGGCGCACCGGTTCGGTCAGGGTCTGCATGGTCGGCGTGGGAGCCATGCGGCATCCTCGTCGGTGCGGCGGGGCCGCAGTCCGGCGGGCGGCCCGGGCTCGGGCCGCGAGGACCACAGCATGCCCCAAAGCCCGCCGCCGGGGAAGAGCGGATCCGGTCCGTGGCCGCTGGTGTCCGACGGCGCGGCGGGTCCTGCACCCATCCGGCCGCGAGGCCGGCCCAGCGCTCACCCGGCCGCGCGGCGCGCTTCCCAGGCGCTGGCGACCATGTCATGCAGGTCGTGTCTCGCCTGCCAGCCGAGGTCGGTCGCGATCGCGTCCGCGGCGCCGACGAGGCGTGGAGGGTCGCCCACCCGCCTGGGGGCGACGCGGGCGGGAAGGTCGATCCCGGTGACCTCCCGGGCGACGTCGAGCACCTCGCGCACCGACGAACCCACCCCGCGGGAGACGTTGTAGACCGCCGCACTCCCGGAGCCGGTCACCCGCTGCGCGGCGGTGACGTGGGCGTCGGCGAGGTCGGCGACGTGGATGTAGTCGCGGATGCAGGTGCCGTCGGGCGTGCCGTAGTCGTCGCCGAAGATCACCGGTGGCTCGCCCGCCTCCATGGCCCCGAGGGCGAGTGGGATGAGGTTGGTCACGCTGGGGTCGCCGAGGTCGGGCGCACCGGCACCGGCGACGTTGAAGTAGCGCAGCAGCACACAATCGATGCCCAGTGCCCGCTGTGCCGCCGCGGCGAGCCACTCGCCGGCGAGCTTGGTCTGGCCGTAGGGGTTGATCGGGTACGGCAGCACGCCCTCACTGACCCGGTCCACGTCGGGCATGCCGTACACCGCGGCACTGGAAGAGAACACCAGGCGGCGGACCCCGGCGTCGTCCATGGCCCCCAGCAGACGGCGGAAGCCCTCGACGTTCTCGTGGTAGTAGAACAGCGGTTCCCGGACGGACTCCTCGACGGCCTTCTTGGCAGCGAGGTGGATGACGCCCTCGACCTCGTGGTCGACCAGTGCGGTGCGCACCGTCTCGCGATCCAGCACGGAGGCGCGGATGTGGGGCACGTCGGCGGGCACCTTGGCGGCCACCCCGGTGGAGAGGTCGTCGAGCACGACGACGTCCATCCCGGCGGCCGACAGCGCCCGCAGGACGTGGGCGCCGATGTAGCCGGCGCCGCCGGTGAGCATCCAGGTCATTCGGCGACCTCCGTACGGGTCCATCGCAGGGCCGCCGGCGCGGTCGGCGGGACGGCTGGCGAACGTGGCGGCACCGGGTCGCGGCGCTCGTAGGGCGCGTCGGTCGGGGGCCGGGGGTCGGCCTCGCCCCGGTTGGGCCACAGCGCCATCGCCCGTTCGGTCATGGCGGTGATCGTCAGCGAGGGGTTGACCCCGAGGTTGGCCGTGATGGCCGAACCGTCGCACACGTGCAGGCCCTCGTGGCCGTAGAGGCGGTGGTAGGGGTCGATCACCCCGCTCTCGGGTGAGTCACCGATCGGGCAGCCGCCGATGATGTGGGCGGTGGTGGGCACGTTCAGCAGTGCCTCGAACACCGAGCCGATCGGACGGCCGCCGATCTCCTCGGCGGCGTGGCGGGCGGCGGCGTTGGCCTGGGGGATCCAGGTGGGGTTGGGTTCGCCGTGACCGTGGCGGGTGGACAGCCGTCGCCCGAACAGGCCCTTCTTCCAGACCACCCGCAGGCTGTTGTCCAGCGACTGCATCACCAGCAGGATGACGGTGCGTTCCGACCACTTCCTCGCCGACAGACTCCGCAGGAACCGGCCCGGGTGGCGCAGCGCGCTCAGGACGAAGCGCAGGGGTCGGGGCAGGCGCCCGCCGCCGTCGACCATCATGGCGGCCATCAGGCTCAGGGCGTTGGAGCCCTTGCCGTAGCGCACGGCCTCGATGTGGGTGTCCTCGTCGGGGTGGATCGAGGAGGTGATCGCGACCCCGCGGCTGTAGTCGGCGTCGGGCCGGTCGGAGGTGGCGCCGACGATCGCTTCGGAGTTGGTGCGGGTCAGGTCCCCCA
>SLRZ01000197.1 GCA_007130695.1 Nitriliruptoraceae bacterium
ATCATCTCGCCGCCGGTGAGGAAGGGCGGCATGCTGTCGAGCAGTTCGGGGCGGGCCAGCAGCGCGCCGATCCCGGTCGGGCCGCACATCTTGTGGCCGGTCAGGGCATAGAAGTCGACCCCGAGCGCGGCGAAGTCGACCGGCATCTGCGGCACCGCCTGGGTGCCGTCGACGTGCACGACACAGTCGGGGTTGGCCTCCCGCGCGTTGGCGGCGAGCCCGGCCACGTCGTTGATCGTGCCGAGCACGTTGGAGACGTGCCCCACCGCCACGAACCGCACCCGGCCGTCGGCCAGCAGCTCGCGGGCCACCTCGTCGTCGAGCTGCCCGTCCTCACGCACCGGGATCCAGCGGATCTCGAAGCCGAACTCCTCGGCGGCGTGCAACAGCGGCACGATGTTGGCATGGTGCTCCATGTGCGTGGTCAGCACGGCGTCGCCGGGACCGAGGTTGCGGCGCACCCAGCTGTAGGCCACGAGGTTGCACGCTTCGGTGGCGTTCTTCGTGAACACCACGCCCTGTTCGGGGGCGTTGACCAGCGCCGCGAGCTTGCGCCGCGCACCCTCGTAGAGGTCGGTGGCCTCCTCGGCGAGCTGGTAGACGCCCCGGTGCACGTTCGAGCGGCAGTGGCGGTAGTAGTGGTCCATCGCCTCGAGCACGGGCAACGGCGTCTGGGACGTGGCCGCGGAGTCGAGGTAGACCAGCCGACGGCCGTGGACCTCCCGACCGAGGGTCGGGAAGTCCTTCTTGAGCGTCTGCACGTCGAAGCTCATCGAATCCTCGTCGGCGCCGGAGGGTGGGTCGCACCAGGGTGCCCACGACCCGTCATCGACGTGGCGTTTCGTGGGGACAACCGTGTCAGGCCTTGGCCTTGAGGTAGTCGTAGCCGTGCTCCTCGAGTTCGTCGGCGAGTTCCGGGCCACCGGAGGCGGCGATCCGGCCCTCGAACATCACGTGCACCTCGTCGGGCTTGATGTAGTTCAGGATGCGGGTGTAGTGGGTGATGATCAGCACGCCGAGGTCGGGACCCTGGAGACGGTTGACGCCCTCCGCGACGGTCTTGAGCGCGTCGACGTCGAGGCCGGAGTCGGTCTCGTCGAGGACGGCGATCTCGGGCTTGAGCAGCGACATCTGCAGGATCTCGAAGCGCTTCTTCTCGCCACCGGAGAAGCCCTCGTTGATGGAGCGCTGCAGGAAGGACTGGTCCACCTGGAGCTCGGCCATCTCGGCCTTGAGCTGCTGCATGAACTGACGGACCGGGATGTCCTCCTCGTTGACCGCGTTCAGCGCGGTGCGCAGGAAGTTGGTCACGCTCACGCCGGGGACCTCGACCGGGTACTGCATGGCGAGGAAGACGCCGAGGCGGGCCCGCTCGTCGGGGCTCAGGTCGGTGACGTCGGCGCCCTTGACGGTGATGGTGCCGGCGGTGACCTCGTAGGCGGGGTGGCCGGCGATGGCGTAGGCCAACGTCGACTTCCCGGAGCCGTTGGGGCCCATCAGGGCCAGGGTCTTGCCCTTGTCGAGGTCGAGGTCGACACCGTGGAGGAGTTCCGTGCCGTCGGCCTCGACCTTCAGGTCGCGGATCTCGAGATCTGCCATGGTTGTGGTCTCTTTCGGTTGCGGGGCTTCGCGCGCGACGACAGTCGGCGCCGGAAGGAGGGTGCGGTCAGTCGTGGTCGGGGAACGGCGCGTCGTTGGTGGGCGCGCCGACGTCGATGCGCACGCTCTCGCCGTCGACCTCGACGGCGAACGTCGGGATCGCCTTGATGGCCGGCAGCGACGAGGGCTTGCCGCTGTCGAGGTCGAAGGTCGAGCCGTGCAGCGAGCACTCCACGCCGTTGGCCCACACCATCCCCTCGGACAGCGACCACTGCTGGTGTGAGCAGGTGTCGTGGACGGCCTTGACCCCGTCACCGACGCGGACGAGGCAGACGGGCACCCCGTCGACGTCCACACGGGTGGGCTCGTCGGGCTTCAGGTCGGACAGGTTGGCGACCTCACGCATGCTCATCCGTGCTCCCCCGCCCGCAGTGCGGCGTCGGAGACGCCGACGGCGTCGAGGTCGGCGCGTTCCACCTCGGACTCGATGTGGGTCAGCGCCCGCTCCTCCACGCCAGGCAGGTCGAGCTCGGCGAGGACCTCGCGGAAGAACCCGTGCACGATCAGGCGCAGCGCCTCGTCGCGCGGGATTCCCCGGGACTCGAGGTAGAACAGGTGCCGGGCGTCGATCTGGCCCGTCGCGGAACCGTGGCCCGCGGTGATGTCGGAGCACTCGATCTCGAGGAACGGGGTCGAGTCGGCGCGGGCCCCTTCGGTGAGGATGAGGCTGCGGTTGGTCTCGTCGGTGACGGTGCCGACCGCGTCCTTGGCCACGAAGATGTTGCCACGGAAGACGGTGCGGCTCTTGCCCTGCAGCGCCCCCTTGAACAGCACGTCGGACGTGGCGTGGGGGGCGATGTGGCGGATGTAGGGCTGCAGGTCGAACCACTGGCCGC
This sequence comes from Nitriliruptoraceae bacterium, assembly GCA_007130695.1. Classification (GTDB taxonomy): domain Bacteria; phylum Actinomycetota; class Nitriliruptoria; order Nitriliruptorales; family Nitriliruptoraceae; genus SKLC01. Next base: position 2,496 of record SLRZ01000197.1, read on the forward strand.
CGTCGGCGAAGTACACGCCCAGGGGGCGGGCCGAGGCGCCGGGCCCGAGCAGGTCGCACTCGGGACGCAGGCGCACCGTGGCGCCGCCGACGGTGACCGACAGATGCCGGAAGCTCGCGTCCTTGTGGGCGGCGACCTTCTGCAGCGACAGGTGGTGCACGCCGGGGCCCCACTCCTGCAGCGAGGCCATGTCGAGCTTGCCGCCGTCGAGCACGACGCCCTCGACGACCTCGTCCACCAGCGCGTCCGCGTCCCCGCTGTGCTCGAGGTAGATGCGGGCCTTGGCGTTGCGGCCCACCACGACCAGCGCACGGGGCAGATGCGCGCCCGGGCGGGTGACGTGGACCTGGATCCCGATCGGGGCGTCGAGCTCGACCCCGTCGGGGACGTGCACGAATGCACCGGCGGTCCAGGCGGCGTCGTTGACGGTGATCGTGCGGTCCTCGCCGCCACCGCTGCTGTCGGGGGTCGAGGTGGTCAGCGACCCGAGGTGGGTGCGTACCAGCTCGCCGTGCTGCTCGGCGGCGGTCGCGAGGTCGCTGACGACCACGCCCTGCTCGACGAGGTCGGTCGGCACGGTCACCTCGACGACCACGCCGTCGACGATGACGACCTTGGCCGCCGGCACCTCGAGGGTGTCGACGAGCGCGCCCTCGGGCGCCTCGCCGTCCTCGGCGACCACGACCGGAGAGGTGACGTCGACGCGCTTGGCGAACGGTGTCGAGCGCCAGAACTCGTCGAGCCGGGAGTCGGGCCAGGCCTGGTCGAGGAACCGCTTGTGGGCCGCCAGACGCCGGTCGAGCAGCCACGAGGGCTCACCCGACCGCTCGCTGCGGCCGGTGATGAAGTCCTCGCCGAGCTCGTCCAGCGTCGGGGTGGCAATGGTGGCTGTCGTCATCCGACCGCGCCCTCCATCTCGATCGCGATCAGCCGGTTGAGCTCCACCGCGTACTCCATGGGCAGCTCGCGGGCGATCGGCTCGATGAAGCCACGCACGATCATCGCGGTGGCCTCGTCCTCGTCGATGCCGCGGGAGGTCATGTAGAACAGCTGGTCGTCACTGAGCTTCGAGACCGTGGCCTCGTGCTCGATCGTGGCGTCCTCCTGCTCGATCTCCATGTAGGGGTAGGTGTCGGTGCGCGAGGTGTCGTCGAGCATCAGCGCATCGCACTTGACCGCCGCGCGGGCGTGGTGGGCGCCCTCGTTGATCGCGACCAGGCCGCGGTAGGAGGTGCGGCCCTCGCCCTTGGAGATCGACTTCGACAGGATGTTGGAGGTCGTGTACGGCGCGGCGTGCACCATCTTCGCGCCGGCGTCCTGGTGCTGGCCGTCGTTGGCGTAGGCCACCGACAGCACCTCACCCTTCGCGCCCTCACCGGTGAGCCACACGGCGGGGTACTTCATGGTGACCTTGGAACCGATGTTGCCGTCGATCCACTCCATGGTGGCGTTCTCCTGGGCCACCGCACGCTTGGTCACCAGGTTGTAGACGTTGTTCGACCAGTTCTGGATGGTCGTGTAGCGGACCCGCGCACGGGGCTTGACCACGATCTCGACCACCGCGGAGTGCAGGGAGTCGGACTTGTAGATGGGTGCGGTGCAGCCCTCGACGTAGTGCACGTAGCTGCCGGGCTCGGCGATGATGAGCGTGCGCTCGAACTGGCCCATGTTCTGCTTGTTGATGCGGAAGTAGGCCTGCAGCGGGATGTCGATCTCGACGCCCTCGGGGATCCAGATGAAGGACCCGCCGGACCACACGGCGGTGTTGAGCGCCGCGAACTTGTTGTCGTTGGGCGGGATGATCGTCGCGAAGTGCTCGCGGAAGAGGTCCTCGTGGGTCTGCAGTGCCTCGTCGGTGTCGAGGAACAGCACCCCGCGGTCCTCGAGGTCCTCGCGGACCTTGTGGTAGAGCACCGTGGACTCGTACTGGGCGGCCACGCCGGCGACCAGGCGCTCGCGCTCCGCCTCCGGGATCCCGAGCTTCTCGTAGGTCTCGAGGATCTCGGGCGGGAGGTCCTCCCACGACTCGGCCTTCTGCTCGCTGGCCTCGACGTAGTAGAAGATGTCCTCGAAGTTCAGGCCCGACAGGTCCGCGCCCCAGTTGGGCATGGGGCGACGGGTGTAGGCCTCGTAGGCACGCAGACGCAGGTCACGCATCCAGGCGGGCTCGTTCTTGCGCTCGCTGATCTCGGCGACCAGGTCGCGGGTCAGTCCGCGGTCGGGCGTGAACGCGTACTGGTCGTCGTTGTCGTGCCAGCCGAACTTGTAGTCGGCCAACTCCTGGGCGACGGCCTCCTGGCGCTCGCGTGCCTCGCTCTGCGGGAGGTCGATCTCGGTCTGGCTCACGGTCATCTCCTCGTCGTCCGCGTCGCCGTCCGTCGTGCGACGTCGACTCGGGCTCGGCCGTCCCCTTCAAGGGGGGCCGGTTCCGTGCGGGCCGTACGGCCCGACGGTGGTCTGGTGTCTGGCACCACCACGGTGTGGTGGGTCGAGCGTTGTCAGTCTTCGGTACCGGTGTCCCTCGGCGTCACGCAGCACACGCAGGCCTGTCCACCCCCGGCCAGGGTCTGGCGTCTCGAGAGGCGGACGTCGCCGCCGAGGACCTTCGAGAACGTGGCGGCCTCGTAGGCGCACATTTCGGGATGGTCCTTGGCGATGTCGTAGATCGCGCAGTTGTGCTGGGTGAGGGTGAAGCCGTCCCCGTCGGGGGTCACCGAGGCGTCGTAGCCGGCCTCGGAGAGCGCGTGGGCCAACTGCTCGAGCCGCTCGTGGAGCGCCTCGGCGGTCACCGACTCACGCAGTCCCTCGACCTCCCGTTCCAGGCGCCAACGCAGGTAGGCCCGCAGACCTTCCCGGCCCTGGGTGTCGGCCAGGAACTCGAGCATCTCCCCCGCCAGCGCGTCGTAGCGCTGGGGGAAGAGCTTGTCCGCGTCCGCGGTGAGCCAGTAGCGCGCCGCCGGGCGGCCGCGTCCCTGGTTGACGGTGTGGGAGGCGACCAGGCCGTCCTCCTCGAGCACCGCGAGGTGGCGGCGGGCCGCCACTTCGGAGACGCCGAGCAACTCGGCGAGCTCCGCGACCGAACGCTCGCCGTGACGCCGCAGTTCCTCCACGATCGTCGCCCGCTGTTCGCCGAGCAACGACACCAGCGAACGGCCCGCGGGGGCGGTCTGCTGCCGGATGCTCACGTGAAGGGCCTTCATCGAAGGGGCGGGCTGCTGCCCGGTGGCGGTCGCCACCGGAGCCGATGCCGGGGGCGCGGACTGGGTCCGGCCGGCCCGTTCCACTACGGTTCTCGGGGCGGAGCGGGTTTTCTCAACATCGTTGTTGGGGAAAGGGTACGACACGTCCCCCGGGGTGCGCAAGAACGTCCGCCACGAGCGACCGCACGCCACGGCTGCCCGGACGAACGCGCACGAACGCCACTAGGGTCACAACCCACCGTCGAGACCCGTGGAGCACCCCGTGGCCCAGCCCCTGCCACCCCTGGCCTTCAGCCTGCCCCTGACCGGCGTCGACGCCCGCGAGGGGGTCGAGATCGCCAAGGAGGCCGAGCAGCGTGGCTACTCGGCCTGTTGGGCCGCCGAGGTCCAGGGTCCCGACGCCTTCACCACGCTGGGGGCGCTGGCCGTCACCACCGGCCTCGACCTCGGCGTCGCGGTCGTGCCGGCCCAGACGCGCAGCCCGTTCGTACTGGGGATGAGCGCGCGCAGCCTCGCGGAGCTCTCCGGCGACCGCTTCACCCTCGGCATCGGCGCCTCCTCGGAGGTCATCGTCGGCCGCTGGGGCGGGATCGACTTCAGCAGGCCGCTCACCCACGTGCGCGAGACCGTCGAGGCGATCAAGCCCATGCTCGCCGGCGAGAAGAGCACCTACGAGGGCGAACTCGTCAACGTCGGCGGCTACCGACCCCACCGCTCCCCCGCCCGGCGGGTGCCGCTGGTCCTCGGCGCCCTCAACCCCCGCTCGTGCCGGATGGTCGGTGAACTCGACGTCGACGGGATCTGCCTCAACCAGCTCGCGCCGAAGCACGTGCCGATGGTGCTCGACGAGGTCGCCAAGGGCGCGGGCGGATCGCTGCCCGAGGACTTCACCGTCATGGCACGCCTGTTCTGCGCCGTCACCGACGACGTCGAGGGCATGCGCGCGATCGTGAAGGCGACTTTCAGCAACTACATCGCCACCTCGGTCTACAACAAGTTCTACCGCTGGATGGGCTACGAGGACGTCGCCGACGGGGTGCTCGAGGCGCAGGCACGCGGGGACCGGGACGCGATGGCCGCGGCGGTCACCGACGAACTCGTCGACGACCTGTTCTGCCTCGGCACACCCGAGCAGGTGGCCGCGAAGATCGCCGACTACTGCGAGGCGGGGGTCACCGTGCCGGCCGTGATGCCGTTGGCCATGGGCCGCGAGCAGTCCGAACAGGTCCTGTGGGACATCGCCGCGGCCTGGCGCTGAAGAAGCGGAAGGTCCGTCATCGTGCAGTCCGTCGGCCGGTTCAGTTCCCGCGGTGAGGCCGACGTGGCCCGTGCCATGCTCTCCGAGCACGGCATCGAGGCCCGGGTCGACGCCGACGACGTCGCCGGCCTGCACCCGGAGCTCTCGCTGGCAACCGGCGGGCTGGCCCTGGTGGTCGACGACGTCGACGCCGAAGAGGCCCGGGAGCTGCTCGCCGACGTCCCCGACGCCTCGCCGACCGCCGACGCGGGCGGGACGGAGGTCGCCACGGCAGGACCCGGCCGGAGGGTCCGGCGTCGCGTCGTGGCCGCGCTGCTGCTCCTCATGGCCATCCTGCTGGCCGTCAGCGTCACCTGGGCGATCGCCGACATCGGGCTGCACTGGCTCTGAAACGACCACCACGGGCGGCGCCGCCCACGCATCACCACCGCCCGGTCGCCCGTCGCCTCGCCACCGGCGACGACCCGTCCCCTTGAAGGAGACCCCATGGACCGCGAGGAGACCCGACGGCAGGTGCGCCTGCTCGGCGACCATCTCGGCCAGGCCATCTCACAGATCGAGGGCGAGGCGGACCGCCAACTCGTCGAGGAGATCCGCAGCCTCGCCGTCGCCCACCGTGGCGGTGACCCCGAGGCCGGCCCCCGCCTGATCGAACGCCTGAACGAGATCCCCGCCGACGAGGCACTCACCGTGGTCGCGGCCTTCTCGGCCTGGTTCCGCCTGATCAACCTTGCCGAGGACCAGGCACTGGTGCGCCGACTACTCGACGAACGCCGGGCCACCGACGACGGCCACCTCGCCGACGGCCTGCCCGCCGCCGTCAGCGCGCTCGCGGGGCGGCTGCGCGAGCACGGCGAGGACGAGGACGGCGTGGCCCGCCGGCTCTCGGAGGCGGTCGCGGGCCTCTCGGTGCGCCCGGTGCTGACCGCCCACCCCACGGAGGCCAAGCGCCGCACCGTGCTGACCAAGCTCGCCCGCGTGGCCACGAGATTGCGGGCGCTCGACGGGGAGCCACTCCCGCCCGACGAGCGGCGATGGGTCGAGCAGGACCTCGCCGAGGAGGTCGCCTCCCTGTGGCTGACCGACGAGACCCGCGTGCGACCGCCCACGGTGATCGACGAGGTGCGCAACGGGCTGTACTGGGTGGACACGGCGATCTTCGACCTCGTCCCCCGCCTGCACCGCGAGCTGCGCGACGCGCTGGCCGGCGAGGGCGTCGGTGACGTCGACGTCGGCCGTTTCCTGCGGTTCGGCTCCTGGATCGGGGGCGACCGTGACGGCAACCCCAACGTCACCGTCGAGGTCACCGAGCAGGCGCTGCGCGAGGCCCAGGGGTTGTCGATCCGGCTGCTGCGGCGCAGCATCGACCGGCTGCACGCCCACCTGTCGGTCAGCGCCCGGCGGGGCACCTCGGAGGCCCTGGCCCGACGCCTCGAAGCCCTACGGGCCACGCTGCCGCAGGAGGCCGAGGACGTCGAACGCCGCTACCCGCAGCAGCCCCACCGGCAGTACCTCGCGCTCGTCTACCAGCTGCTGCTGCGTACCGAGGACGCGGCCAGGAGGCCCTGGCGCTCCGACCACCGCCCGGGCCCGGCGGTCTACCCCAGCGCCGCGCCGTTGGTCGACGACCTCGTCACCCTGCGCGAGAGCCTGCGGTCGGTGGGCGGCCAGGCGATCGCGGACGGACGGATCCGTGACCTGCAGGTGCAGGCCGAGGTCTTCGGGTTCCACCTCGTCACACTCGACCTGCGCCAGCACGCCCGCCGGCACCGGGCCGCCATGGCCGACATCTTCGCCCGCTACGGAGACACCGACGACTGGGACGGCATCGACGAGTCGGAGCGGCTGGCCATCCTCGCCCGGGAACTGACCGAGACACGGCCGCTCACGCCGGCGGTGCTCGACTTCGACGAGGAGACCAACGAGACCCTCGAGTTGTTCCGCCTGGTGCGGCGCGCCTACGACCGCATCGGCACGGACGCCATCGACGCCTACGTGATCTCGATGACCGAACGTGCCTCGGACGTGCTCAGCGTGCTGGTCATGGCCCGCGACGCGGGCGTCGACCACGGCCTCGACGTCGTCCCGCTGTTCGAGACGGTCGACGACCTCGACCGGGCGCCGGCCGTCCTCGACGCGCTGCTGGAGGAACCGACCTACCGGGCCCACGTGGCCCGGCGGGGCGAGCACCAGCAGATCATGGTGGGCTACAGCGACTCGAACAAGGACGGGGGCTACCTCGCCGCCGCCTGGCAGCTCGACCGCAGCCAACGGGAACTGGTCCGCGTCGCCGACGCCCACGGCGTGGCCCTGACGTTCTTCCACGGCCGTGGCGGGTCGGTCGGACGCGGCGGTGGGCCGGCGAACGCCGCCATCCGCGCCCAGCCCCGCGCGGCGGTCCGCGGACGGCTCAAGCTCACCGAACAGGGCGAGGTGATCACGGCGCGCTACCGCGACCCCGACCTCGCCCACCGCCACCTCGAACAGCTCCTGCACGCGGTGCTGCACACCGTCGAGCCCACCGAGGACGATGAACCCGAGGCGGAGGACGTCGAACTGCTGGGCGAGCTCGCGGCCCGGGCGAGGTCGGCCTACCGCGACCTGGTCCACGGCACACCCGCGCTGGCGACCTACCTGCGCCAGGCCACCCCGCTGGAGACGATCCCCGAGCTCAACATCGGTTCCCGCCCGGCCCGCCGGACCTCCGGGGGCGGCATCGACGAGCTGCGTGCCATCCCCTGGGTGTTCGCCTGGACCCAATGCCGGGTCAACCTGCCGGCCTGGTACGGGCTCGGCTCGGCGTTCAGCGGCTGGGCGGGGCACGAGGGAGCGCGGTGGGAGCGGCTGCGTGCGCTCGTGGCCGCCTCGCCGCTGCTGCAGACCGCCCTGGACAACGTCGAGATGGCGCTGGCCAAGACCGACATGCAGGTCGCGGTCGACTACGCGCAATTGGCCGACGACCACGTGCGCTCCGCGGTCCTGCCCCGGATCGTCACCGAGTACGACCGCACCGTCGACGCGCTGCGCCGGGTGCGGGGCCGCGACCACGTGGTCGGGGGCGCACCGGAGCTGGACGAGGTCCTGCGCCTGCGCGAGCCCTACCTCGACCCGCTGCACCTGGTGCAGGTCGCCCTGTTGCGCCGGCTCCGCGACGACCCCGAGGGGCCCGACGCGCAGCGGCTGCGGGAGGCCGTGCTGGTGGCGACCAACGGGATCGCCTCCGGGCTGCGCAACACCGGCTGACGCGGCGCCCGCCCAGCTGCGACGCCAGCCGTGCACCCCCGCACGCCCCACGTCACCGCCGGAAGTCCTCAACGGTGGCGGTTACGCAGAGCTGACGGCGGCCGACGCTATCGTCGCACGAGGACGCCCACGAGGATGCGGTGGACGAGGTGGACATGGCACGCATGCGGGCGCCGGAGCGACTCACCCGGTCGGAGACCGGTGAACTCGATCTGGCCCGGACCCATCTGTGGACCCTCGTCGCCGCCGCCGGGCGCCTGGTCCGGGCGGCCGGGCACGACCCCGACCGTGCTGACTGCGCCGAGGCGGGCTGCCGGCTGGCGGACGTCGACGAGGGGCCCGAGTGGTGCCGTCTGGCGCACCGGCTCAGCCTGCTCGAGGACCGTGGGGCCCCGGCCGCACCCGCCGAGGACCGGGGCGATCTCACCACGGCCCGCGACGCGTTCGGGGCGGCGCTGGTCGACTCGCTCGACGCGGTCCGCACGTGCCGCAGCATCGCGCACGCTGAGGGGCGGTGCTGGTTCGCGGCGAGCACCGGCGCGAGCGACTGCGGCGAGGTCCTGCGGGCGGCACACCGTGTCGGCTGACCCGCATGCGTCCCGGCCCAGAGTGTGCGCCCTGACGCACATCGGCCACGCCCGACCATCAAGATCGACGGGCCCCGTGCCGATCACGAGAAGGCGAACACCGAGGCCGCCCAACCGACCGAGACCGGATGACGAACAGGGGCCATGGGTGCACGACGACTGGCGAGTGAACGTGTCCGGATCCGGTTCGCCGAGGGGGCCGCTGATGACCCAGCGCCCCAGGAGAGGCCCGACGATGACGCAGCTGCGAGCACCCGGATGCCCGGGTGCGGACCGCGCCGATGATCGTCGCCCCGTCGAGGAGCACCGCGAGCACGTGGTCACCCGTCTGCTGGCCGCCGGGCTCAGCACCCAGCTGCTCGTCACCCTGCTGCCGGACTTCCGTCCGATCGTGCACCGGGTCCTGCACCGCGACTGAGTAGCGGGCCACGTGCCAGCAGCCGGTGGGTCAGCCCGGTGTGGCGGACCGTCGCCCGCTGGGTCCGGGACGCCGCCCGCAACGAGTCGGCCTGCCCCACCACGATCAGGGCCCGTCGCGCCCGCGTCACGGCCGTGTACACCAGGCTGCGCCACAGCATCGAGGTCTGTGAGCGGTCGCAGACGAGGACGACCACGGGCCACTCGCCGCCCTGGGACTTGTGCACCGTCACGGCCCATGCGGCCGTCAGGTGCCGCGCGTCGTCGCGGGCGTAGGTGACCTCGCCGCGCGGGAACGCGACCCGGAGGGATCCGTCCCTTCGGGACAGGTCCACGACCCGTCCCACGTCGCCGTTGGCGACGTCGAGCTCCGGGTCGTTGCGGGTCTGCATGACCCGGTCGCCCTCGTGGAACCCGGCCACCGCCGGGCGGCCGGCCGCGGGGTTGAGCGCGTCCTTGAGGGCCGTGTTGAGCGCATCGACCCCTGCCGGCCCTCGGTAGACCGGCGCGAGGACCTGGATGTCGTCCACGGCGACGTCGAAGTAGTCGGGTGCCCGCTCGGCGACCGCCTGCACGACCCGGTCGGCGATGCGGTCACGTCGTGGCTCCTCGGCCAGGAAGACGTCCCCGTCGACCCCCTTCAGTGGGCCCACCTCGCCGGACAACAGCTCCCGGGCGAGCCCGACGATGCGACTGCGGGCCGCCTGGCGGTGGATCTCGGTGAGCGTGGTGGCCGGCACCACCTCGGAGCGCAGCAGATCGGCGAGCACGTCGCCAGGTCCGACCGAGGGCAGCTGGTCAGGGTCGCCCACCAGCAGCAGGTGCGAACCGGTGTCTACCGCGGCGACCAGCCGCGCGGCCAGCCAGGTGTCGCACATCGAGACCTCGTCGACCACGACCAGGTCGTGGGGCAGGCGTTCGCCCTCGCCGTAGCGGAAGACGAAGCCGCCGCCCTCGACGGGCCGGGCCTCCAGCAACCGGTGGATCGTCGTCGCGGGCCGGCCCACCAGTTCCTCGAGGCGCTTGGCGGCCCGGCCCGTCGGCGCGCACAGGGCGACCTCGAGGTCGTGCTCCTCGGCCGCGCGCACCACCTCCTCGACCGTGCGGGTCTTGCCGGTGCCCGGGCCCCCGGTGAGAACGGAGACGGGGTCGACGAAGACGGTGCGCACGGCCTCGGCCTGCCCGGCGGTCAGCTCGTCGGACGGCTCGACGTCCCCCGCGAACCCGGTGAGCCGCCCCGTGGCCTCCAGCAGCCGACCCAGTCCGTCCGCGAGGTCCTGCTCGGTCGCGGCGGCCTGGGGGGTGGTGACCACCTCGGTGCCGCCCAGGCGCTCGCGCACGAGCGTGCCCTCGGTGACGGCGCCGGCGACACCCTCGGCGGCGAGCAGGGCGTCGACCCGCAGCAACCGGCCGACCTCCTGGACACACCGGTCGGTCGGCAGATGCTGATGGCCGTCGCCGCGCCGGGCCGCGGCCACCGCCGCCCGCGCACCCGCCCGCAGACGCGTGGGGTCGTCGGCGGCGACCCCGAGGTGGCGGGCCAACGAGTCGGCGTGGGCGAAGCGGACCCGCTCCGCGTCCAGCAGGTCGTAGGGGCGCTCCCGGGCGACCACGGCCGCCCGGGCCCCGAAGCGGGCATGGACGGCGCGGGCGATCTCCAGGGGCCAGCCGCAGGGTTCGACGAGGCGCACGAGTTCGGCCATCGCCAGCCCAGTCATCCAGGCCTCGTGCAGGGCGTCGGCGTCGTCGGGGTCCAGCCCCGCCTCGGTGCGCAGCCGGTCCGGTTGCTGTTCGATCACCCGGCCGGTGTCACGACCGAACGTCGTCACGACCCGCTCGCGGGCACGCACGGGGACGTCGGAGAACCGCTCGGAGCCGAGGAAGGCGGTCAGGCCGGCGACGGTGGTCGGCGAGACCTGCTCGTAGTAGACGGTCTCGAAGGTGAGCCCGTGGCGCGGATGTTCACGCCACCGGCCGACCACCCGGACGGTCTGGCCCTCGACGAGGTCCGACAGCGGTCCGGCGCAGCGGGCGGCGCCCCCGGGACCGTCCGGGGCGAGCTCGACGACGCCGAAGCCGGTGTCCGTGTCGGTGTAGACGACCCAGGCGACTTCGCCGGTGAGCTCCTCGTCGTCGGCGAGGAGCCGGTCGGTCACTCGACCTGCGAGACGTCGCCGGACGGCAGATCGATGTCGATCGGACGTCCCCCGTCCATGGTCGCCTCGTCGAACCAGTGGGCCTCCTCCTCGGCGGCGCGACGCCCGAGGACCCAGCCGACGACGAAGCCGACGGCGGCGCTTCCCGCCACCGTGACGACGAGGGTGCGACGGCGCATGCGCACCCCGCGACCAGCGCGACGGCGCTTCATCGCCTGCTCGCCGGCGGCGACGCCGCGCTCGGCGACGTCGTCGGCACCACCGGCGAGGAACTTCAGGGCCCTCACCAGCACCGTGGGCAGCACCGCGAGGCCCGCGAACAGCGCACGCAGCGCGCGCCACAGGCCGACCTGCGCCTGGCGGGCAGCGGGTTCGAGCTCCCCGAGGCGTTCCCGGACCACGGGCTCGAGGTCCTCCCAGCGGTCACGCACGATCGGTTCGATCTCGTTCCACCGGTCACGAAGGATCGGCTCGAGCTCATTCCAACGATCGCGCACGAGTGGCTCGAGTTCGTCGAAGCGCCCCCGGAGATCTTCGGTGACCTCGCGCGCACGCTGGCGGGTCTCATCGAGCTGGGCTGGGACGGCCACGGTGCGCTCCTGTCTGTGTTGCACGGTGTTCTGCGTCGGCACTGCTCGGTACCGGGTCCGACGTTAGCGGACCGGATGTCCCCCGGCGGGCGGTGTCCCCTGCCGCTCCGAGGGAGCCGGAGCGCCGGACCGGGCGGGGCCGGCGTCACGGGCCGGGCCTACCCTTCACCGACGTGGCCCTCATCCGTCTCGCCATCGCCGGCTGGATCCTCGTCACCCTCGCCCGGGTGGCCCGACTGGCGTGGCGCGAACGGGCCCTGGCCGTCACGGTCTGGCGCAGCATCGGTGCCCGCCACGTGCTGGGGGCGATCGGCCTGCTGGCGGTGGTGGGCGCCGTCGCGACGTCGCTACTCGCCCTCGTCCCCGGCATGGACCTCGGCCTGGGGCGCCTGGTGGGCCTGACCACCAACGCGGTGTTCGCGCCGGTCGAGGAAGGCCTGTCGCGGGCCGGACCACCGCCGGCGAGCGGGCCGGACTGGCCCATGATCCTGGGGGTGAGCGCCTTCCTCCTGCCGCTGCTGTTCCTGCTGCCCTGGCTGGCCTTCGTGGAGGAGGAGGTCTTCCGTGCGGGGCTGGAGGGCGCCGGCGCACTGCGCGTCGCGGTGGCCTCGCTCGTCTTCGGCCTGGTGCACCTGGTCATGCTGGTGCCGTTGGCCGCCGCCCTGGCCGTGGGGGTGGCCGGGGCCTTCTACGCGCGGGTCTACCGGCGGGCCCACACGGCCGGGCAGCGGGCACCGGAGGTCGCCCGGCTGGTCTTCCGCCCCACGCGGCGGGCGCGGCGGGCGGCGGCGGGCGCACGCCGCTGGGTGGGTCCCGAGGACGCGGTCGACCGGGAACCCGAGGAGCGTCAGGCGGCCGGGGTGTTCGCGGCGACGGTGTGGCACACGGCCTTCAACACCGTGGTGGTCCTGCTGGTGTGGGCCTCGGTGGTCGTCAGCGGTTTCGCCGACCGCGGATGAGCCGGGCGTGACACCACCGCTCGCCCACCGGGTGGGCTACCCGGGACGGATCAGGGACCAGCGCAACTCACGTCGGGCACTGAGTCGGTCCAGTAGTTCGTGGGGCGGCGCCAGTTCGGCGGGGGCGCGCACCCCCGCACACGGGTCGGCCAGGACCGCTTCGGCGAGGACCGCCAGTGCGGCGCCGGTGGTGTCGACGGGGTTGCGCCCGTTGGCCCAGGCCCGTGCCACCCCCTCGTCGCCACGGGTCTCGGCCACGCAGGCCCAGCGCACCCGGTCGCCGGTCGCCGGGGAGGTCGGCGGGGCCCCGCCGGCCACGACCCGGTGCAGGGTTCGTCGCGGACCGGCCCAGCGGGTCGCGTTTCCCGCCAGTTGCAGCACCTCGGCCTTCCAGCCCGACAGGGCGAGGTACTCACGCACGGTGGGCACCTGCGGTGCGTGCCGGGGCACCGACAGGTGTCCCGACCCGGGGACGCCGGCGGCGTGCGCGAGCCCGACCGGGCGGGGGAACCAGGCCAAGCGTCGGGCCTCGCCCACGGGCTCGCTGACCAACTCCCCGTCCACCAGCGTCTCCATCGGCTGGGCCAGCAGATCGGCGAGCACGGCCCTGGTGGTCGCTCCGGCGCCGGCGCGCACACCCCCGCGGGAGGGGAAGGTGGTCGCCAGGTGGACCCCGTCGGGGCCGGTGACCGCACCGACCGCCGAGCCGGCGAGCAGGTCGAGCAGCGCCCCGGGGAACCCCCCGGCCGACACCAGTACGCACCCGGCCCGCCGGGCCCGGGCGTCCTGGGAGTGGACGCGGGCGACGAAGGGGGGCTCGAGGGCCGCGTCGAGGTAGTGCACGCCGGCCCGCAGCGCCGCGTCGAGCACCGCCTGCCCGTACTCGAGGTAGGGCGCCGCGAGGGCGATGACCAGGTCGACGTCGCCGAGCAGGTCGTCGAGGCTCCCGGGCGAGCCGGCGGCCGCGGCACGCACCTCGATCCCGCTGTCGGCCAGCCCCTCCTGGTCGAGCACGGTGCGCAGGCGGTCGGGGTCGGGGGCCGCGGCCACGACCCGGTGGTCCCGTCGGGCGAGTTCCGCGGTCACGGCCCGACCGGTGAGCCCGGAGGCCCCGAGCACGGCGATGGCGGCCAAGGACGGACTTTCGGATCGGTCGGCGGTGGGCTCCACGGAGGGTAGGGCGGTCGACCCCCGACCCGGTGGGTCGAGGGTGCGTGACTCGGCGCGGGAGGGATGCGAACATGCGCCTCCCCCACACACGGGAGCCCCGTTTGCCCGCCCGCGAGTTGCCGTCAGCCTCGGATGGCTCCGTGCTCGTGCGCGTCCGTGCGAGCGGGCCGGGGTGGATCACCCAGCTGCCGGTGGTCCCGGGTGACCGCACCCTCACGGTGACCGTCGGCCATCCCTCGCTGCTGCCCGTCCCCGTCGACGAGCTCATCGCGGCCGGCTACCGCATCGTGGGGGCGGCCGATGGGGAGCGTTCGTTCGGACCGTGCGTCGACATCTACGTGCCCGCCGAGTTGCGCACCGGCCACCCCGCCTGGTGGCGCTCGATGGCCGAGGTCGCTGATCGGGTCTTCGACCTGCGCATGGGGCCGGTCTGGACGGTGCTGGGCGAGGAACTCGAGCTGCACCTGGCCGCTTCGGGCTGATACGGGTCGTTCGCTGGAGTCGCCGTTTTCGGCCCAGAACACCCGTCAGCAGCCTCAATGCGCGTTTTGCGCACGCTCTGACCACAGCCCCGCCCGAGTGCTTGCAATTGCTAGCAAGCGTGCGTACAGTTGTTAGCAGTTACCCCGCCAAGGGCGGTCCGGCGGGGGGACGGTGCCCGAGGCCTTCCACGAAGGCTCTCTCTCCCGGCTCCCGCTCCGTCCCTCCACCGGACCGCCTCGAGGGGCCACAAGACCGTCCACGACAACGCCCAGGAGGCACATCATGGCCGCCACCAAGACCGCCACGAAGAAGGCCACGGCCAAGAAGGCCACGGCGAAGAAGGCCACCAGCAAGAAGGCCACGACCCGCAAGAGCACCTCGACCAAGAGCACCTCGACGGCCTCGAAGTCGCCGCGTCTGCTCGAGCGCGACCCGCAGGTCCTGTTCGAGGACGTCGGGTACGCCGCCGCCGGTGTCGTCCACGACGCCGTCGAGCGCGCCCGCACCCTGCCGAGCCGCATCGAGGCGTGGCGCGGTGAGGTCGAGAAGGCCGCCAAGGACGCCCCGGAGCGGGTCAAGGATCTCAAGACCGAGGTCCCCACCCGGGTCGAGACGACCGTCAAGGACGTCCGGGTCCGCATCAGCAAGGATCTGCAGTCCTTCCTCGACACCTTCGAGAAGCGCTTCGACGGCAAGGCTGCCGACGGTCGCAAGATCGCCGACGAGATCCGCAGCGACCAGCGCGTCAAGCGGGTCCTCGATCAGACGGGCAACACCCGTAGCCAGGTCAAGGGCGCGATCACGTCGGTCGTACGGACCGGCAGCGCCGCCGCCGAGGCCGGCCTTTCCCAGGCCGACACCGCCACCAGCCAGTTCAAGGGCGCGGTGACCTCCCTCGGCAAGACCGCCGACAAGGCCGCCGAGGCCGGCCGCAAGCAGGCCGACACCGCCGCGACCCAGGTCAAGGCCGCCGCGACCTCCACCCGCAAGTCCGCGGAGACCATCGCGGACGCCGCGACCGACGAGTCCTCCAACTAGTTCCCCACTTCGTGTCACGGGTCCATCCCCTCCCCGTGACACGACGATTCGCCCGGCCTGGTTCCAGGTACCGGACCCGACCGGCCGCCAGCACGCTCCCGCATCGGCGGCCGGCCCCGAGGACCCTCCCCACTCTCCCGGGGAGGGTCCTCCTTCGTGTCACCACGCGCGTCCGCACTGGAATCCGGGCTCCGCGTGCCCCACGGCCGACCGCTGCCTAGCCTCGCACCGGGCCCGTCCCCACTGAGGTGCCCCCGGCCGGCGAGGACACGATGCGGCAGCACACCCGGATCATCACGATCGTCGTCGCGGTCGCCCTGCTGGTGCTGTTCGCCCTGCTGGCCCTGCTCGGCCCGGCCACCGACGACGACCCCGAGCCACCGGACGAGCCGGTGGAAGCAGCACGGTCCCAGCGCCTGGTGGCCGCCCTCAGCGCGCCGGTGGAGGAACTCGACCCGCACGCCGCCACCTCCGAGGGTGCGGTGATGGTCCTCGACCAGGTCTACGACACGCTCGTGCGGCTCGGGGACGACCTGTTGCCACAGCCCGCGCTGGCGGACTCGTGGGAGGTCGCCGACGACGGGCTGACCTGGACCTTCGAGCTCCGCGACGACGTCGTCTTCCACGACGGCTCCCCCCTCACCGCCGACGACGTGGTCGCCTCGCTCGAACGCGTCGCCGGCGAGGGCGTGGACGCCGGCCGGCTCGAGGTCGTCGAGGAGATCGAGGCCGAGGACGACCACACCGTCGTCCTGCAGCTGACCGAGCCGACCGGCGCCCTGCTGGCCCACCTCGGCGCCTCACCCCGCCTGGCCATCATGCCCTCGGAGCACCTCGACGCCGACGACCTCGCCGAACGGCCCGTCGGGAGCGGCCCCTTCCGGTTCGTCACCGGCACGGACACCGCCATCGACCTCGAACCCTTCGACGAGCACTGGAGCGGCGCCCCGCAGGTCGACGCCCTCGACTTCCGGGTCGCTGACGCCGCTACGGCACTGGCGGCGCTGCGCGACGGCGACGTCCACTGGGTGGGGTCGGTGCCCGGCGAGGAGATGAGTGACCTCGAGGATGACGCGGACGTCCACCTCGCCCGGCGTGCGGGACCGGAGTACTGGCACCTGGCCTTCAACTTCGACCGCGAGCCACTCGACGAGGTGGACGTGCGACAGGCCGTGGCCCTGGCACTCGACCGTGAGCAGATCGCCGAGGCGGCCCGACCCGGGGGCGCCACGCCGAACCACTCCCCCCTCCCCCCGGACAGCTTCTGGTACGAGGAGCACACCCCGTTCGAGCACGACCCGGACCGTGCCCGGGAACTCATCGAGGACGTCGGACTCGAGACGCAGGTCCTCGAGCTGCTGGTCACCGACGAGCTGCCCGAGTCGGCCGACGTCGCCGAGGCCGTCGCCGAACAGCTCGAGGCCGTGGGGCTCGAGGTGGAGATCCGCACCGAGGACCTCGAGGACCTGCTGACCGCCCAGGCCGAGGGGGACTTCGACCTCTTCGCCCTCGGGTGGCGCGGTGGCGTCGACCCCGGTGAGCTCCTCCACGCTCCCCACCACTCGGAGGGCAGCCGCAACTTCCAGGGCTTCGCCGACGAGGAGGTCGACGAGGCGCTGGACGCGGCCCGTGAGGCCCACGACCCCGACGTCCGTCGTGAACACCTCGTCGCCGCGACCCGGGCGATCGTGGACGAGGTCGCCTACGCCTACCTGTTCAACACCGACGTGGTGCGGGCCTGGTCCCCGGACCTCGAGGGCGTCGAGCTGCGCCCCGACGGGGCGGTGCGGTTCACCGACGCCAGACTGCCCCGGTGAACGCCACCGCGGGCGACCACGTCGTGCCCCGTACCGCCCGCATCTCGTAGGCTGCCCGGACCCGACGCCGAGGTCCCCCGTTGTCCCTCCATCAGCAGATCACCGCCGACCTCACGAGCGCCATGAAGGCCCGTGACAAGGAGCGCACCTCCGCACTACGGATGGTGGTCTCGGCGCTGAAGAACCAGGCCATCGCACAGGGCGACGGCCCCCAGGGGGTGGTCGCCGACGACGAGGTGGAGAAGGTGCTCGCCAGCGAGGTCAAGCGCCGCCGTGAGGCCGCGGCCGCCTACCGGGACGCCGGCCGGGAAGGCCAGGCCGAGGCCGAGGAGGCCGAAGCGGCCGTCTACGAGGCCTACCTGCCCGAGCAGCTGCCCGACGAGGAACTCGCCGCGCTCGTCGACGCCGCGATCGCGGAGGTCGGCGCCGAGGGGCCCGGCGACATGGGGCAGGTCATGAAGGCCGTGATGCCGAACGTGCAGGGCCGTGCGGAGGGCTCGCGGGTCTCGGCCCTGGTCAAACAGCGGCTGGTCGGTTGAACCGATCCGGGAGCGGGCCATGAAGACCCTGCAGACGAACACCGACCGCGAGTCCGCCGAGTTCTCCGCCAACGCGGACCACCACCGCGCACTGGTCGACGACCTGCACGCGCGGCTGAACGAGGCCGCCGCCGGCGGTTCGGCCGCTTCCCGGCAACGGCATCTGGACCGCGACAAGCTGCTGCCACGCGACCGGGTGCGCACGCTGCTCGACCCGGCGAGCCCCTTCCTGGAGCTCTCGCCGCTGGCGGCCCACGGCCTGTACGACGACGAGGCACCGGCCGCGGGGATCATCACCGGCATCGGGCGGGTCCGGGGCCGCACCTGTGTGGTCGTGGCCAACGACGCCACCGTCAAGGGCGGCACCTACTTCCCGGTGACGGTCAAGAAGCACCTGCGCGCACAGGAGATCGCCCTCGAGAACCGTCTGCCGTGCATCTACCTCGTCGACTCCGGCGGGGCCTTCCTGCCGCTGCAGGACGAGGTCTTCCCCGACCGCGAGCACTTCGGGCGCATCTTCTACAACCAGGCGAGGATGTCGGGGTTGGGGATCCCCCAGATCGCGGTGGTGATGGGCTCGTGTACGGCCGGCGGCGCCTACGTGCCCGCGATGAGCGACGAGTCGATCATCGTGGCCGACCAGGGCACGATCTTCCTCGGCGGCCCGCCCCTGGTGAAGGCCGCTACCGGCGAGGAGGTCACCGCCGAGGAACTCGGGGGCGGCGAGGTCCACGCCCGGACCTCCGGCGTGGTCGACCATCTCGCGGTCGACGACCGTCACGCCCTGTCGCTGGCTCGCGACGCGGTCGGCACCCTCGAACAGCCCGACCCCTGGCTGCGGCCGCACGAGGCCGAACCACCGGCGTTCGATCCCGAGGAGCTCTACGGCCTGGTCCCCACCGACGTGCGCCAGCCCTACGACGTGCGCGAGGTGATCGCCCGCGTGGTGGACGCCTCACGCTTCCACGAGTTCAAGCCGCTCTACGGGGACACGCTCGTGTGCGGCTTCGCGCGCATCCACGGCTACCCCGTGGGCATCGTGGCCAACAACGGGATCCTGTTCAGCGAGTCGGCGCTCAAAGGCGCCCACTTCGTCGAACTCTGCAACCAACGCCGCACCCCGCTGGTGTTCCTGCAGAACATCTCGGGGTTCATGGTGGGAAAGAGCTACGAGGCCGGCGGGATCGCCAAGGACGGCGCGAAGATGGTCACCGCCGTGGCCTGCTCGACCGTGCCGAAGCTCACCGTGCTCATCGGGGGGTCGTTCGGGGCCGGCAACTACGCGATGTGCGGGCGGGCCTACGGCGGCCGGTTCCTGTGGGCCTGGCCCAACGCCCGGATCTCGGTGATGGGCGGTGAGCAGGCGGCCAGCGTGCTCGCCACCGTGCGGCGCGACGGGCTCGAGGCCCGGGGTGAACAGTGGCCGCAAGAGGACGAGGAGGCGTTCAAGGCACCCATCCGGGAGCAGTACGAGACCCAGGGCCACCCCTACTACGCCACGGCCCGTCTGTGGGACGACGGGGTGATCGACCCCGCGGACACCCGTGACGTGCTCGGCATGGGCCTCGCCGCCTCGGCACACGCTCCAGTCGAACCCCCGGCCTACGGCGTCTTCCGCATGTAGCCGGGCGGCGGGTCCGGGTCGTCCGGTGCGGGCGGCGGGTCCGGGTCGTCCGGTGCGGGCGGCGGGTCCGGGTCGTCCGGGTGGGGCGGTGGATCCGAATCGTCCAGGTCCGGCGGTCTGCCCGGCGGGTGGAGTCTGGGG
>SLRZ01000140.1 GCA_007130695.1 Nitriliruptoraceae bacterium
AGGTCTCGAACAGGTCGGCGGCCATGCCGGCGCAGTCACCGACGTTGTCGCCCACGTTGTCGGCGATGGTGGCGGGGTTGCGCGGGTCGTCCTCGGGGATGCCGGCCTCGACCTTGCCGACGAGGTCGGCACCGACGTCGGCGGACTTGGTGAAGATGCCGCCGCCGATGCGGGCGAACAGGGCGATGAGGCTGGCGCCGAAGCCCAGGCCCACCAGCACGTGCAGGTCCGCCTGGCCGAAGGCGAGGTAGGTGCCGGTCACCCCGAGCAGGGCGAGTCCGACGCACACCAGGCCGGTGACCGCGCCGGCGCGCACGGCCACGTCGAGGCCCTTGGCGACGCCGCCACGCGAGGCTTCCGCGACGCGGGCGTTGGCGCGCGTGGAGACGAACATGCCGATGTAGCCCGACAGCCCCGAGAGCACGGCCCCGACGACGAACGCCACGGCGGTCCGCCATCCCAGCGGGGTGAGCCCGACCACGATGGCGACGATCACCCCGACGATGAAGATCGTCTTGTACTGGCGGCCGAGGTAGGCGTTGGCTCCCTCCTGGATGGCCCGGGAGATCTCCTGCATCTTGTCGTTGCCGGGATCCATGCGCAGCACGGACGAGGCCAGCATCCCGGCGATGGCGACGGCCAGCAGGGCCGCGCCGACGCCGATCCACGGCACGAGTTCGGTGTCCATCTCGCTTGTCACCTCCGCACCCACGACGGCGTCCGCCGGGGCACCTCGGGCGCACGCAGGTGGCGACGTTCGTGAAGTGGGGGAACCACGAGACGGCCACGGCGAGCGCGACGCCGGTTGAAATCGCGCAGACGCTACCAGCGGACCACGCCGGAAGCCCATCCGGGCGTGAGCCCGGGCGATGGACACGACGACCGCGGGCTCCCGGACCCTGCCCGGTCCGGGAGCCCGTGGAGCGGGTCAGCGGGTCTCGCGCTCGTCCGCGGGGGAACCGTCACCCTCGACGAGCTCGAAGGTGATCTCGTCGGTGTCGTCACCGCGCTCGTGGCGCAGCGTGTAGTCGCCGGCGAAGTCCTCCTCGACGTGGAAGCCGGTCCGCACGTCGGTCTCGGTCTCGCCGCCGCGCACACACCGTTCCGTCACGCCGAGGTCGGTGATGCCCTCACCGTTGGGCAGCGTGAGCGCGAACGCGCCCTCGCCACGGGTGGAGCACGACTGGCTGCCGTCGGGGTTGTCCATCGTGTAGGTCAGTTCGAACAGCGCGATGCCGTTCTCGACGTGCGAGCCGCCCCCGGCGTCCCAGCGGACCTCGGCGGCGTCGATGGTCACCAGGACGTCACCGACGTCGAGCGTCTCCCCGATCAGCTGCTCCTGCTGGACAGGGAACCGGTCGATGAGTTCGGCGTCGGCACCGACCGGCACCTGGGCGCGGTTGTGGCCGTCCTGGCCGAGCAGCAGCCGGGCCGAGTCGGCGTCGTACACCTCGAGGTCGTCGGGCGGGATCCTGACGCTGATCTCACCGGAGCTGGACGCGTCACCGGGCACCTGGCGGAAGTCCGGCTGGCCGGAGACGGCGATCACGTTGCCGGTGTCGCCCTCGTCCCACTCCATCGTCACGCCGGGCGACGGGTTCGCGGTGTCGGAGCCCGGGTTGAACACGGACACGTCGAAGACGAGCTCGAGGCCCTGGACGCGCCGGTCGACCTCCCCGTCGGGGGACGCCTCGGCGTCGAGGTCGACGACCTCGTAGCCGGCGATGGTGTACTCGAGGCCGCCGTAGTGGACGGTCACGTCGACGGTGCCGTCGTCGATGCTGACCACCTCGTCCGGCTCGCTCTCCCCGCCATCACCCTCGTCACCCTCGTCCGGCTCGGCGTCGTCCTCGTCCGGAATCGACTCCGCGGCCTGGTCGATCAGCTCCTGCGCGTCGTCGGACCCGCAGCCGGCGAGCAGCAGCGCAGACGCTGCCACGATGGGTATGGAACGTGTGAACCGCATGGAACTGCCCCTTCATCGGCACGCCGATTGACGCCCCGTGGTCATGAGGGCGCCGATGCCACCGACGCCCCTGTCGGTTGACGTCGCCGCGGCGCGACGTGCGTGACGACGCAGGACCGGGCGACCGGACGCGAGCCGCATCGACCCCAGTGTCAGCAGCCTCGCGGCGGGAATGCTATCACCGGCAGCGCCCACGGACCGTGATTGCCCGACCACGATGCGCCGCGAATCGCGACGGGCCGGTGCCCGCCCCATGCGGCGTCACGAGTCGCCGAGGTCCCCGGGCACCGGGCCTGCCGACGGACGCCGTCAGCGCGAGTCGCGGCGCCGCGACATCGCCGGGTTGTGCCCGGGCACGGGCAGCCCGTCGCCGACCAGGCGCCGCACCGCCACCGCCGGTCCGTCCTCGTCGCCGAGGCGGTCGCCTGCCGCGGCGTCGCCCGGGACGAACGCGAGGGCCTGCCCGCCGTCGGGAGCAACCGAGGTCACCCGCGCCTTGCGTCGCCCACTGCCGGTCTCCCACCCGGCGGCGACGCCCTCGCCCTCGACGTCGACGACGGCCAGGCGCCGGCGCGGACGCCCGAGCATCCACATGCGGGCCACGGCTTCCTGACCCGGATAGCAGCCCTTGTCGAGGTGGACGTGGGTCGGCAGCAGCCCGAGTTCCTCCGGCAGGTGCGGCGCGACGATCTCCCGTCCCCAGGCCGGTACGCCGGCCCGGACCCGCCAGGCCTCGTAGTCGTCGGGGCCGCCGTCGCCCGCCCCGGCGTCGCGCAGCGCCTCGGCGGCCGCCTCGACCGCGTCCTTGGGCCCGACGAGGTCGCTGCCGCCCTCGCGCGCGACGACCAGCAGCCCGTCCTCCCCGCGTGCCGCCCGGCCGGGATCCACGTCGAGGCCGGCGGCGGCGGCCACCTCGGGTGCGTCGTCGCCCCGCAGGTGGAGTGCGACGTCGTCGGAGCGCGCGAACTTCGCGTCGGTCAAGAAGGTCCGTCCGCCCAGGGTTGCCACGATCTCGTCGGCGAGGTCGGCGGGCGCGAGCAGCGACAGTTCGTCGGGCAGCACCACGACGTCGAACACGGCCTGCGGGGCCCCGTGGGCGTCGAGGTACAGCGCGCCGCGGACCTCACCGGGACGGGCGTCGCCGAAGTGCTGCGAGGTCACCGTCTCGAGGTAGTCGCCGCGTTCGGTCCCGGTGACGTCGACGCGGACGAGGTCGGCGGGTACCAGGAAGGCCATGCGTGCTCCGGGGTCGGTCGTGGTCCGAGGGTACGGGTGCCGGCGCACCTCGAGGTCGGGGAGGCGCCTGACCGGAGGAGGCCGGGGTCAGCGTGCCGTCGCGTCCGTCCGGTCGATGACCCGCTCGAGTTCGTGGCGTGCCGGGATGCCGCTGGTGCGGGCGAGCAGGTGCCCACCCGCGTCGACGACGAACAGGGTGGGCACCCGCATGACGTGGTGTGCCCGGGCGAGGTCGAGGTGTTCGACGGCGTCGATGGTGACCCACCGGAACCCGGGACGGACCTCGGCGACCTCGGTGAGGATGCGCTGCACCTGGGTGCACGAGGAACAGGTGGGCGAGCTGAGCAGGACGGCCCCGGCGGGCGCGTCGGTCAGCTCCAGGCCGACCTGGGCGAGCTGCTCGCGGTCGAAGGTGGGGGCGGTCCCGGGGGCCGCCGCGGTCTCGGTGACGCGCCCGTCCCGGCGCTGCCACCACCAGCCCACGAGGCCGGCGCCCGCCACGATGGCGAGCACGATCAGCAGGCGGGTCACGACGGGGTCCATCAGGCGGAGCCGTCACCCGCGGTGGGTTGCCCGGTCCGGCCCCGTCCGGCGCGCAGCCGGTGGCCGACGAGGTAGAGCTCGCAGCCGATGCACAGCCCGGTCAGGGCCAGCAGTGCCGACAACGCCAGCACCACCCCGGTGGCGACCCAGCCGACGGTGGTCGCCCCGGCGGCGAAGGCGACCAGCGCGACGGTGGCCACGGCCAGCCCGCAGGCCTGCGCGAAGCGGGGCGGTCCTTCGGGTTCGGTTTCCGGGGGCGGGCCGAGGTCGAAGCGGGCCTTGACGAACCGGAACAGATTGCCGTACGGGGACCAGGCCAGGCCGGCCACCGTCGAGACGGCGAACGCCAGCCACTGCCAGGTCACCAGCGCGATCCCGACGGGACCCTGGATGACCAGCGCGAGTCCCAGCACGACGGTGGTGAGCGCGGCGCCGAAGCGGGGGCCGCGGACGTCGATGACCGCGTCGCCCTGCTCGTCGGTGGTGAGCTGCCTGCCCATGGGTGGTGCTCCTCTCCAGGTGCCGCGTCAGCGCCCGGTGGCCTTGCGCAGCAGGACCCGGACCGCGGGCCGGCCCTTGAGGTCGCGGACCCGGCCGACGTCGATGACCTCGTGGCCGGCGCGGTCGGCCCACCGGGCGTAGGCGGCGGGTGCGCCCTGCCCGTCGGTCAGTACCTCGAGGTGGTCGCCGGGCCGCAGGCCGACCATCGCCCGCATCGCCGACTGCACGCCGCGGTCGAAGCCCTCGCCGCGGGCGTCGACGGTGGCAACGGGACTGGGCTGCGCGCCCAGGCCGCCCTCGTCGAGTTCGGCGCGCACGACCCCGCCGCGGGCGATCACCCGTGCCGGGGCGCCGGCGGCGGCCAGGGCGCCGCGCAGGAACCCGGTGGCCAGGGCGTCGCCGACGTCACCGTCGACCTCGCCGACGAGCTTGAGACCGACCTCGAGACCCTCGACCACCACGGCGTCGGCGGAGGTCTCGGCCAGCCGTACCTCGGGGAAGGCGCCCCGCAGCGCCTCGGCCGCGACGACGGCGGCGGCCTCGAAGTCGCGGGTGTCGGCCTTGCCCGCGGCGGCGGCGACCAGCTTGCGGCCCTGTTCCTCGGCGAGCAGGGCGAGCTTGTCGACGTGCTCGCTCAGACCGGCGATGAGCTGGACGATGGTGTGCACGGCGAGCTGGCTGCCGGGTGGGACCTGGACCTCGGTGGGCCCGGTGGCCTGTTCACGGGCGACGTAGACCTTCGCCGGACGGCCACCGCCGGGGTGCTTGCGGCGGCCGGTGACGACCAGGTCCGCCTCGGCGAGGTGGTCGAGGTGGTTGCGCGCGACGTTGGGGTGCAGGCCGAACATGTCGGCGACCTCGCGGGCCGTCAGCGGCTGCCCCTCGGTCCGCAGGCGGCGGTAGATGCCGGCACGGGTGGGCACCGCCAGCGCACGGGCGACCGCCTGGTCGCCGTCCGGTGCGGCCACCTGCGGCTCGGAGGCTGCCGGCGCGGGACGTGGCCCGGTCAAGACGCCTCCTGTGGTGGTGGACACGGTCGTTTCCTGGATCGCCGGGACGGGTTGCTCGACGAGCACAACGGGGATCGTCATCGCGACCATGCCGAAGCGCCCCGACGGGGCAAGGGAAACAGTGTAAAACAAGCGGTCGCGCTGAGCGGCCTCGCTGATCGGGGCCGGGCCAATCCGCGTGGCCCCTCAATCACGACGCACTGGCCGCCCGCGCCGCACCGATGCCGCGAGCGCACTCATGGGCGGACGAACCGCGCACTATGCGCGCGAAAAGAGTGAATAGGACTGCAGTCCCGGTGGCCAGTCGGTCACTGGGCGTTAGATCCCAAGACGCGCGCTCTGCGTGGCAAAGCGTGCGCTTTGCGTGACATTTTCGGATCGAAAGAAACGGTCGGTTAGAGGAGATGACTCACCGTGAGCAATCCGCCACATCCACTCGAGGGTGCCGGGGGCCGGCCGGCCGTAACCCTTCGCCCGCCGAGGAGTTGGCTCTTTCGAGGTCGAAGACAATTCGTACGGTGACGATCACGACGGCGTCGATCTGGACCTCGGGTCGACGCACGGGGGCACGGGGCTGGGGCAGGGGCTCCGAGTCTCGAGAACCGAGTAACACGGAAGCGATGATCCTCGGGCGAGCAATCGGTCGCCCGTCCGCCAAGCTGGGGATGGTCCCGAGGGGAGCTAGTGGCGAGACCGGCCGTGGCAGCAAGCGCCGACACCGGCACACGCGACAGTTCACACCACGGAGGCTCCACATGGGGACCATGGGAATGATCGACGACTCCCAGACCTATTCACGCAAGCTCTTCACGATCCTCGCGATCGTTGCCCTGCTCGGTGCCCAGCTCGTCACGCTGGGCGTGGGCTCTGCCAGCGCCGGAGATGGCCCGCACACGGTGCACCGGCTCATCCTCGAGTTCGACGACGGCACCGACTTCGACAGCGCTCGGGATGGCGACACCCTGCACCCGGCGCCGGGTGGCAACAGCTACGTGTGGCACAACGGGCTGGATGCCAACAAGCTCCACACGAGCTGCTCCGATGATCTCCGCGGCGAGCAGATCTACGGCCCCGATGCGGACCTCGACAACCTCGAAAACGAACCACTGCTGACGATCACCGACTTCGCACTCGACAACGAGAACCCAGCCGGGAACCGTGACCACGACTACTGCACGCTGCTGCCCGATCCCGATCCCGGCCCCGACCCTGAGCTCTCGGTGGCCGTGACCAAGGCCAACGCAGCCGGCGGCAACGAGTTCGCCGACTCCAACACCGCAGACGCCGAGAACGACCCCGTCGACTTCCGCGTCACCATCGAAAACACCGGCA
>SLRZ01000027.1 GCA_007130695.1 Nitriliruptoraceae bacterium
CCTGGTGACCCGGGAGCCACCCGGGTGCATACTGTGCTACCGGCAGGGCCCGACGATGCGACGTGGCCGTGCCCGAGGAGTCGACGTGGTCGACCAGCGTGTCCCCGACGGCACCACCGAGCCCGGACGGCTACGGACTCGAGACGTCCTGGGTGCGCCCGTGATGCCGCCGGCGGCGGCCGCAGCGGCCGTGAACCGACTGCGGGCGGGGCTGGCCCGTCTGGTGCGTGCGCCCGCACCGCCACCGGTGCGGATCCTCGAGGGGCTGCTCGGGGGGTTGGATCAGGCCGCCCTGGTGGCCATGTGCCGCGTCGGGATCCCCGAGCATCTTCACGGCCGGACCGGGATCGAGGCCCTGGCTGTGGAACTGGGCGTGTCCCCCGACCGGCTCCGAAGGCTGCTGCGGTACGCCGCCACCCGCGGGTGGGTCCGGATCGACCGGCGTGGCCGGGTGCGCCCGACCCCCCTCATCGAGTTCCTGCGACGCGGCCATCCCAGCGGATGGCGTGACTGGGTCGAGTTCATGTCGGGCCCCGAGGTCGCCCGGGCACTCGGACAGCTGGGCGCCGGCCTCGCGGCGGACGGCGACCCCTTCGAGACGGGCAACGGCGCACCGTTCTTCGCGTGGATGGCCGACCATCCCGAACGCCACGCCGCCTTCGACGCCGCGATGGCGGCCGGCGGACGCATGCACGGCCTGGTGCTGGCGCGGGCGCTGGACTGGTCCGGCAGCCGGCGTGTGTGCGACGTCGGCGGCGGGACGGGCGCGCTGCTGGCGACCCTCCTGGCGGGCAACCCGCACCTCGAGGGTGTGCTGCTCGAACTGCCGGAGGTCGTCGCACGTGCAGAGAGGGTTCCGGGCCTGGAGGTGCAGGGCGGTGATGCGTTCGCCTCGGTCCCCGGGGGGTGCGACACGTACCTGCTGGTCAACGTCCTGCACGACTGGGGTGACCAGGAGGCGATCCGGCTGCTCACCAACATCGCCGCCGTCCTGCCCGACGGACCGGCCGCGCGGGTCGTGGTGGTCGAGGGCCGTGTCCATCAGCGGCCGCGGGACGACATCGCGACGCGGACCGACCTGCTCATGCTGGGGCTGACCCCCGGCGGGCACGAGCGCACCCCGGCGCAGTTCGATGCGTTGGGCCGTGCCGCCGGCCTCCGACGGTGGCGGACCCTCCGACTGGCCTCCGGCGACGACGCCCACGTCTTCGTGGGCCGCGTGGTCACCCGTTGAGGCGATCTCCGTCCTCCCGTATGGTCCTTGGGGAGTCCTTCGGGTGAGGGAGAGTGCGCCATGAGCGCCGCCGCGGAGTCCATGCCCGTGATCGTGATCGTCAGTCACGATCCTGACACCCGCGAGGCGACCGCCTCCGAGGTCACCAAACGCTACGGCGACGACTACGAGGTGGTGGTCGCCACCACCTGCGACGACGCCACGGAGCGCCTGACGCCGTTCGACGACCGTCAGGTCGCGCTCGTGCTGGTCAACACCGGCGAGGGCGAGGAGCCGGCCGTCCCGTTCCTCGCGCAGGTCCGCCGGCGCCACCCGACCGCCCGCCGTGCGGCGATGGTGCGTTGGGGTGACTTCGACCGTGCCCGAGAGGTCTTCGACGCCCTGGCCCGCGGTGACATCGACCACTACCTGGTGCGCCCGCAGCACCGCCGCGACGAGGAGTTCCACAGCGCCGTCAGCCAGCTGCTCGAGGACTGGATGCTCGAGCAGGGCCCGCCGTTCGAAACGGTCCGGGTGATCGGCGACCGCTCGGCCCGCAGCCAGGAGTTGCGCGACGGCTTCGCCCGCAACCACATCCCGGTCCGGTTCGCCGACGCCGCCTCCGTCGAGGGGCAACGGCTGCTCGACGACCTCGGCATGGACGAGCCGCGCCTGCCCGTGGTCGTGCTGCTGTTCACGGCCGAGCCGCAGGTGCTCGAGAATCCGGACGACATCCAGATCGCCGAGGCCTTCGGGCTGACCCGCACCATCACCGACGAGCACCGCTACGACCTCACCGTGATCGGCGCCGGCCCCGCCGGGCTGGCCGCGGCGGTGAACGCCGCCTCGGAGGGACTCGACACGCTGGTGGTGGAGAAGCAGTCGGTCGGAGGCCAGGCCGGCAGCAGCTCGCTGATCCGCAACTACCCCGGGTTCCCCAAGGGGGTGACCGGCGGGAAACTCACGTTCCACGCGTTCCAGCAGGCCTGGTCGTTCGGGGCGACGTTCCACTTCGGACGCGAGGCCGTGGGCCTGCGTACCGACGGCGAGGACCGCCTGGTCGACCTCTCCGACGGCAACGCCGTGCGCAGTCGCGCGGTCATGGTGGCCACCGGTGTGCAGTACCGCCGGCTGCCGGTGCCGTCGCTGGCAGCGTGGGAGGGGCAGGGCGTGTACTACGGCGCGGCCACCTCGGAGGCGCCGGCGATGAAGGGCCGGCGCGTCATCGTGGTCGGTGGAGGCAACTCCGCCGGGCAGGCGGCGGTGCACCTGGCCAAGTTCGCCGAGCACGTCACGGTGCTGATCCGGGGATCCACGCTGGCCGACAGCATGTCCGAGTACCTGATCCGGCTGATCGACGCGACCCACAACATCGACGTGCGCTACGACGCCGAGATCGTCGACGGAGGCGGCACCGAGGTGTTCGACCACGTCGTGGTCAAAGGACGGCGGGATGGCCGCAGGGAATGGGTGACCAGCGACGGGGTGTTCGCCCTGATCGGATCGCAGCCCCACACCGAGTGGCTGGAGGGCGCACTGCTCCGCGACGAGTGGGGGTTCGTGCGCACCGGCGCCGATCTGCCCGAAGGCGCCTTCGGGCTCGACCGTGCGCCGTTCCCGGGCGAGACCAACACACCGGGCGTGTTCGCGGTCGGCGACGTGCGCCGCGGCTCGGTCAAGCGGGTCGCGTCCAGCGTCGGGGAGGGCGCCGTCGCCATCCCCGATGTGCACCGCTACATCGACGAGGTACGGGCCCGGCAACCCGCGGTCGGGTGACCGTGGCGGCAGGCGGTCCCCTCACCCGGCCGCCGGACCCACCGTTGCCGGCGACCCCCAGCCCCGGGTGTGCGGGTTGAGCACCAGGTAGTGGACGCCCAGCACGGCGCTGAACACGCACACGGTGAGGTAGACCACCAGGTTGGGCAGCAGGTCCGATCCGACCGCGGTCAGGTGCAACGCCAACGGGCCGAGTATGACGACGTCGTAGGCGAGGAAGCTCCACAGCTGTGCCCGGGCCGCGTTCCAGCGCGGCCACACCGCCGAGTGGGCGAAGTAGAAGGCGTCGCCGACGAAGACCCACCCGAACACCACCGAGGTGGGTGGCTCGACCGGCCATGGCATGACGCCGTCGACGCCGAGGATCAGCGCGAGCCCGACGGCCAGCAGCACTCCGGCGAACAGCACGTAGGAGCCGCGGACCAGCGGCGGCACCGGCCGTGAGTCGGCGACCGGCAGCCAGCGGCTGGCCACCAGCAGTCCGACGTTGACCAGCGCCAGCACGCCGATTGCCGCCCCCAGCCCGCGGTAGTCGGGGACGCTGACGAGCAGGTAGCCCGCGATGCCACCCAGCATGACGGCGAGGTTGAGGAAGCCGGCCGTCAACGACGCCGTCTCGCCCGACACCGCGATCCAGATCGCGCCGGCGGCCACCGCGGCCAGCATCGCGCCGATGAACAGGTACGACAGCCGTCCCGTCTCCCACGGCCACAGCTGCACCGCCCATGACCACTGGAACGCGAAGCCGGCGGCGAGCACGACGTTGAGCGCACCGGCCGCACCGAGCATCCAGCGCCACTGGGCCTTCAGGTGTCCCTCACCAGCCGGCATCGCCGTTCCGATCCGACCCGCGCCCGGCTACCCCTGGTTGCTGCCGCCGGCCCGACGAGTCCGCATCGAGGTCGACCCTACGCCTTCGTCGCGTCGCCGGGAAGGGGTTCGTGCCGGCGGCCCGGGCGACCCGCCGAGCCGCCGGCAGGACCGTCGGCTCAGCCGCACCGGAGCTCGAACTCGAGCTCGCCGCCGTCGGGGTGGGTCTCGGGCGCCTGCGTGTTGTCCTCGGGGTCGAGGTGGATCGTGCCCGCGACGTGGTTCACGGACGCGTCGAGGGCCGCGAGGTCATCCTGATCGGCACGGAACGCGCGCCCGTCCCCGATCGTGTCGCCCTCGTCGAAGAACAACTCGAGGCGGTGGGGCGTGTCGTCGGCGAGCACGATGTCGTCGCCGTCGGAGGCGTCGGGGTCTGCGGTGAAGCGCGCCTGGAGGTTGCTGCTGCCGCCGTCGATGCGGCCGCGGATCTCGTAGCCGTCGTCCGCGGGCAGCGTGCCGCAGGTCACGCCGGTGAAGGCGAGTTCCTCGCCGTCCCAGACCGCCTCGGCGTGCTCGTCACCGCCGTCGTCGCCGTCGCTGCCGTCGTCACCATCGTCGTTCTCTGCTTCTTCGGTGCCGTTGGCATCGCCGTTGCCGCCCTCGACGACCGGATCGTCGTCGCCGCACGCCGCCGCGAACAGCGTGACCGCGGCGAGCGGTGCGAGCAGTCGGACCGTCTTCTGCATCAGTTGCCCCTTGCCATCTACAGTTTTGGACATGCGTGGACCGACGGCGTGTGTGCCCCAGCCACGCGCCGCGCACACTAGACCGCGACTCCGCGGCCGCAGCAGTCGGCCCCACGACCGCTCGGCGAAGGGCAGCACGCACACCGTCCGTGGTCAGCGGACGCGACCGTGATCGTCGAGGACGTCGCGCCAGCTTCGGGTGGGCTCCCAGCCGAGCAACCGCCGCGCCTTGGTGCAGTCGATGCCCGAGGCATCTGCACGGTCGGTGGGTCGGAGCTCGATCGCCCCCGCGGGCAAGGTCGCCGCGACGAGGTCCGCCAGCGGACGACCGGTGGCGTTGTCGGGCTGGGCGATGTAGATCACCTCGTGGCCGGAAACCGGCTGGACGAGCGCCAACCGGATGGCCGAGGCGAGATCGGCGTTGTCGGTGTAGGACCAGAAGTTCGGCGAGAACTCGAAGGGCTCCCGCACCATCGGCCCGAGGTTCCGCTCATAGTTGCCGGGGTGGGCGACCCAGGATGGCCGGATCGTGACGATCGCGATATCGCTTCGGCGCGTCGCGGCGTCGCACCACTGCTCGATGACGTGCTTGCCGAAACCGTAGGGGTCCTGCGGCCGGCACGGGGTCCGCTCGTCGACCGGCAGGTACGGCGGCAGGAAGGAACGCTCGGCGAAGATGAACCCGGGCACGGTCTCGCTGGAGAGGTTCACCAGCCGCCCCACCCCCCAGGCGACGCACGCCTCTACCACGTTGAAACCCGCCAGCACGTTGTTGGCGAAGACCACATGGGGTGCGTGGTGGATCGGGTCCGGGATCGCGGCGGTGTGCACGACCGCATCGACACCCCGGACCAGATCGTGCACGGCGCCGGCATCGGTGAGTTCGGCCTGCCGGTACGGCGCCTCGTCCGGCAGGTCACGCTCATGCAGGGGTGGGGTGCGGTCCGTGGCGACGACCTCGTGGCCCGCCTGCAACAGCTCGTTCACGGCCGCTGCACCGACCTTGCCCCGTGCTCCGGTGACCAGTACCCGCATGTCGCAGACCTTCTGATGTCGTCAGCGCACACCGTGGCCGGGGCGGGCACGGCTCGCCAGGGGCCAAGGTCACCTCCGTTTCGGTGCGCAGATGGGTCGTCGCCGACAGCCTGGCGCGGAAAGGCCTCCCGGCCCGGCGATCCGGGACCTTCTGCCTCCCCCCCACTCCGGGCCCCCGACTACGATCGGTGTCGTAGGTTGAGAACGGGGCCTTCTTCGACTCTTCCCCCCGGTCTGCGGGGTCACGTCACTGCGACCAGCCCGTGGGTCCGGTGACCCTCTTCGAACACCAGGAGCTATCCCATGACAAAGTGGACCAAGCGGATCGCCATCGCGTCCGTGCTCGCCCTCGGGCTCAGCGCGTGTAACGGCGACACGGACGAGCCCGACGAGCCTCCCGAGGAAGTGGTCGACGAGGAGGACACCGACGAGGACGACGAGGACGTCGAGGAGATCGTCCGCGCCGACGCCGACCTCGTGATCTGGGCCGACGACACCCGCACCCCGGTGCTGGAACCCTTCGCCGACGACTTCGGCGACGAGAACGACGTGTCGGTCGCGGTCCAGGAGGTCCCGTTCGACGACATCCGCGAGCGGCTGATCGTCGCCGGGCCCGCGGGCGAGGGACCGGACATCATCATCGGCGCCCACGACTGGTTGGGTGAACTCGTCGAGAACGGCGTCGTCGCCGAGGTCGACATCAGCGGCATCGAGGAGGACCTCGAGGACGTGGCCGTCCAGGGCTTCAACTTCGAAGGCGTGAACTACGGGCTGCCGTACGCGCTCGAGAACGTCGCGCTGTTCCGCAACACCGACCTGGTTCCCGACGCGCCCGCGACCTGGGAGGACGTCGAGCAGACCGCCCTCGAACTGCAGGACGGCGAGGTCGAGCAGGGCATCGTCTGGCCGACCGAGCCCGCCGACCCGTACCACAACTACCCGATCGTGACCGCCCTCGGCGGCTACGTGTTCGGCATGGACGACGA
>SLRZ01000263.1 GCA_007130695.1 Nitriliruptoraceae bacterium
GTGCCGCCACCGGACAGGTGTCCTCGCGGCGACAGCGGCGGCACCAGTCCCCGGCCGCGAGCTCCTCCGCCACCGGCCCCGGCGACGAGAGGCGCACCGCCTGCGCGACGGCATCGAGGACCCACCGTCCCGCCGCGTGCAGCGGCGCGGGATCGAGATCCTCCCACTCCGAACGGCCCTCCATCACGTAGTGGGTCGCCCACCGGAAGGGCGGTCGGCCGTCCGCGAGCGTGGCGAGCAGGGCGAGGAAGCGCAGCTGCATCCGGTCACGGGTGGCGTCGGGCCGCGAGGTCTTGAGGTCGACGAGCAGGGTCCGACAGCGCTCGTCGCGGTGTGGGCTGCGCAGCAGGACACCCGCCACGCCGGCCAGTATCACCCGGCCCCCGGCCAACGGGAGCCGGAGCCGGGGCCGGGCGACCACGTCGAGCTCCCCCAACGGCGGCCACACCTCCCGGAAACCCGCCAGAAGCACCGACGCCTCCTCACACAGTTCCGCCGTCTCGGCCGGCGGTCGGGCGTTGAGCCAGGCGGCCAGACCGCGCGGGTCGCCGGGGCGGTCGCTGGCGAGCTCCCTGAAGGCGGCGTCCACCACCTCGGCGGGCGGCCGGGACCGGTCCGAGCCCCAGTCCCGGTCGATCGCCGTGTGCACGAGACTCCCACGGGCGCCGGCCCGGGAGTGCTCGAAGGGTTCGGGGTCGAGCTGGTAGCCGTCGCAGACGACGCGCTCGAGCAGCGATCGCGTGACCCACAGGGTCCCGTCACGCCGGTCGCGCACGGCGTCGTCGACGGCCATCGCGGCCAACCCGGCCTCGAGCTGTGCACGCAGCTCCTCCGCGAGGCCGGCGGGGGCCCGGGGCCGCGTGCCGCCCCAGGCGAGCAGCCCCTCCCGCAGCCGGCGGTGCGACAGCGCGGCGGGCCCGTCGCCCTCCATCGGGGGCTCGGCGTCCGTCATCGCCCACCGCCGTGTCGCCTCACAGGGCCGCGAGGCCGCGCAGATCCTCGTCACCGAGGTCCGCGGGCACGAACGTGCCGTGTGCCTCCAGCACGGGGACGCCTCCGACCCCACGGCCGCGCTCCGCCGTCATGGCCCGCCGCAGCTCGGCGTGCCGGGCGCGGTCCGCCAGTCGCTGGGCCACGAGGTCCCGGGGTAGACCCGCCGCGACCGCGACCTCGAGCAGCCGCCGGTGGTCGCCGAGGTCGACGCCCCGGCTCCAGTAGGCCTCGAGCGCGGCGAATCGCCAGGCGGCCCCGAGGTCGTGGTCGACCGCCAGCGCACCCACCAGGTGCGCCCCGAGCGTCGCGGGCCGCACGGGCGGGCGGCGCATGTCCAGGCCGAGCTCCCGGGCCCGGGGGGCCCAGCGCTCGAGCTCCTCGAGCTGGTCGAGCGTGACCGGCAGGGCGGCATCGAGACCCAGGACATCGATGCCCGCGAACCCGACGGGGACACCCTCATCGGCGAGCGCCTGCAGGCGCAGCACCGCGACCGCGCTGGCGGGCGAGGCGTAGTCGAAGTACAGGACCAGCACGCGGCCCTCCCGGTCGTCCGCTCGTGCCCACCCAACGGTAGCCCCACCGTGGGACGCCGACGGGCCACGGTCACTGGACGGGCACGACCCAGTCCACGACCGTGCCGGTGCCGTCCGGCCGGCTGCCGATGTTCGAGGTACCGCCGAGCGCGGTGGCACGTTGCCGCAGGTTCGCCACCCCGAAACCCGGGGTGATGTCGTCGGGCAGGCCACGGCCGTCGTCGGCGATCCGGACCCGCAGTTCGATGAGGTCGACGGAGAGTTCGAGTTCGATGTCGCCGGCCGCGGCGTGGCGCGCGACGTTCGTCAGCGCCTCCCGCACCACCGGGACGACCTGTTCGGCGATGTGATCGGGCACCAGGGCGTCCACCGCTCCGTCGAAGCGCACCCGTGGGGTGCGCGGCAGCAACGGCGTCAGCTCGTCGACGACCGCGAGCACGTCGCGGCGCAGGCCACGGGCGTCGTCGGGGGACGACTGCAGCGCGAAGATCGTCGAGCGGATCTCGCGCACCGTCTCGTCGATGTCGTCGACGGCCCGGTTGAGCCGCTCGGCCAGGTCGGGGCGTCCCTCCGCCCGCCGCACCGCGGCCTGCAGCGACAGGCCCGTGGCGAACAGCCGCTGGATGACCGTGTCGTGCAGGTCCCGGCCGATGCGCTCGCGGTCCTCGATCAGCCCCAGCCGGTAGAGGTCGGACTGTGCCCGCTCATGGGCGAGGGACAGGCTGGCCTGGGAGGCGAAGGAGTACAGCAGCTGCTCGTCGTGCTCGTCGAACGTGGTGGGGCGGGTGACCCCGATCGCGGCCACGACCGCGTCCTGCTCCCGCAGGGCGATCCACATCGCGGGTCCGTCGAACAGGGGATCGTGCTCGACCCGTTCGAGGTCGCCGCCGTCGAGGACCACGTCACACACCCGGCCGCTCCCGGCGAGGAACCCCACGGGCGGGGCCCCACCGACGCTGGAGAGCACCCAGACCCCCTCGTCGCCGTGTGGCTCGACGAGACAGGCCCCCGACCCCGCCACGAGGTGGGAGGCCAGCTCGGTGACGCGGACGCGCACCGCGGCGGTGGGGTCACCCGCGAGGACGGCCGTGGTGACCTCCAGCACGGCGTCACGCCAGGCCTGGCGCTGCCGGAGGTCGTCGTAGAGCCGGGCGTTCTGGATCGCGGCGCCGGCCACGGCCGCGAGACCGACGACCAGCTCCTCGTCCTCCTCCGTGAACGTGCCGCCACCGACCTTCTCGGTGAGGTAGAGGTTTCCGAACACCTCGCCACCGGCACGGATCGGTGCGCCCAGGAACGCGTGCATCGGCGGGTGCTTGTCGGGAAAGCCGTACGAGGCCGGATGGGAGCTCAGGTCGTCGAGACGGAGCGGTGTGGGCTCGTCGATGAGCAGGCCCAGGATCCCGCGACCTGCGGGCAGGTGGCCGATGCGCTCCGCGGTGGCGTCGTCGATGCCCTGGTGCACGAAGGCGTCGAGCTGTCCGTCGTTGCCGATCACCCCCAGCGCCCCGTAGCGGGCGTCGACCAGCGCGCAGCCCGCGTCCACGACCCGGGCGAGCACGGTCTCGAGGTCGAGGTCGCCCGCGACGGCGAGTACGGCGTCGAGGAGCCGGGAGAGCCTCGGGTCCTGCACGGGCGACAACTCCTGACACGGTCGGGGCGTGGGACAGCCTAGTCTCGAGGGGGTGGGCCTCCGGCACGGGCCCTCACTACCCTCCCCCGGCCCGACGACAAGGACGCCACGTGACCATCCGGGTCTTCCTGCTCGACGACCACGAAGTGGTCCGTCGCGGGCTGAAGGAACTGCTGGATTCCGAGGACGACATCGACGTCGTCGGGGACGCGTCCACCGCGGGCATGGCGCTGGCGGGCATCGCCAACCTGGTGCCGGATGTCGCCGTGCTCGACGTCCGCCTGCCCGACGGCAACGGCATCGAGGTCTGCCGCGAGGTCCGGGCGCGCAACCCGGAGATCGCGTGCCTGATGCTGACCTCCTTCGGCGACGACGAGGCTCTGTTCGACGCCATCATGGCCGGCGCCGCCGGCTACCTGCTCAAGGACGTCCGGGGCCACGATCTCATCGACGCCGTGCGACGGGTCTCGACCGGCGACTCGCTGCTCGACCCGGCCCTGACCGGCAAGGTGCTCGAACGTCTCCGGCGCGGCGACGAGGAGGACCCCCGGCTCAAGAGCCTCACCGACCAGGAGCGGCGCATCCTCGGACTGATCGCCGAGGGCATGACCAACCGGCAGATCGCCGAACAGCTGCACCTCGCGGAGAAGACGGTCAAGAACTACGTGTCGAACCTGCTGGCCAAGCTGGGGATGCACCGGCGCACCGAGGCGGCCGTGTTCTACACCCAGATCGAACGCGGCGAACGCTGACGCGCCGGGCTCAGTAGGTCGGGATCGAGTCGTCGACCTGCCGGGCGTAGGCGTTGATCCCGCCGCGCATCGACTGGGCCTTGAAGCCCGCTCCGCGCAGGAGGCTGGTGGACTCCAGCGAACGCACGCCCGACTTGCAGTGCACGACGTAGGTCTTGGTCGGGTCGAGTTCGCCGAGCCGGCCCGCGAGGTCGTCCTTGGGGATGAGCACGGAGTTCGGGATCCGGTTGATCTCGTACTCGTGGGGCTCGCGCACGTCGAGCAGTTCGACGTCGGGCTTGTCGGCGATCTCGACGTACTCGGTGGGCAGGATCTCGAGGTCGGCCTGCCCGTCGAACTCCTCCTCACGGTCGTGTGCCGGCACGCCGCAGAACTCCTCGTAGTCGATGAGTTCTGTGACCGTGGGGTTCTCGCCGCACACCGGGCAGTCGGGGTCCTTGTTGACCTTGACCCACATCCAAGACTGCTCGAGCGCGTCGTACAGGCCCAGGCGGCCGATCGTGGGGTCGCCGATCCCGGTGAGCAGCTTGATGCCCTCGGTCGCCTGCGCCGACCCGATGGAGCCGCAGATGATGCCCAGCACGCCACCCTCGGCACAGTTGGGGACCATGCCCGGGGGCGGGGGCTCGGGGAACATGCAGCGGTAGCAGGGGCCCTCTTCTGCCCAGAAGACCGACAGTTGCCCCTCGAACCGGAAGATGGATCCGTAGACGTTGGGCTTGCCCAGCAGCACGCAGGCGTCGTTGACGAGGTAGCGGGTCGGGAAGTTGTCGGTCCCGTCGATCACGAGGTCGTAGTCGCCGATGATGTCGAGCGCGTTCTCGGAGGTCAGGAACGTCGCGTGCTTGATCACCTCGACGTTGGGGTTGATCTCGTGGATCGCGTGCTCGGCCGAGTCGAGCTTGTGCCGGCCGATCATCGAGGTGGTGTGGATGATCTGGCGCTGCAGGTTGGAGGCGTCGACGACGTCGTTGTCGACGATGCCGATCGTGCCGACCCCGGCCGCGGCGAGGTAGAGCCCCAGCGGTGAGCCGAGCCCACCGGTGCCCACGAGCAGCACCCGCGAGGCCTTGAGGCGCTCCTGGCCCTCCATGCCCACCTCGGGGATGATGAGGTGGCGGCTGTACCGACCGATCTCGTCGTTGGTCAGGGGCTCACGGCGATCGACGACGGGGCGGACCACTTTGGGACCTCTCGGGACGGCTACGGCGGGATGTGTAGTGTCCAACGCGCCACCCGAACAGCGCCTTCCA
The DNA here is from genome assembly GCA_007130695.1 of Nitriliruptoraceae bacterium. Classification (GTDB taxonomy): domain Bacteria; phylum Actinomycetota; class Nitriliruptoria; order Nitriliruptorales; family Nitriliruptoraceae; genus SKLC01. The sequence goes on from SLRZ01000263.1 coordinate 5,165, forward strand.
ACGAAGTGCAAACCGTGCAAACCGCGGTGCGGGTGGGCTCAGGCCCCGGCCGGCGGCGCCTGGTGGTGCTCTCGCAACTGGCCCCACACCCGCAGACCCAGCCCGTCGAGCGCCGCCTCGGTGTCGGACAGGTCACCGGCCACCCGCATCTCCGGGGGCGTGAGCCGGATCAGGGTGGGGGTGAGCACGATGCGGTCCCGTTCCGCAGCCTCCGGGTCCTCGGTGACGTCGACGATCTCGACCGTGTAGCGCAGGCCGGCCTCGTCGCACAGGGCGCGGAGGTTGCGTTCGACGAGCAGCGACTCCGGGGAGGCGGCATTGACGTACAGCCGCAGTTCGAGCACGACCTGCGGTGGCTCGTCCCGGCCCAGCCGGGGCGCCTGGTCTCGGTCGCTCACGGGCGTCCCCCGCTGCTCGCGCCGGCGGGCCCGCCCGCGCCGTCCGCCTGCTGCGGCGTTCCGGAGAGCACGCCCGTGACCTCCCGCATCGGTTCGCCGATCTGCATGCCCGCATCACTGATGTGCATCTCGCGGATGGACGTGTCGTGGGCCGAACCGCGCATCTTCAGCACCGAGATCGCGCGCCGGACCTCGCCCGGCATCTCGACGTAGCGCAGCAGGATGATCGCGTCGGTGAGCGTGGAGATGTGGGCTTCGGTGACCGAGGCGCCACCCAGCAGGCTCGCCGTGGTCGCCGTGTACATGCCGGTGACCTGCTGCTCCTTGAGCATGGAGGTGATGCCGATGACGAAGTGACGGAACCCGCGGGCCGTCGAGGCGCGCTGCAGTGCCGTCAGGGAGTCCACGGCGAAGCGCTGCGGTCTGAACGACTCGACCGCGTCGGTGATCGAGACCAGGTGCTCCTCCAGGGAGGCCAGTTCCGGGTAGACCGCGACGATCTTCAGCAGACCGTCACGCTCCATCTGTTCGTAGTCGATGCCCCATGCCTCGGCGTTGCGGATCAACTGCTCGCGGCTCTCCTCGAACGCGAACAACAGCGCCCGCTGGCCGTGACTCGCGGCGCCCCGCACGAACTCGGTGACCGCCAGCGTCTTGCCGGTGCCGGTCGCACCCGAGATCAGGGTGATCGAGTCCTGGAACAGGCCGCCGCCGCACATCTCGTTGAGCACGGGGTTGCCCGCGTCGATGCGCTCGGACGGCGCACGCAGGTCGACCTCGTCGCCACCGGAGAGCGGGAGGGCCACGAACCCGCGACCGCTGATGATGGCGAAGGGGAACTCGCCCTTCCGGTGGGTGGTGCCCCGGAACTTCAGGATCTGCATCGTGCGGCGGGCGTCCTCGTCCTCGAGGATGTTGCGCAGCACGATCACGTCCTCGGCGACGAACTCCTCGACGCCCCACCGGCTGA
>SLRZ01000271.1 GCA_007130695.1 Nitriliruptoraceae bacterium
AACGCCGAGCGGTCGGCGGCGCACCGACTCCTGCCCGCCGTGCTCCTGCTGAAGGCGGTGGCGTCGACCTGCACGGAGTTCGAGGATCTCAACGGCTTCTGGGAGGAGGACGCCTTCCGTCGCGGTGACGGCGTGCACGTGGGCGTGGCGATCTCGCTTCGCCGCGGTGGCCTGCTCGCCCCCGCCATCCGTGACACCGACACCAAGTCGCTGGACGAGCTGATGGAGGCCCTGCGTGACCTCGTCGCCCGAACACGCCGTGGAGGCCTGCGCGGCACGGAACTCAGCGACGGCACGATCACGGTCACCAACCTCGGGGATACCGGGGTCGAGACCGTCTACGGCGTCATCCAACCGCCCCAGGTCGCGCTCGTGGGTGCCGGAGCCATCACCGAGCGACCGTGGGCCGCCGAGGAAATGATCGGTTCGCGGCGATCCATCCACCTCACCCTCGCGGCCGACCATCGGGCGAGTGACGGTCACCGTGGGGCACTGTTCCTGGCGGCGATCGCCGCACGACTACGAGAACCGGAGAACCTATGAGCGACGCCGAAATGCGGAGCCTGGTGCTGGAGGCCATCGGCGAGGTCGCACCTGAGGCGGACCTCGCCGACGTCGACGCGAGCGGTGACCTGGGGGACGAGCTCGACCTCGACTCCATGGACCTGCTCAACATCACCGCGGACCTCGAGGAACGGCTGGGCATCAGCATCCCGGAGCGGGATTACCCGAAGATGCGGACCCTGGACGACACGGTCGCCTACCTGCTCGGTCGACAGCCGGTCCCGCCCGCATGAGCCCGCAGGTCGCCGTGCGCTGGTCCGGGATCGGCGTGTGGGACCGTCCTGAGGACGAGGCGGTCCTCGACGCCGGCGAGCGCCACCGGTCGACCACGATCCGCCACCCGGGCGCCCGGGCCCGTTTCGTGGTCGCGCACGCGACCCTGCGCCGCCTGCTGGCGGACCTTCTCGGCGCAGACCCGACCACGTTCCAGATCACGGCGGACCGGACGGGTCGGCCCCGGGTGGCCCCCATGACGCGCTGGTCGATCAGCCTCTCGCACACCCACGACGCCGTGGCCGTCGCCGCCGGCCGTGACGTGGAGGTCGGCGTGGACATCGAACGCCTCGACCGGGACTGGCTGCCGCCCCTCGGACGCTGGTGCACGGCGCCTGAGGTGGCCGCGTGCCGGGCACCGGGGACGGAGACGGGCCCACTGGCCGTGCGTCTGTGGACCGGCAAGGAGGCGCTGGCCAAGGCGGCCGGAGTCGGCATGCGCATGTCGTTCCACGACTTCGGCGTCCTGGAGCCCACCGTCCTCGACCCCAGACCCCGGTCCGGCCGCAACGATCCGGCCACAGGGGCCATTCGCTGGCTCGATCTCAGCCCCCGACACGCGATCGCCCTCGCGATCCTGCCGGTCGCACTCGAAGGGGGCGTTCGATCGGCGCGGCGATTGCCGTCCCGCTGTGGGTAGCCGGCCGCGGTTCAGCGTCGCGTGCGGTCCGATGTCGGTCTTGTCGGGTCGTGCTCGTCGGCGTCCGGTTCGTCGCTCGGCCGGGGCCGCCGCGCCCGGCGGATCAGCACCACCGCGGCGATGACCCCGACGACACCGAGCACCGCGAGGTCGGGGAACCGGCCACTGAGCCGGGTCAGCCACTCCTGAGCCGCGCGTTCGACGGCGAACGTGTCGGGGAGCAGTGGCACGCCACCGGTCGTGCCCGAGGTGGTGAGGAACAGCACGCCGACGCCGATGAACAGCAACCCGGCGACCAGCGAGGTGCTGTGTAGCCGCACCGGTCCCAGGCGCAGCGGTCGGCCGCGCAACCAGGTGCGATTACCGAGTTCGAGCCGGTCCCAGCCCAGTGCCAGCAGGAACAGCGGGCCGGCCATCCCCAGGGCGTAGACGGCCAGCAGCGCCCCGCCGTGCAGCGGTCGGCCGTCGCTGGCCGCCACGGTGAGTACGGCGCCGAGGATGGGGCCACTGCAGAAGCCGGCCAGGCCGTACACGGCGCCGAGCCCGTAGACCGCGCCGGTGCCGGTGCGGCCCGAGAAGCGGCCCTGGGCCCGCTGGGCGACGCCCAGTGCGAACCCCCCGCCGAAGATCTGCACCAGGCCGAGGACGATGACGAGCCAGCCGGCGAACAGGATCAGCTCGTCGCGGTGGCCGAAGAACAGTCGGCTGGCCAGCGAGGCGCCCATCCCCAGCGGCACCAACGTGGTGGCGAGACCGAGATAGAAGACCCCGGTGCGTGCGAGGAGGGCCGTGGGTCTGCCGAAGGCGTAGGCGAAGAACGAGGGCAACAGCAGTGCCCCACAGGGGCTGATCAGTGTGAGCACCCCGCCGAGGAAGGCGGCGAGGTAGCCGACCTCGATCACGCGCCCGCCTCCTCGGCGGCCTGTTCGATGACCTGACGGAAGGTGTCGGTCGGCTGGCCGCCGACCATCGACCGCCCGTTGATCACGAACGCCGGGGTGCCGGTGAAGCCGATCTGCTGGCCGGTCTGGAGATCGGTGCGGACCGCCTGCTCGAGCTCGGGGTCCTGCATGTCCTGCTCGAACCGTCCGGTGTCGAGTCCGAGGTCACCCGCGAGCTCCGTGAGCGACTCGACCGAGAGTTCGCCGGTGTTGCGCTCGAACTCACGCTCGAAGATCTCGTCGTGCAGCTCGAAGAAGGCGTCCTGCTCGGCGGCGGCGCGACCCGCCATCGCGGCCGTGAAGGAGTCCTCGCCGAGGACCGGGAAGTCACGCCATTCGAAGCGCAGCACGCCGGCCTCGACGTACTCCTCCACCAGGTCGGGCATCGTCTCCAGGGCGAAGCTGGCACAGAAGGGGCACTGGAAGTCCGACCATTCGATCATCACGACGGGCGCGTCGACGTCGCCGAGCGCGCGCGGGTCGTCGGGGTCGCGGTGTGCGAGCGCCTCACCGGCCGCGCGGGCGTCGTCAGCCTCGGTCCCTCCCGCGCCGGCGTCACCGCCGCCGTCACCGTCATCGGAGGTGCCCGCGAAGGCGGCGATGGCCAGTGCCACCACGACGACGAGCGCCAGTGCGGGCACCAGAAGCGGGCGGGCCCGGGCGGACGACGGTGAGGAGGCAGCAGGCATGGGTGCTCCGGGGGCGAGCAGGGTGGGGTAGCGTCCGAGGATATCGTCCGGACTTTTCTCCGGCACCGTGGTGGCGGCCGGGCTTCGACAGGAGTAGGAGCGGACATGGCATCGTGGGGCGTGCGGCGATGGGTCGCCGCGACCGCCGGCGCGGTCGTCACCGCGCTCGCGATCGGCCTCCCGACCGAGATCGTGCCGAATCCGTGGTTCCGACGGATGATGCCGGTTGAGTGGTGGAACGTCCCCGTCTGGCTGGCGACCGCGGTGCTCGCCGGCCTGCTGCTGGCCACCTATGTGCGCGACGACCGCGCGGGCACGGCGGCCGAGGACGCGGACACCGCGGCGACACGTGGCGGCATCGGCGGGATGCTGGCGTTCTTCGCCGTGGGCTGCCCCGTCTGCAACAAGCTGGTCGTGCTCGCCCTGGGCACCTCGGGGGCGATGAGCTGGTTCGCTCCCGTCCAGCCGGTGTTCGCGATCGCCGCGCTGGTGCTGCTCGCGGTGGCGCTGCGGAGCCGGTTGCGCGGCGAACGGGCGTGCGAGATCACCGCCACGCCGGCGAGGCACTGAAACCGCCGTGGATGCCTTCAGCGTCATCGAGCAGTGCCGGTGGGCAGGGGTGCCGGCGGCCGTGTTGCCCTGAGTGTCCCCGCGGGCCGGACGGGACCGGACCCTCACGCAACGGCGCTGCTCCGCTATGGGTGCGGAATCGTCGACGCCCTACCGTGGGGCGCACGGACGCGGGCCCGCCTGCGGCCTGCGACACATGGCACGGTTTCCACGGGTCCGGATCGTCGCAACCTGCCGTGGGGCTGAACACTGGGCCCGGTCAGTAGTACACGCCGCTTTCGACGCTGTGAGTCAACGATGGCAGTCAACGCCTGGAACACCCTCCTCGAGGGAAGTATCGACCCGGACTGGGCCGAGGAGATCGACCATTTCCAGGCCCAGATGGAGCTGCGCCAGCAGGAGAAGATCGACGAGAAGGTCTTCGCCGAGACCCGACTGCGCCGCGGGGTGTACGGCCAGCGCTACGACAACGGCAAGCGTCACGACGGTTTCGGGACCCGCGAGCTGCCATTCGAGGACAAGCCGACCAAGGGCCCGGACACGGTCTGGGACGCCCCCGGCATGCAGCGCATCAAGCTCCCGTTCGGCGGGCTCTCCCCCGAGCAGCTCGAGGTCGTCGCCGACTGCGCCGAGGAGTACTCCGACGAGATCCTGCACGTCACCACCCGGCAGGACTTCCAGCTCCACTTCGTCCACATCGAGGACACCCCCGACCTGATGCGGCGCCTGGCCGCGGTCGGCGTCACCACCCGCGAGGCCTGCGGCAACTCGATCAGAAACGTCACCGCCTGCCCGCTGGCGGGGGTGTGCCACACCGAGGCGTTCGACGTCGCGCCCTACGCCAAGGCGCTGATGCTGTTCCTGCTCGGCCACCCGGACGTGCAGGACTTCGGCCGCAAGTTCAAGCCCGCGTTCAGCGGCTGCGAGGCCGAGGCGTGCGGACTCGTCCAGCTCCACGACGCCGGCTACGTGGCGAAGGTCGTCGACGGGCGCAAGGGCTTCAAGGTCGTCGTCGGCGGCGGGCTCGGCACCGTCCCCCACCAGGCCGAGGTGCTCTCCGAGTTCACACCGGTCGAGGACATGCTGGTCGAGATCCAGGCGGTCGCCCGCGTGTTCGCCCGGCTCGGCGAGAAGAAGAACCGCAACCGGGCACGGATCAAGTTCCTCGTCGCCAAGCTCGGCATCGAGGAGTTCCGGCGGCTGGTGGACGAGGAGAAGCAGACGATCCCGCACGACCCGCGACACACCTCGCTGGTCGACGAAGACCTGCCCGTCACCCTGGGGACGCCGGTGCGTGACCCGGCCAGCCTCAACGGTGCGCCCCGGCCCGAGGGCTTCGACGAGTGGCACGCGACCAACGTGATGTCGCAGCGCCAGGAGGGCTACTGCGTCGTCACCGTGAACCTGCCCCTGGGTGACCTGACCTCGCAGCAGGGCCGGGAACTCGCCGACATCGCCCGTCGGTTCGCCGGCGACAACCTGCGCACCACGGTGGACCAGAACATCGTGCTGCGCTTCGTCGCCGAGGCCGACCTGCCGGCCGTGTTCTCCGCGCTGCGCGACAGCGGGCTCGCCCTGCCGGGCGCCGGCTCCATCGTCGACGTGACCGCCTGCCCGGGCACCGACACCTGCAAGCTCGGCATCGCCTCGAGCCGCGGGCTCGCGGGCGAACTGCGGCGGCGGTTGACCACCAAGTCCGCGACACTCGACGAGGCCGTCACGGGCTTGAGCATCAAGATCTCCGGCTGTTTCAACAGCTGCGCCCAGCACCACATCGCCGACATCGGCTTCTACGGCAACTCGCGTGGCGTGGACGGTCGGCGTGTCCCCCACTTCCAGGTCGTGCTCGGCGGACAGCGCCGGGAGAACGCCGCCCGCTACGGCATGGCCGTCGGCGCGGTGCCCAGCAAGAACGCCCCCGAGGTCGTCGACGCACTCACCGACGCCTACGTCCAGGGCAAGGAGCACGCCGAGAGCTTCCAGGCGTGGTCCGACCGGCAGGGCAAGCGCGGGATGCGCAGCCTGCTCGAGCCGTTCATGGCGGCGCCGACCTTCGACGAGGACCCGGACTTCTACACCGACTTCAGCGACGCCCGGCAGTACACGATGGGTGACCTCGGGGTCGGCGAGTGCGCCGGCGAGGTTGTCTCCCTGTTCGGGATCGAGGTGGTCAAGGCGGAGTCGGAGGCGTTCGACGCCCAGCTCGCCCTCGAGGAGGACAACGACCCGGACGCGGCGGAGGACCACGCCTACCGGGCGATGCTGTACGCGGCCCGGGCTCTGGTGCGCACCGAGAACATCGACGTGAGCGAACAGCCCGACGACATCGTGGCCGAATTCAAGGCGCGGTTCTACGACACCGAGAAGTTCTTCGACCGCTTCGCCAAGGGCAAGTTCGGCCGCTACCTGCTGGACCGCCACGCGGACCCGGCACCGTCGGGGGACCCGGCGGCGGCGGCGCGCCGCATCGAGGAGGCACAGCTCTTCGTCGAGGCCGCCCACACCTGCGAGGCCCGTCTGGCGGCGGAGGCGACCGCCATCTCGGAAGGGCCCGTCAAGCTCAGCTCGGAGAAGGCATGAACCCCCTGCGCGTCTCGGTGACGTTTGCGACGACCACACCCCCGCAGGATCTCGAGCCGGCCATCGCCGTCTTCCACCGGTTCATCCAGCGCGGACTGGTGGAGGGCCTGATTCTCGACGTCGCGGACTACCGCCACGTCCCCCGCGGGCCCGGCGTCCTGCTGGTCGGCCACGACGTCGACTACGGCCTCGACGAGCAGTCGTTCACCGTGGTCCGCAAGCGCCGTGCCGACGACGAGATGGTGACGCAGGTGCGCGACGCCCTGCGGATGGGGCTCGGCGCGATGCAGGCGATCACCGACGACGGCGACCTCGAGGTCGCTTTCGACCCGGCGCGGTTCACCGTCACCGTCTCCGACCGGCGCCTGGGCGAGCCGGGCGAGGTCACCTCGGTCCTACGCGAGGAACTCGCGCCGCTGCTCACCGAGCTGTACGGGGCGGACGCCAAGATCAGCCCGGTCGAATCCGATGACCCCCGGCGGTCGCCGAGCCTGTCGGTCGAGGCCGAGCGGGCTGCGGCCGAGGGGGTGCTGGACGCGCTGGGCGGGGCGCAGGCACCCGGGCAGAGTCCGTGGGACATCAGCGTCGAGGAACTCGCGCGGCTGCGTGAGCAGGACGCCGACTTCGTCCTGCTCGACGTGCGGGAGGAATCGGAGTACGAGACGGTCAACCTCGGTGGCCGGCTCATGCCGCTCGCGAGCCTGAGCGAGCGGCTGGACGAGCTGGACCGGCAGGACCGCATCGTGGTGCACTGCCGGGCGGGAAACCGGGGCGCAACGGCGGTCGCACAGCTGCGCGAGGCCGGCTTCGACGACGCCTGGAACGTCAACGGGGCGCTCGTGGCCTGGAGTGAGTGCATCGACCCGACCCTGCCCCGGTACTGACCGGTTCGCGTCGGAGACGCGCGACCGGGGCCGGCCGTCGCCGTGTGGGAACCGGACGGCCGCCGGCCCGGTCGCGAGGGTCGACGGGTTCCGTCGACCGTGAGGTCCCGTCAGTCGATCTGCAGGGAGGTCGTCACCGGGACGTGGTTGGTGAGGATGTCGCGGACCGGCGAGGTGTCCTGCACGTAGCGGCAGAGCTCGGTGAGTTGCTCATCGGTGGCGTTGGGGCTGGCCACCCGGCCCTGCACGCGGATCTCGGTGAAGCCGGGCCGGGGCCCCTCCTGGCCGAGGAACGAGCGCACGTCGAGATCGCCCTCGATCTCGTAGTCCATGCGCGTGAGCTCGATGCCTCGGGCGGCGGCGTTGGCGACGTAGCCGACCGCGTAACAGAACCCCAGGGCCTGCAACACGAGCTCGACGGCGTTGGGGCCGTGGTTGTCGCCGAGCAGCACCGGCGGCTCGTCGCCCTCGAGCTCGAAGCCGCTGGTGCGGCTGTCGTCCTCCCGGCCCGCGTGCACGAATCTCTGGATGGTGCCGAGGTTGTGGGTGCCGTTTCGCCACGTGCTGTTCGCACGGAAGGTGAACCGCCCCACCTCCTCGTCGGTCTGGGTCGCCTCGATGGTCTGGAGGAGCTGGTCGACGTCGATGCCGTTGCGGACGGTGGTCGTGGTACTCATCAGTGATCCCTCCCGGGTGATGCCCGCCGTTGCGAGCGCGACCCCGATCGGGTCGCCCCCGGGAAGACGCCGGATGCCGCCGGCGCATTGCAGTGGGGCAGACCCCGTGCCACGTCGGACGTGGGTGACGAGCGGTGGGCGCAGGACGGGGTGCGTTGCGACGCGAACCTGCAATGAGCCCGCCGACCGCGACGTCCATGGGCTGGGCGAGCGGGGAGGTGAGCCGAGATGGGTGTGGACGCCGCTGGTGCGCAGCTGCATGCTGGCGGGGAGGGGGCGCCACCGAGGGGTAGGGCCGAAGCGGTGTCACAGCCATCGCCAGCACGGTTCAAGGAGGTCGTGCGACCTCACCTCCCACGGTTGTACGGATTGGCCCGTCACCTGGTCGGCGACGACGGGGAGGACGCCGTCCAGGAGTGTCTCCTCAAGGCCTACCGCAGCTTCGGACAGCTACGCGACCCCGACGCGGTCGGAGGCTGGCTGCGCCAGATCCTGCTCAACGGTGTCCGTGACCGGGCGCGCCATGCCGCCCGGCGGGCGGACGAGACCCCGGTGGACCACGTCGACGAGAGCTATTCGCTGTACCGCAAGCTCGCCGAGGAGGATCCGCTTCCCTACTCCGACTCGCTGCACCTCGACTTTCTCTCCTGCGTCTCCGTACCCGACGTGTGGGCGGTGCTCGACCGTCTGCCGGCCCACTACCGCACGCCGCTGGTGCTGGTGCACATGTATCAGGTGCCCACCCGGGAGGTGGCCGTCGCGCTGGACGTCCCCCAGAACACGTTGCTCTCCCATCTGCACCGCGGCCGCAAGCTCTTCGAGCGCGAGCTGTGGGACTACGCCGCCGAGCACGATCTGCTCCGCGAGCCCCAGGAGGTTCTGCAGTGATCTCGTGCACGGAAGCGGTACGGCAACTCTGGGCGTATCTCGAGGACGAGGTCCCGACGACCGATCGGGACGCCGTCGAGGAGCATCTCGCGTTCTGCCGCCGCTGCTGCGGGGAGGTCGAGTTCGCCGACGAACTCCGTGCCGTGCTCGCCGGGGCGGTGGAGGCCACCCTGCCGCGCGACGTCGAACACCGACTGCTCGGTGTGCTCGACACGCTGGGACCCGAGGTGCGTGCCGGGGCACACGGGAAGGAGCGCACGTGACCCGCGACCTGATGTTCAAGGACGAGATCCAGCAGCTGGTCGCCGCTGCCTACCGTGGGCTCGATGAGCCCGACGGTCCCGGTATGGACTTCTACGACGGTGAGCAGTTGGCCGAGCTCCCGCGAGCCGCGTCATCGTGGACGTTGGGGGTGGGCAACCCACTGCCCCATGCCGGCCTGCGGCCCGGTGAGCGTGTGGTCGATCTCGGCTGCGGGGCCGGGGTCGATGCCCTGCTGGCCGCCCGGCAGGTCCGACCCGGAGGCCACGTCACGGGCGTGGACCTGCTGGCCGAGATGGTCGAGCGTGCCCGGTCGTTGGGGAGGCAGGCCGGCCTGGACAACGTCGACTTCCGACGGGCGGAGATGGAGGACCTGCCCCTGGCCGACGATTCGGCCGACGTGGTGATCAGCAACGGCTCGATCAATCTCTCCGCCCGCAAGAGCCGGGTCCTGGCCGAGGCGTTCCGCGTGCTGCGACCCGGGGGCCGTCTGGCCGTGGCCGACCTGACCATCCGCGAGGAGGAGCTCCCCCCAGAGGTGATCGGTCACCCCTCGGCCTGGGCCGGGTGAGTGTCCGGGGCCCTGGCGGAGCGTGTCTTCGCCGACAAGCTCGACAAGGTCGGTTTCGCCGATGTGCAGGTGGTCGAACGTCGCCCGTTCGGGCTCGGCGACGCCGCCCGCTACCCCCTGTTCACCCCGGACCTCATCGAGCTCATGCGCCGGCTCATCCCACCCGCCCGGCACGACGAGGTGGCGGTCTCGATCACGCTGACCGCCACCAGGCCCCACGCCGCGTAGGCGTCCCCGCCCTGCCGCTCCGGGCGACGACGCGGGTCAGGAGCCGCCGCCCGCAGCGGTGGGCGGGTTCAGGGCCTGCGGGCGTAGAACGGGTAGCCGTGCACCTCGTAGCTGCGGGCGTTGGGCTCGCCCGGCGCCCCGCCGAAGGTGTCGACCGGGGGGCCGACCTCGACGTCGGTGAACCCGGCCGCGGTGAGCAGCTCCCGCCACTGCTCCACGGACTGACCACCGGCGATGCAGTCGGTCCACAGGTCGATGTTGCAGGCCGCTTGCTCGGGCACGGTCCGGCCCAGCGCGATGTCGGCGAACTGCAGGCGCCCACCCGGCCGAAGGATGCGGAAGATCTCGGCGAACGCGAGCGGCTTGTCGGCGACGAGGTTGAGCACGCCGTTGGAGATCACCACGTCGGCCCAGCCGTCCTCGACGGGGAGCTGTTCGATGATGCCCTCGCGGAACTCGACGTGCCCGAAGCCGTGCCGGCGGGCGGTCTCGCGGGACTTGGCGAGCATCTCCGGGGTCATGTCCACGCCCAGCACCCGGCCATCGGCCCCGACGAGCCGCGCGGCGACGAACGAGTCGAACCCACCACCGGAGCCCACGTCGACCACACGGTCGCCCTGCCCGAGCGGATGCAGTGAGAACGGGTTGGCCACGCCGGCGAAGGACTCGACGGCCCGGTCCGGCAGCGCCCCCACCAGCTCCCGGTCGTAGCCCAGGAGTGAGGCGAGCGGTCGTCCCGTGTGGAAGTGGAAGGCTCCCTGTGGGTCCGTGGCGACCTCCCGGTACTTCTCCCGGACGGAGGCACGCAGTGCCTCGGGGTCGACGGCGAGCTCCTGGGGAGTGATCTGGCTGCTCATGGCGTCTCCTCATCGACGGTCTGGCGGGAGGAAGGACGTCATCGGGGGGCGGACGATTGCAGGAGACGGCTCCGGCCCCCGGCCGAACGGCCGTCCTGTCCGGCGGGCCGACCCCGGTGCGTGCGTCGGATGCGGTCGGGGACGGCCGGCCAGGGCGGGGGCGGACGGAGCCGGAGGACCGGGTCATCCTTTCCCGGTCGCCCGGTGTGACGGCCCGTTCCGGGTTCGCGCCGGCACTCCCGAGGAGGATGCGTCATGGCCGATCAGCCCCGAAAGAACGTGTTCGTGCTCGGACTCGATGAGTTCCAACGCGGCGAGCTCGAGACCATCACCAACGCGCGCAGCATGGCGTTCCACCAGTTGCTGGCCCCCGAGGTGGTGACCCGGCCCGACGAGCACGGCTTCGCCGAACTGCTCGATCAGGCACGGGCACAGCTCGACGACTTCGAGGGGTCGATCGACGCGATCATCGCGCACTGGGACTTCCCCAGCAGCGTGCTGGCCCCGATCCTGGGGCGCGCGTACGGCATGCCCGTCGCGCCGCTCGAGGCTGTGGTGGCCTGCGAACACAAGTACTGGAGCCGGCTCGAACAACAGGCCAGCGTCCCCGAGGTGGTGCCGGCCTTCGACGGGTTCGACCCGTTCGACGGCGACCCCCTCTCCTCGGTCGACCTCGAGTACCCGTTCTGGATCAAGCCGGTCAAGGCCCACTCCTCACAGCTGGGCTTCAGGATCGAGTCTGCCGACGACTTCCACGCGTGTCTGCCAGCCATCCGGGAGGGCATCCGCGACGCCGGAGACCCGTTCAACGAGGTGCTGGCGATGATCGACCTGCCCGATGGCATCTCGGCGGAGTCCGGCAACACCTGCCTCGCGGAGCAGATCGTCGCCGGCGACCAGGCGACGGTCGAGGGCACCATGTTCGAGGGGGAGTTCGGCGTCCACGGCGTGTTCGATTCACCCAAGGACGAGAAGTCCGGGCACTTCGCCCGTTACGAGTACCCGGCGGCGACCCTGCCCGACGGGGTGCAGGAGCGGATGATCGACGTGTGTGAGCGCTACCTGCGTCACATCGGCTACGACAACGCCTGCTGGAACATCGAGTTCATGTGGGAGAAGGACACGGACCAGCTCTGGTTGGTCGAGGTCAACACCCGGATCTCACAGTCGCATTCGGACCTGGTCGCGAAGGTCGACGGCATGTCGAACCACGAGGTCGCCGTGGCCCTCGCACTCGGCGCGAAGCCGTGGATGCCCGTCAACCGCGGCAACTTCGAGGTCGCCGCGAAGTGCTTCCTGTGGACCGAGGAGATCGAGGACGGCATCGTGCGTCAGATCCCCAGTGCACGGGACATCGCGCAGGTCGTCGAGCGCTTCCCCGAGACCCACGTCGAGATCGAGGTCGAGGTCGGCGACCGCCTGTCCGAACTGCGGGACCAGAGCAGCTACCGCTACGACCTCGGTTACCTGTTCCTCGGTGCGCAGCACCGCGACGACATCGCCAAGAACGCCGAACTGTGCCGCAAGATGCTGCCCTTCGAGATCGACCCCGTCTGATCGCGTCCCCCGCCCACGTTCGGGCGGGGTGGGTGTGCTCCGACACGAGAGTGCCGGGGCACCCTGGCGATGGTCGAGGAGCCCGCAGCCGATCTCGTAGACGAGCAGCCGATCTACTGCCTGGGCGCCGGGTCGTCGACGGCCTCCCCCGGGGGGGCCCCGAAGTGCACCGGTGCGTCGAACGCGGCACGCCGAGAGGCCCGGCGCAGGGCCCGCAGCAGCGGCCGGCCGGTGACCAGGACCAGCGTCGCGGTCAGCGCGGCGCGGGGCAGGTCGAAGCCCATCGAGGTCACCAGCGAGAACAGCACGAACCGTCCGAGGTTGTCGAGCAGCGGCGCCCCGGCCTCATACGAGATGCCGGTGCCCTCGGGCAGCGCGAACGGCCAGAACGACAGGTTCAGGGCCAGGCCGTAGGCCAGCCCGGCCAGGGCGCCGTACGCCGCCAGCATGGCGAGCTCCGCGCGTCCACGGGCCGGGGGCAGCAGGCCGGCGCCGGCGGCGACCCACGCCGCCCCCAGCATCTGGAACGGCAGCCACGGCCCGACCCCCCCGGTGAGGAGTGCGGAGGCGAACAGCGTCGTGCTGCCCAGCACGAAGCCGAACCCCACGCCGTGGACGCGACCGGCGAGCACGAGCAGGAAGAACATCGGTTCGAAGCCCGCGACGCCCGTCCCCAGCGGTCGCAGTGCGGCACCGACCGCGGTCAGCACGCCGAGCAGTGCGACCGCCTTCGCGTCGATGCCGCCGTCGGCGACCTCCGCGAGGGTGACCCCCAGCACGATCGGCAGCAACAGCCCGAGGATCAGCGGGGCGTCGCGCAGGTGGGCGGTGCCTGTGCCCGGGTCGAGCAGCAACGGCCAGCCGAAGGCGACGATCCCGAACGTCGTCGCCAGCAGCATCGCGACCGTCGCCCGGGGGCGCAGGGTGATGGTGCGCGTCCTGGTGGGTGTCGCCGGGCTCGCGGTACTCACGGCAGCACCTGCAGGGTGTCGGCCACGTCGGTGACGGTCAGCCACGGGGCCGGCGCCAGGATCTTGGCGACCTGGGGCGCGAAGGCCGGCGAGCCCACCACCACCTCGTCGGTTGGACCGTCGGCGACGATCTCGCCGTCGGCCAGCACCACGGTCCGGGTCGCCGCTTCGGCGGCCAGTTCCACATCGTGGGTGGCCAGCACCACGGCGACCCCCCGGGAGGAGAGCTCCTCGATGGCGCCGGCCAGCCGCTCCTTGGCGCGGTAGTCCAGTCCCCGCGTGGGTTCGTCGAGCAGCAGCAGTGGCGGGTGGGCCGTGAGCACGATCGCCAGCGCCAGCCCCAGCCGCTGCCCCTCCGAGAGGTCCCGCGGGTGCTGCTCGTCGTCGAGGCCGGGCACGAGGCGCTCGAGCTGCTCCCGGCAACGGCCCGGGGCGGCGTCGGCATCACGGTCCGCGGCACGGCACTCCTCACCGACCGTGTCGGCGTAGAGCAGGTCCGCCGGCTGCTGGGGCACCAGCCCGACGTGTCGCACCAGGTCACGCGGTGGCAGGGCCACGGGGTCGGCGTCGAGCACCCGCACGGACCCGGCCGCGGGCCGGTTCAGGCCGACCAGGGAGTGCAGCAGGGTGGTCTTGCCGGCGCCGTTGCGGCCCATCACCGCCACGACCTCGCCGGCCCGCACGCCCAGGCTGACCTCGCGCAGGGCCACCACGGAGCCCAGGTGCACCGCGAGCCCCTCGACGCGGGCGACCTCGGCGCCGGGCCCCGCGGCCGGGCGGCGCGGTCCGTCGGCGAGGCCCGTCAGCTTGTCGCGGAGCCCGCCGGCGTGCCGCCGGGCCTCACGGACGGTGAGCGGGACGGGTTTCCAGCCCGCGACCCGGGCGAGCTCCACGACGGGTGGCGCCACCGGCGCGGTCGCCAGCACCTCGGCCGGCGGTCCGACCTCCAGGGGGCGGCCCTGTCCCGGCAGGTGGACGATCCGGTCGGCGTGCTGCACGACCCGCTCCAGCCGGTGCTCGGCCAGCAGGACGGTGACGCCGAGGTCGTGCACCAGCCGGTGCAGTGCGGCGAGCACCTCCTCGGCCGCCGGCGGGTCGAGTGCGGAGGTGGGTTCGTCCAGGACCAGGACCGACGGGTGGGGGGTGAGCACCGCGCCGATCGCCACCCGCTGTCGCTGGCCACCGGAGAGCTGTTCGAGGGGGCGTGCGCGGAGCTCGACCAGCCCGAGGAGGTCGAGCACCTCCTCCACGCGTCGGCGCATCACGTCGGCCGGCAGGCCGAGCGACTCCATGCCGTAGGCGAGCTCCTCCTCGACGGTGTCGGTCACGAACCCGGACCGCGGGTCCTGGCCCACCACCCCGACGACGTCGGCGAGCTCCCGGGGCGGATGGGTGCGGGTGTCGCGGCCCGCGACCGTGACCCGTCCAGACAACGTCCCCCCGGTGAAGTGCGGGACGAGGCCGTTGACCGCGCCCAGTAGCGTGGACTTGCCCGTGCCGGTGCGGCCCACGACCAGACACAGCTCGCCCTCGGGCACGTGCAGGTCGACGTGCTCCAGCGTGGGGCCCGCGGCCTCGGGGTACGTGATGGTGACGTCGTCGAAGTCGATCATGCCCGTACCCGTTCCGTGTCGGCAGGTGTGGGGGCGTCGCGCCCGACCCGCGCAGACGGGCCGGTCATCGGCGGTGCCGGCAGCACGGGTGGGGGCGTCAACCACGCGGGCAGCAGCGCCACCAGCAGTCCGAGCGTGGGCACGAGGGGCAGCGCCGGGGCGGTCAGGGGCACGGCGCTGGGGGTCATCGCGCCCGGGTCGAGCCAGGCCCCGACGAAGGCCGCCACCGCCGCGACGAGGCCGCAGCCGGCCGCCAGCCGTTCCGGCGCCGCCCACGGGTCGGGCCGGTAGCGGGTCCGCACGGCGCGGCGTCCCCCCAGCCGCAGGGCCACGGCCGCGGCGACGAGCCCCACGACCAGGACCGGTACGCCGAGCCAGAGCGGGCTCTGGGCGTCCAGCACCCCATAGACGCCGAAGCACATCGCCAGCAGCCCGGCCAGGGTCAGTCCGGCGGTCAGGCGGCGGGTGGCGGCCGGCACCGCGGCGCGGCGCCCGTAGCCGCGGGAGTCCATGGCGGCCGCCAGGGCGATCGAGCGTTCGAGGGCGTCCTCGAGCACCGGCATCCCCACCGAGATCAGCGAACGAACCCCGCGGTCGGCACGGCCCCGCAGTCGGCGGGCGGCCCGGATCTGCCGGACGCTGGTCATCATCGCCGGTGCGAACGAGAGCGCGACCACCACCGCGACGCCCACCTCGTAGAGTGCCGCCGGTAGGGAGGCCAACAGCCGCTTGGGGTTGGCCAAAGCGTTGGCCGCACCCACGCAGGCCAGGATCGTGGCCAGCCGGAGCCCGTCGGCCAGAGCGGCGACCACGGACTCGAGGGTCACCGCGCCGCCGATCGTCACACCGGCCACCCAGTCGGGCAGATCGGCCTCCGGAAGGGTGAACAACAGCGTGTCCCCCTGGGCCACCCCGAAGACCACCTGGGCCACGACACGGAAGGCCAACACCGCCAGGCCGAGCTTGAGGAAGACGCCGAAGGCCCGTGCCCACGGGGCCTCGGTCCGACGGGACACCACGACGTAGCCGGCGACCGCGAGGATGAGCCCGAGGAGCAGCACATTGTGGGTCCGCGTCGCCGCGGCGGCGAGTCCGAGCGCCCAGCACCACCAGGCGCCCGGATGCAGTTGGCGGGGTTGCGACCGCCGCGGGGTCCCGAGCACGCTCACCCGTCGATCCCGACCCGGCGGCGTGCCCGCAGTGCCGCGGCCCCGGCGATGGCCGCGATCAGCGTGCCACCTGCGACGAGGCCGGCGGCGCTCCGACCGCCGCCACGATCCGCGCCGTCGATGGCGACCACGTCGTCGAGCTCCGTGACCGTCTGGTCCCCGGCGTCGGCGTCATCGTCGGCGTCGGCGTCGTCGTTTCCGTCCGCGTCGGGTTCGTCGTCCGTGGCCGGCTCGCCGTCATCCTCCCGGGCGTCGTCCTCCCCGTCGTCCGCGTCACCGGCATCACCCTCCCCGTCGCCGTTCGGATCGGTGTCCGCCGCGGCGGTGTCGGCTGGCCCGCTGTCGCCGGCCCCCGAGGAGGTGTTGCCGGTCGATGACTGTGAGGAGGACCCGTCGCCCTCGCCGGACCCACCCGTGGACGAGGCGCCGGACGACCCACCCGAGGAGGCACCCCCGTTGCCCGACCCGGCTGCGGACCTACCGCCAGACCCGCCGGATCCACTGTCCGAGTCCGTGGTGGAGCCTCCGCCGCCGGCGCCGGACGGCGCCGGCTCCTCGTCGCCGGAGGTGTCGCTGCTCGTGGCGTTCGCCGGCGGGTGCTGACCGGGTGGCGAGCCGGCGCCGAAGGCCCAACCCTCCACGGTCCCGGGAGCCGGATCACGCTGGCCCGCGCCGCTGCTGGCGTAGGTCCAGCTGCCGCCGGCGGGCGCGTGCCAGTAGGACCAGTAGGCGTCGGTGGGTGCCCCGTTGCAGGGGTCCGGCCGGCTGTCGATGGTGCAGACCATGCCCGGTTGCCGCGGCACGAAGGCATAGGAGAAGCCGGCCTTCGAGAGCGCGTCGAGGCCGCTCGAGGGGTTCCCCGGCGCGCACCTGGTGTTCGTGCCACCACCGACTTCCCGGGCGTCGACGACGACCCAGACGCCGTCGCAGGTCTCGGCGGCGGCCGGGGCCGGTGTGGCCACCAGCGCCCCGACCAGGGCGACCACCGCGGCCAGCACGACCAGCGGTGCCGTCGAGGCACCGCCGACCATGCGGGGATCCGGCGACCTCACCGGCGTGCCTCCGAGGTCATCCGCAGGCCGAGCAGCCCGGCGGCGAGGAGTGCGACCGCCAGTCCGGCGAGGGTGCCGAGGCTCCCGCCGGTCGCGGCGAGCTCGTCCCCGGTGTCGGCCGTGACGAGCTCGTCCGTGCCTGACTCCACGGTTTCCCGGTTGCCGTCGTCACCGTCGTCGTGCCCGGTCTCCACCTCGGTGTCGTCGACCGTGTCGGTCGTGTCGCCGGTGTCGGTCTCGTCGCCGGTGTCCGTCTCGTCTCCCGTGTCGGTGTCATCTCCCGTGTCGGTGTCGTCGCCGGTGCCAGTGTCCGCGTCGGTCTCGTCCGGCGTGTCGACGTCCTCGGTGGTGTCCTCCTCGTCAGTGCCCTCGTCCTCGCACTCCAGGGTCGGGACCTCGGCCGCGGCGCCCTCCGCGCTGACGGTGACGAGATCGACGGAGGTCAGGCCAGGCAGGGCCTGAGCCGTGGCGCGGACCCGGTCGCCCGCGTCATCGGCGGTGTACGGGATCGAGCCGGGCTCGGCGTCGTCGCAGCCCTCCTGCAGTCCGAGGAGGAAGTCGCGTGCCGCCTGGGCGGCGGCCGTCTCGCCCCCTGCCTCGAGGGCGGCGGCGGCGAGGCCGGTCGAGTTGGCGTTGGACGGCGAGTCCCCGTCGAAGCTGCCGTCGTCGCCCTGGATCTCCGCGAGCCAGGTCGCCGCGGCCTCGGCCGCCTCGTTCTCGCCCACGGCCATCGCGGCCTGGACGGCGAAGGCGGTGCCGTCGACGCTGCTCGAGCACGACGCTGCATCGAGCTGGTCGGGGAACCCACCGTCGTCGCACGCCTGGCCGAGGAGGTAGTCGACGGCCTCGGCGCTCGGGGTGGTCTCCGCCGAGCGCTCGAGGGCGATGACCGCGAGGGACTGGCTGATGACGTTGCTCCAGTCCCCGTCCGTCTGGTCGGAGAAACGGCCGTCCTCGGTCTCCCGGTCCTCGAGCAACGCGACCAGGTCCTGGCCACCGACGGTGGCGGACCGTCCGGTGACCTCGGTGACGAGCAGCAGCTTGGCGACGCTGCCCGCGTACACGTCGCCGAAGTCGATGCCGGTGTAGGCCCCCACCTGGCCCTCGAGCCAGTCGGTGGCGGCTTCGATCTCCCCGCTGGCGACGCCGGCGCCGGCGAGCGCGAAGATCACGTCCGCGGTCAGGCCCTGATCCGGGTAGGTCTGCCCGTCGAAGGTGGTCTCGACGCGCTCGCCGTCGACCAGCTGTGTGGCCAGCCAGCCGGCGGCGGCATCGACGGGGTCGTCGGTCGGGGTCGCGGCCAGGGCCGCGGTGGTGGGCGCGAGCAGCGCGGCGGTGGCGACGGCGAGAACCGCGCTCGCCGTCTTCCGGGTCCATCGGATCACGTGCATGCCTCTCGGGTTCCTGAGGACACAGGGGATCCCGGCATACAGGTCATCGAACGACGACGCCCTCCGGCATCTCTTCGATGCGGAGGGCGGAGGCTCGGACGCTGCTGTCCGGGCTCCGCCCGCAATCCTCGACGGGTCGTAGTGGAGCCGCGCGCCCCGGCAGGTCTTCCGGCTCGTCGTCGACGGGGCTCGCCCATCGACGACCTACGGTTGCGGGTCAGCGCCGGCTTCAGACCGGTCTTCCCCTGCTGAGGCGGTTGGTGGCTGTACTCGAGCACCGGCCGACGGGGCTGTCAATTCGGGGTGCGGCTGGGGCTCCGGCGCGTGCGCCGGACCCCACGAGCCCCGCACCGTCGGAGGACCTGCCGGACTACCGGCGGAGCAGATCCTTGGCGATGTGGGTGATCTGGATCTCGTCCGTGCCGCCGTAGATCTGTAGCACCTTGGCGTCCCGGGCGAGCTGCTCGACCTGGAATTCGGACATGTAGCCGTTGCCGCCGAACAGCTGCACGGCCTCCATGGCGACCTCGGTCGCGGCGCGCGCCGAGTACAGCTTCATGGCCGAGGCCTCGGCCAGGCTCATCGCCCGCCCCTCGGCCGAGCTCTCCACGACCCGGAACACCAGGTTCTGGACGTTGAGGCGCGCAACCTCCATGCGGGCCAGCTTCTCCTGGATGAGCTGGAACTCACCGATGGGCTTGCCGAACTGGACCCGGTCCTTGGCGTACTGCACGCACAGGTCGAGGCACTGCTCGATGATGCCCAGCGCCATTGCGGCCACGCCCGACCGTTCCTGCGAGAAGGTCGCCTTGGCGCTGTCGCGACCGCCGGAGCTGACCTCCTCGGTCTCGCCGAGCAGTCGGTCCCGCCCCACGTAGACGTCGTCGAGGTAGAGCTCGCCGGTGGGCGAGGAGTGCATGCCCATCTTGCGCAGCGGCTTGGACTGCTCGAAGCCGTCCATCCCCCGATCGAGCACGAAGTTCAGCACCTTGCGCTCGGCCGGCGGGTTGCCCTCGTCGAGCTTGCAGATGAACACGGTGGTGTCGGCGAACGGGCCGTTGGTGATGAAGGTCTTCGAGCCGTTGAGCAGGTAGCCCTCCCCCTCACGGCGGGCCGTGGCGGACATCGACCCGAAGGCGTCGGAGCCGGACCCGGGTTCGGTGATCGCCCAGGCGCCGACCTTGTCGAAGGTGAGCAGGTCCAGCGCCCAACGTTCCTTCTGCGCGATGGTGCCCTTCGACATGATCGCCGAGGCGGTCAGGCCCATGCTGACCCCCATGGCGGTGACCATGCCGGGGCAGTAGCGGCACAGTTCGATGATCGGGATGGTGTTGAGCCCGCCACCCCCGCCGCCGGAGCGCTCCTCCTTGGCCGGCGGCTCCTCGCCGCGTTCGCGCGCCTCGGCCTCGGCCTTCTCACGTTCGATGGTCTTCTTGAAGCGGTCGCGGGCCATCGCGTCCATGCCGAAGGTCGACAGCATCTTGCGGATGACGTCGTAGGGGGGCATGTCGCCGTGTTCGAGTTCCTCGAGGTTCGGCTTGACCTCCTCCTCCACGAAACGGCGCATCGCGTCGCGCACCATCAACTGCTCGTCGTTCCACTCGATCATCGTCGCCCCTCGCGGTCACCACGCGACCCGTTCGCGTCGCACGGAGCCCAGCCTACGCGCCGCCACGGCCGAAACGGAACGCGACCCGGGGATTCGTTCCATCGGGCGCCCTGCGGGCGCCTGCCGTCCCCACGGGTCGTTGCGGTCGTTGCGGGGACGGCCGGCAGTGGCGCGGCTATCGTCACGCGGCGTGGACACCGCAGCGGTCACCGAGCCGAGGTGCTCCCTTCCCGGACCCCGTAGGCGAGACATGCTGCTCGACGACCTGCTCGCCGCGATGCTGGCCATGGGCGGCAGTGACCTGCACGTCTCCGAGGGGGCGCCGCCGCTGGTGCGCGTCGACGGGCGACTCGTGCCCGTGGCCGGTGCCGCCGACCTCGATGCCGGGCGCGTCGAGGAACTCGTCCTCGACGTCGTGCCCGAAGACCTGCGCGAGGACTTCCGCACCGTCAAGACGGTCGACTTCTCCTTCGCCTGGCGGGGGCGTGCCCGGTTCCGCGCCAACGCCTTCGTGCAGAAGGGGTCGCCGGCGCTGGCACTGCGGGTGATCCCCACCACGGTGCCCACGATGGCCGAACTCGGGGTGCCCGAGGTCCTCGACCGCCTCGTGGACCTGCCGCACGGCCTGATCCTGGTCACCGGGCCGACCGGGTCCGGGAAGTCGACGACCCAGGCCGCCATGATCGGGCATATCAACGAGCGCCGACCGGTGCACGTCCTCACCATCGAGGACCCCATCGAGTACGTGCACACCCGCCGGCAGGCCGTCATCAACCAGCGGGAGGTCGGGATCGACGTCCCCTCGTTCTCCAGCGCCCTGCGTTCGGCGTTGCGTGAGGACCCCGACGTGCTGCTCGTCGGGGAGATGCGCGACCTCGAGACGATCCAGTTCGCACTGACCCTGGCCGAGACCGGACACCTCGTCTTCGCAACCCTGCACACCAACGACACCACCCAGGTCGTCGAGCGGCTCGTCGACGTCTTCCCCGCGGAACGCCAGGCGCAGATCACCGTGCAGGTCGCCAGCACGCTCAGCGCCGTGGTGCACCAGCGTCTGCTGCCCCGGGTCGGCGGGGGCCGCGTGGCCGCCTACGAGGTGCTGGTCGCGACGGGCGCGGTGCGCAACCTCGTGCGGGAGGGCAAGGGGGGCCAGTTGCGCAACGTGCTCACCACCGGCCTGCGTGAAGGGATGCAGACCCTGGAGATGGGGCTGAACGCGCTCGTACGCGACGGGCTGGTCCGCTACGAGGACGCCGTGGCCTACAGCCAGTTCCCCGACGAGATCCGCCGGCCGTGAGCCTCCGGGGCCGGCGGGCCCCGGCGTCGGGCCGGCCGAG
>SLRZ01000061.1 GCA_007130695.1 Nitriliruptoraceae bacterium
CCCGGATCGGGTTGGTGGCCGGCGAACGCGACCAGGCCCTGGCCGTCGCCGGGGAGGTCCTGCGGGCCGGGGCCGGGGCGGGGGTCTGAGGGGTGGGCGCCGGGCCGCGGGCGGGTGAAGTTTGCGTCGGTGCCTCGGACGGGCGAGGCTGACCGGCGTCCAACGAGCGAGAGGAGCACGATGCGAGTCGTCGCCGATTACGACCTGTGTGAGAGCAACGGTGTCTGCGAGGCCCTGGCGCCGACCGTCTTCGAGGTGGGCGAGGACGACTATCTCTACGTGCTCCAGGAGGAGCCGTCGGAGGAGTTGCGCGCCGACGTCGAGGCGGCGGTGGACCGTTGCCCCAAGCAGGCACTGCGCCTCGAGGGGTAGCGATTCCACCGCGCCGGCGCCGCGGGGGAGTGGCCGTCGGCGTGACCGCGGATGAAACGGTCGCGAGCAAATCGTTCCCGCGATACGGTGCGGTATCCCGGATCCCGGGGCCGGCGGTCGACGCGCGGCCCGGGGGTCCACCACCGGGTAGGAGAGGCCCTGTATGACCGACACCATCGCTCCCGTCTCCCTCGACGACATCAACCTGTCGAACCCGTACTTCTGGGCGAGGCCGCTGCCGGAGCGCGACGACGCGTTCCGGCGGCTGCGCGAGCACCGGCCCCTGGCCTTCTTCGACGAGCCCGAGGTGCCCGGCGACGCGGTCGGCGCCGAGGACATGCCGCCCCCGCGGGGTTACTACGCCGTCACCCGCTACGCGGACCTGGCCGAGATCAGCAAGCGCCCGAAGGACTTCTGTTCGGGACAGGGTTCCGTGAGCGTGCGGGACATGCCCGCCGACATCGCCGAACTGTTCGGGTCGATGATCGCGATGGACGACCCGCGTCACGCACGTCTGCGTGGCATCGTCGCGCGTCGCTTCACCCCCCGGGCGCTCGAGCGCCTGCTCGACAGCGTGGACGAGACCACCAACGAGATCATCGACGCGGCCGCGGCCAAGGGCGAGGCCGACTTCGTCACCGACTTCGCCGCCCCGCTCCCACTGCTCATCATCCTCGACATGATGGGCATCCCGCGCAGCCTCTACCCCGAGGTCCTGCACAACTCCAACGTCATCCTCTCCGCCGGCGACCCCGAGTACTTCCCGCCGGGTGAGGACCCCCGTGAGATCCTCATCGGCGCCGGGCTGTCGCTGCTGGGCATGATGAACGAACTCGCCGAGGAACGGCGGGTGAACCCCAAGGACGATCTCACCAGCCAGCTGATCCACGCCGGTGACGAGGGCGAGGACGACCGGCTGACCGCCCAGGAGATCTCCTCGTTCTTCATCCTGCTCGTGGTCGCCGGCAACGAGACGACCCGTACGGCACTCACCCACGGGATGCACCAGCTCACGCGCAACCCCGACCAGCGCGAGATCCTCAAGAAGGACCTCGACGGCGTCCTGCCGACGGCGGTCGAGGAGATTGTGCGCTACGCCTCTCCCGTGACCTACATGCGGCGGACCGCGACCCGTGACGTCGAACTCGCGGGTGAGCAGTTCGTGAAGGGAGACAAGTTCGTCCTCTTCTATGGCTCGGCGAACCGGGACGACGAGGTCTTCGACGATCCCGACCAGTTCGACGTCCGCCGTGACCCCAATCCCCACGTCGGGTTCGGCGCCCCCGGCCCCCACTTCTGTCTGGGGGCACACCTCGCCCGTCGCGAGATGAGCGTCATGCTGCGACGGCTGTTCGAGCGACTCCCCGACATCGAGGCCACCGACGAGCCCCAGCGCCTCTTCGGCGCGCTGCCGCTGGTCAACGGCATCAAGCACCTGCCGGTGCGTTTCACCCCGCAGCCCGTGCGTCGCTGACGGCGCCCGTCCCGGGGCCCGACATGGTCCCGGGACGGGCCGCCCGGTGCCGGCCCTACGGGCCCGGATCGTTGCGGACCACGGACTCGTAGGCCGGGTCGTGGCGATCCGGCGACGTCGCGGCCAATCGTCCCTGCACGGCGCGGGTCACGGCGACACCGGCGATCATGGAGGCGACCACGAGCACGGAGGAGAGGTTGAGCTGCCCGACGCCGGACAGGGCGTGGCCGAGGTTGCAGCCGCCCGCCCACCGGGCACCGGCGCCCATCAGCGCGCCCCCGGTGGCCAGCTGGAGGTAGCGGACCGGGACCTCGCCGCGCAGCCACCAGCCACCGGCGGTGCGTGCTGCCACCGCCGCCCCGGGCACCAGCGCGAGCAGGAACGCGATCCGCCACCAGGCGGGTGAGCCGTTCGCGATGCTCGCCACGGCGCCCGAGGTGCTCGCCCCGAAGCCGGCCCCACCGGCGCCCGCGGTGATCCAGGAGAAGGTCGCGGCCAGCCCGAGGGCGACGCCGGCGAGCGGCCAGTTCCACTGCCAGCCGTGGGCCGCCCCGCGGCGGTCGGTTCGGGCCAGTGCGAGGCCGACCGCCCCCAGGACCACCGCCGCCACCAGCGGCCGGGGCAGCCCCAGGAGCGCCGGCAGGGTCTCGCGACCCTCCAGCACCCGCCCGCCGGGCAGCGACACCAGATCGGCGGCGAGTTCGCCGACAGCCCACCCGACCAGGCCCACCAGCGCGCCGGCCATGCCCGCACCGAGCTTGTAGAAGAGCCCCGAGACGCAGGAGAAGGCCACGGCCATCCCGATCCCGAACACGACGCCCCCAACGATGTTGGCGACCGGGCGCAGGGCGAGGGAGGAGCTCATCGTCCAGGGTCCGACGGCGTCGAGGACGGCGAGCCCGAGGGCGGTCACCGCCGCTCCCAGCGCCCAGGCCTTGAACCGTGCCGGCCGGCGGTCCAGCAGGCCGCGGAACGACGCGTGGAAGCAGAGCTGTCCCCGCTGCAGGACGTAGCCGAACACCAGTCCGGCGACGATCCCGGCGATCACCGGTGCTGCCACGGGGCGCCTCCTCGGCGATCGTCACTCACGCGTCGCCCACAGGGCCCACGCGATCAGGACGGGTTGGAAGGCCAGCCTGCCCCAGCGGGCGACCGGGGAGTCGAGTCCGAACGCCTCGTTGCCGGCCATTGCCTGGTGGACGTTGCCCGGGAAGATGAGGACGAAGAAGGCGGCGAGGGCCCAGCCGATCTCTCGTCGTCGCCCGTTCCAGATCAACAGGGCGAGGCCGAACGCGACCTCGACGACCCCCGAGACGTACACGATCGCCGAACGTGCCGGGAGCCAGGTCGGGGTCTGCTGCAGGAAGGCATCGTGCGCGACGAAATGCCCGATCCCGGCGGTGAGCAGGAAGACCGCGAGCAGTCCGCGTGCGCCCGTCCGGATCGAGGAGGAAGCCCGTCCTGCCTCGTCGTCATCCATCTGGGTCACGCTACCCGTGCGCGGGGGCCGCGGGCCCCGTGGCGGGGCGGTGCCACGAGCCGCGGTCCGATCTGACAGCATCGCCCCGAGTAGTGACCAGGAGCGGTGTGACGTGCCTGCATGAGCGAGGTCGGGACCGACGAGGTGACCCGGGGCCGCGGGCCGCGGCACATCCGGCGCATCCCCGGAATCGATCTCGCGCGGGCGCTCGCCATCCTGGGCATGCTCGCGGTGCACGTGGGACCCACCGACGTGGACGGGCCGGCCGGCACGCTGTACGGCCTCACACACGGGCGGGCAGCGATCCTCTTCGGTCTGCTCGCCGGGGTGGGGGTGTCGCTGTTGGTGGCCTCACGGACGGTCACGGCCGGCCAGGCGCGACTGAAGCTGCTGTGGCGCGCCGCCGTCCTGCTGCCCATCGGCCTGTGGCTGCAGCCGCTGGACCACGGGGTCTTCGTCATCCTGTCGGACTACGCGGTGCTCTTCCTCCTCGCCGTCGTCGCGCTCGGGTGGTCCGACCGTTGGTTGGTGGCCCTGGCGGCCCCGGTGGGGGTGATCGGCAGCCTCGGCTACCTGTGGGGGTTGCTCCACCTGCCCGACGACTTCTCGCGACAGGCCGCGCAGTGGGGGGACCCCCTCACCGACGTCGTCCACCGACTGGTGCTGTCGGGCCCCTATCCGCTGATCACCTGGGCTGCGCCGTTCCTGCTCGGCATGTGGATCGGGCGACGTGACCTGCGGAGCGAGACGATCCGCTGGTGGCTGGTCGCGACCGGTGGTGCGGCCGCGGTCGGCGCCTGGGCCGCCTCACGGGCCCTGCAACTGCAGTGGGAGGAACCCACCGGCGTGGTCACCTGGGCCCGGCTCGCTGCGGACGATCCGCACAGCCAGATGCCGCTGTGGCTCCTCGGCGCCACCGGCTCGGCGGTGCTCGTGCTGGGTCTGTCGCTGTTCGCGGCCGACCGGGCGGCGAGGGCGCTGTGGCCGCTGGTGGCGACGGGGCAACTCGCGTTCACCGTCTACGTCGGCCACCTGCTGCTGCTGCACTGGCAGCGGGACGCGCTCACCTCGGACGAGGTCGGCGGAGCCGTGCTCATCGTGGCGGGCTTCACGGTCGCGGCCATGGTCCTTGCGACCGCGTGGCGGGCGGTGCTGCCCCGGGGCCCGCTGGAACTGCTGCTGCACCTGCCGTGGCTGGCGGGCACGCGCCGCCGGGCGGACACGTGAGCCCCGCCGGGCCGGCGGCGGTCAGAGGGCCGGCCCGGCGACATGGGTCGCGGCCAGGAGCGCGGCCAGGGTGGCCAGGGCCGCGAGCAGGCCGATCAACAGGGGACGGGCCTCCTCGTCGACCTCCCGGACGAAGGCGGTGCCCGCCCAGGTCGAGGCCACCGCGAGGTGACCGACGGCGCTGGTCACGGCGACCGCCGCCTGGTGCCGTCCGGCGACCAGGCTCAGTCCCACGCTCGCTGAACTGGTCGCGGTCGCCAGCACCGCGGTCTCCACCATCCGGCGCACCTCGGGCTCGAGGGCGCCGGGCAGCGAAATCACCGGCGCGCGGACGGCCTCGCTGGCCACACTCATGCTCAGACCTTCGTCGCGGACCCCGATGATGCCGTATCGCGCGGCGTCCGCGGTGGAGGTCGGACGGCCGCGTTTCCGACGGCGTCGGAAATCAGGTCAGATCGTGTACGCGAGGTTCCTGGCGAGCCGGCCGGCGAGGTCGTGGTCGCCGCCGAGTTCGATCTCCTCACCGATGTGGGGCTCGGGGTCGGTGCGGCCGCCGGTCAGGCGCAGGAACAGCAGTGCCGGGAGCCGCAGCAGCACGGTGGGTTCGGCGTCGAGTCGGTCGACCAGTGCGGCGCGCTCGGCGACCTCGAAGTCGAGGTGGCGGGGGGCCTCACCGGTGACCTCGATGCGCACGCGTGCACCGGCGGGCATCGCCGCCTTCTTGCCGACGACGTATCCCAGTCCCGCCGCGACCTCGTCGAGGACCAGTTCGAGCTGCTCGCGGTCGGGCCGGTCCCCGACACCGAGGGCGTCGCGCATGTCGTGCTCGTGCAGGAAGCAGTCGTAGTGGCGGATGCGCATGAACCGGCCGTAGCTCTCGTCGCGTCCCACCGGCGTGAAGGACGGCTCGTCGAGTTCCTCCTGGCCCATGGCCTCGAGTGCGGCCAGCCGGCGCGCGGTGACGTCCCGGAACCGTTCCAGTACCTGCGCCCCGGTCAGCGGGCGCAGCGACTCCACCCACAGCTCGTTGAAACGGCCGATGTCGTTCTTCACGTGGGGCAGGTGGGAGACGTCGACCTCGGGCGCGGCCTCGCCCTCGAGCATCGATTCCGTGCCGATGAGGTGACTGAGCTGGTCCTTCACCGTCCACCCCGGCAGGCAGGTCGGGGTCTCCCAGTCGCCTTCGGACAGCCCCTCGCACAACTCGGCGATGGCCTCGAATTCGCGCCGCAACAGCGGAACGACGACGTCCTTGTCCACGATCGTGGGCATCGGGTTCGGCTCCCTGTCGGCGGTGTGCGGGCCGGGTGTCCGGGCGCGGTGTGGGCGGTGCCCCTCCGCGGGGACAGGGAGACGCTAGTCCATCTGCGACGATGGCCGACCCCGGCAACCCGAGGAGTTCACGATGCCCGAGACCACCGAGCCCCCGGCCGTGGACCGTGTGGCCTTCCACTTCGACGTGATGTGTCCCTACGCCTTCCAGACGTCGCTGTGGATCCGCGAGGTACGCGATGCCATCGGCCTCGAGGTCGACTGGCGGTTCTTCAGCCTCGAGGAGGTCAACCGCGCCGAGGGCAAGAAACACCCCTGGGAGCGGGAGTGGTCCTACGGGTGGTCGATGATGCGCATCGGTGCGAAGTTGCGCAGCATCGACCCGGCCCTGCTCGACGCCTGGTACCTCGCCGCCGGGACCGCCCTGCACGTCCACGGGCGCAAGCCCCACCGCCCCGAGGTCGCCGAGGCGCTGCTCGAGGAACTCGGGCAGGACCCCGGTCTGGTGCAGGCGGCGCTGGACGACCCGGCCACGGGACAGGAGGTCTTCGAGGATCACCAGCGCGTCACCGACCTCGGGGTCTTCGGCGTGCCGACGTTGTTCTTCCCCGACGGTCAGTCCCTGTTCGGCCCCGTGCTGATCGACCCGCCCACCGGTGAGGCCGCCGTCCGCCTGTGGCGCCACGTGACCGGGTGGCTCGAGTTCCCCAGGCTCTACGAGATCAAGCGTCCGAAGTCGCCGCAGGACGTCCACGAGATCGCCGAGACCTTCCGGCCCTACCTCGAGGCCCGCGACTGGGTGACGATCGAGCGCCCCGCACCGTGACCGGGTCGCGGTCCACCCCCGTGGGCCATCGGTGGGGTGACCGACGACCCGCGGGCAGGGCGGATTGCGCCCGGCGCACCCGGGGATGGCAACATCGGGTACCGAAGTATTCCCCGGCCTCCGGATCCGCGGCCCGCCCGCCGCCGGGTGCCAGGGTTCCCCGTCCCCTCGCACAGGAGCCCCGAACCCCGTGAGCCGAGCCACCGTGGTCCACGACCCGCAGCAGGATCTTCGCTTCCTCGACAGCCGGCAGGTCGGTGCCACCGCCTGGGAGATCCCCGTCACCCGGTCCCTGATCACCCTCACCGGTGGCCTGTACGGGGGTGCGGGGCTCGCCGCGGTGGTCGCGGCGATGGAGGCGGCCACGGGTCGTCCCACGCGCTGGGTGACCTGCCAGTTCGCGGCCAGCGCGAAGGAGGGACAGACGTTGCGGGTGGACGTGGGCGAGGACGCCCGTGGCCACCGCGTCAGCCAGGCGCACGCGGTCGCGACCGTCGACGGTCGGGTCGCACTGCGGGCCTCCGCGGCGTTGGGTGACGACCGGGACGGGGCGCCGAGCCACCACTGGCTCGAGATGCCCGACGTGCCGGGCCCCGAGGACTGCGAAGAGCCGCTATTCCCGGGCAGCGACGACGACTCGGCGATCACGCTCAGCGAGCGCCGGCTGGCGTTCTCCCCGGACGAGTTCGAGGCAGGACACCCCCGGGGGCCGGGCTTCCGCATCGGCCTGTGGACCCGGATCATCGGGCACGACACCGGAACTGCGGCGATGCTCGGTTGGATCGCCGACATGGTGCCGATGGGCGTCGGGGTCGGCCTGGGGGAGCGGATGGGCGGCTCCAGCCTCGACAACACCCTGCGCATCGTGGCCTCGGTGAGCGCCGACTGGGTGCTGGTCGACCTCCGCCCGACCTCCGCCTCCGGTGGCTACGGGCACGGCGACGTCCACCTGTGGACGCCCGAGGGGCAGCTGTTGGCCACCGGCTCGCAGACCGCCGCGATGCGTCCGAGGAGTTGGTGAGCGCCGCGGCGGCCTGACCCGAGCCGGGCCCGGGAGTCCGGCCGGTGTGCCCGTTCGGGCCCGGCCGACTCCCGGGTCGGGGATCAGTCGATCCAGCTGCGGACCTTCTCCACCAGCTCGATCTTGTTCTCGCCCACGGGGTTGATGCTCAACCGGGTCACCCCGGCCTCCTTGAAGGCCTGGATCCGGTCGCGCACGAACCCCTCGTCGCCCACCAGCGAGGAGTCACGCAGGAACTCCTCGGGGACGTGCTTGGCGGCCTCGTCCTTCTCCCCGGCCAGGTAGTGGTCCTGGATCTTGGCCGCCTCCTCCTCGTAGCCGTAGCGCTGGAAGACGTTGTTGTAGAAGTTCTTGTCGCGCGAGCCCATGCCCCCGACGTAGAGGGCCGTCATCGGACGCGCGAAGTCACGGATGGCCCGCGCCTCCTCCTGGTCGTCGGTCAGCGCCAGCAGCCCGCCGGCGACGATCTCGAGGTCGCCGCGCGAGGCGTCGCGCTTGGCCTTGCCGGCCGCGAGGTCGTCACCCCACACGTCGACCGCCTTCTCGGGGTGGAAGAACACCGGCAGCCAACCGTCGGCGAGTTCCGCGGTCATGGCGACGTTCTTCGGTCCGAGGCTGGCGATGTAGACGGGGATGTCCTCACGCACCGGGTGGTTGATCAGCTTCAGCGGCTTGCCGAGCCCCGTGCCCTCGTCCTCCGGCAGCGGCAGCTTGTAGACCTGGCCGTCGTAGGAGAGGCGCTCGCGCTTCCACACGATGCGGCAGATGTCGATCAGTTCGCGGGTGCGCTGCAGCGGACGGTCGTAGGGCACGCCGTGCCAGCCCTCGATGACCTGCGGACCCGAGGCACCGAGGCCCAGGACGAAGCGCCCGCCCGAGACCGCGTCGAGGCCCGCGGCCGTGGAGGCGGTCAGCGCGGGGGTGCGTCCGTAGAGCGGGAGGATCCCGGACGCGAGCTCCATGCGTTCCGTCTTGGCCGCGAGATAGCCGAGGATGCTGACCGCGTCGAAGCTGTAGAGCTCCGCGACCCAGATCATGTCGACACCGGCCTGCTCGAGCTGCCGGGCCTCCTCCGCGGCCTGCGTCGGGTCACCGGAATAGCTCAGGGACATGGACAGCTTCATGGGGGCTCGCTCTCGCCGGGAAACGATGGTCGAGCCAGATCCTAGGAGGCCGTCACCGCCGTGTCGTGGTCGGTGCCGTGGCGTCGCAGAC
Organism: Nitriliruptoraceae bacterium; assembly: GCA_007130695.1. Lineage (GTDB taxonomy): Bacteria > Actinomycetota > Nitriliruptoria > Nitriliruptorales > Nitriliruptoraceae > SKLC01. The sequence goes on from SLRZ01000061.1 coordinate 8,888, forward strand.
GATCGCCGACTGCAGCCACAGGCCGTCGGCGCTGTGGAAGGTGTGGGTGCGCAGGTAACGGGGGCAAGAGCCGCAGTCCGTCTCGGAGACGACGCGACCGTCGGCGGGGCAGCGAACGCGACCCGCGGTGATCGGCTGGACGTCGTGGGCGGACAGTTCCGCCAACGGGCGCGTGTAGGCCTCGCCGAGCCATTCGAGCAGTCTCATCGGTGCTCCTCCCGACCTCGTGGTGTCACCCTGGCGGGCACCAACCCCGGACGACAGGGAGTTGCGACCCGGGATCAGAGGACGAAAGACCCGAGGTGCGCAACACCGGCGTTCAGCCCAGGCCGCTGACCCGGGACAGGGCACCGTCATAGGTCAGCAGCACCCACGTGGGGCCCGGCGCGAGCACGGCGGCGTCGCCACCGTCGCCCAGTTCGAGTTCCGCGTCGCGGCCCGCCTTCGACCACCGGACGTCGTAGGCACGCCCCTGGCGCAACAGCAGGGCGTCACCGGTCCCCTCCGGGGCGTAGACGGGAGCGCCGTGCGAGTCACGCCCGGTGACGGGGACGTCGAGGATCACGACGTTGGCCGCCCCGATCACCCCGTCGCCCGTGACCCGGTGCGGCTGGCCGTCCTGCAGACGCCGGAAGACCTCCGCATCCGCGTCGTAGTCCCAGCCGGTGGTGGCGCGGGCGCTGACGGCAACGTTCACCCGGCCGGTCACGGCACGGCCGCCGTCGGGCCGGGTCTCGTCGAAGCGCCACTGCGAGCGCGCCGCGGGCTGTGCCCCTGAGGCCCCCGCCGCCTCGGGCAGGCGCGTGTAGAGGTTGTGGGGTGCCCGACGTGAGCCGTCCCGGTAGAAGCCGGGCCCACCCTCGGTCACCGTCGTCAGCCCCGCGGCGGCGATATCGCCGCGCACGGACCCCCGGGCACCGGAGTACACCATCACGCCCCGGTAGGGGGCGACGAGCGGCACGTCGACGTGCCGTGCGGAGCGGACGTTGCCGACGACCTCGGGGTAGTCGGACTGGAAGACCGCCGCGAATCGGGTCACCCCGCCCTCCGTCTCCTGCTCGTAGACCACGTCGGCGCGCTCGATCCCCGTGTGCGGTCGCGCCGGCGGATCGTTGGGGATCTTCACGGTCACGGCCGGGCGGCGCTCCAGGCGCTCCACCCATTCCTCATCGAAGATCCCGACCCCGGTCAGCGGGGCGGTCCCGAGGACCTCGGGCGTCGCCTCGGCGGCCGCGACGTGCTCCTCCGGCTCCGGCTCCGGCTCCGGCTCGGCCGGTGCTGGCTCGGCCGGTGGCGCTTCGGCCTCGGCTTCGACGTCCGGGGCGCAGCCGAGCGCGACGAGCGCGACGAAGAGCAGGGAAGCCAGGCCCCGGCGGGATGTTCTCACGTGCACTCCACCTCGATGCTTCTCGTGCCGCCGGGTCGCCCGACGGGGATGCCCGGACGGCCCGATCGCCTGTCGGTACCTCGCTGCCGCCCTCAACGATCGGGGGCCGTCGCGGGTGCGGGCCGCACAAGCCGAGCAGCTCGCGTCGCCTGCGCGAAGCACCCCCGACCGAACCGGTCGGGGGTGGGCTCTGACGCCGGGGTCAGCTCGCCAGCGTGTCGGCCAGTTCGAGCAGCGCGGGGTCCACCGACTTCGTGCCGCCGATGACCTCCGCCAGCGGGGTGGTCGCCACACGGCGCCCGAGGAGGCCGACGAGGACGCCGTGCTCGCCCTCGGCGAGACGCTCGACCGCCCCCGCGCCCAGACGGCTGCCCAGCATCCGGTCGAAGGCCCCCGGGGCCGCGCCGCGCTGGACGTGTCCGAGCACGGTGGCCCGCAGCTCGAACCCCAGCTCCTCCTGCCGGGCGTTGCAGTACTCCAGAAGCTGTGAGGTCCCCGGTTCGCTTCCCTCGCCCACGATCCCCACGGCGTGGTCGTTGCCGCGCGCGTAGGCGGCGCGTAGCTCCGCGGCGACGCGCTCGGGGGTGGTGGGGTGCTCGGGCACGACCACCGTCTCGGCGCCGCTGGCGATGGCGGTCACCAGCGCGAGGTAGCCGCAGTCGCGACCCATGACCTCCACGAGGAAGGCCCGGCGGTGGGACGAGGCGGTGGTCTTGAGCCGGTCGACGGCCTCCAGGGCGGTGTTGAGGGCGCTGTCGACCCCGATGGTGATGTCGGAGCCGAGGAGGTCGTTGTCGATGGTCGAGGCCACGCCGACGACCGGGACGCCCAGTTCGTGCAGGGCGTGGGTCCCCGTCTGGGTGCCGTTGCCTCCGATCACCACGAGCCCGTCGAGCCCGGCGTCGCGCAGGTGGCCCAGGGCCCGCTGCTGGCCCTCCTGCGTCCGGAACTCCGGACAGCGTGCACTGCCGAGCACCGTCCCACCGCGGTGCAGGATCCCCCCGACGTCGCGGCTCTGCAGGGGTCGGAACCGCCCGTCCACCAGCCCGGCGTAGCCGTCGCGGACGCCGTAGACCTCCCAGCCGCGGCTGAGGCCGGTGCGCACGACCGCGCGGATCGCGGCGTTCATGCCGGGGGCGTCGCCGCCGCTGGTGAGGACACCGATGCGTCGGGGACGGTTCGTCGTCGCGTCGGTCATCGGCGCACCGATCCTCGGTCGGCGACCCGGGCGCGCCAGCGGCGACCGAGGCGCCGCCCCAGGGCCAGGGCCAGGGGGTAGGTCGCGAACACCGCCGCGGCGGCGAGATGGTGTCTCGGTTCCGCACGGCGGGGGACGGGCAGCGAGAACACGCCGGAATTGACCATGAAGTCGCGTGGCCCGGCACTGGGGAACGGGCGCCAGATGCGGTCGAGCACCGGCGAGCGCACGTCGTTCCACAGGGGGATCGAGACGCCGAGGTAGAGGCCCAGCGTGCCCGTCGCGAGTCGGTCGGCGGTGCGTTCGTCGGCCGTGTAGCGCTCGATCGTCATGCCGGTGGCCAACAGCAGCGGTGGGTCCAGCAGAAAGCTCACGGTCTCTCCCGGGGGCGGTCGGGCCGGTCGGTCGTCGCCCGGCCCGGGTACTTCCCACGAAACGATTCGGTACCGAGCGTTTCGTAGAGCGTCTCCCGGCACAGTAGCGTCGTCGTCGTCGGCGTGATCCGGGCAGGGAGGGTGAGTGGCCAGGCGTCCGTTCACCCCCACCCGCGAGGCGGCCCGCGGCAGCCTGACGGGCCTGTGTGCGACGCTGCTGCCGCCGGAGGCGGGCGGCCCGGACCCGGCCACGCTCGCCGGGGTGGTGGGCGGCTACCTCGCCCGGACCCCGCACCCGGTCGAACCGGCCGTCCGCGCCGCGGCGGTTGGGCTCGACGCGCTGGCCCGGCTGCTCGACGGGGGTCGGCTCGTGGAGCTGGATCTCGCCAGCCGGGAACGGATGCTCGACCGCCTGGCCGCGTGGGCCCCCACCGAACTGCTCCTCGAGGGGCTCAAGGCGTTGGTGCTGCTCACCCACGGTGCGGCGACGTTCGCCGACGACCTGCGGGACCGTTCCGGGCGCGAGGAGCCGGTACGCCCCGACGCCGACCTCGACGTGGTCCCGAGCCGGCACTGGCCGGCCTCGGGCAGCGCCGACGTCATCGTGATCGGCTCGGGTGCCGGGGGTGCCATGGCCGCCCGGGAGCTGGCCCGGGGCGGCCTCGACGTCGTCATCCTCGAGGAGGGGCGCCGGTTCACCGTCGAGGAGTTCCGCACCCACCACGCCCTGGAACGCTGGACCGACCTGTACCGCGACGCTGGCACCACGGTGGCGGCGGGCAACCCGCCCGTCATGCTGCCGCTCGGCCGAGGGGTCGGCGGCACCACCCTGGTCAACTCGGGCACGAGCTTCCGCACGCCCGACCGGGTCCTGCAGCGGTGGCGGGACCGGCACCGGGTGTCGATGGCCGACCCCTGGGCCTTCGCCGCGCTCCTCGACGAGGTGGAGCGCACGATCTCGGTCGCACCGGTCCCCGCCGAGATCATGGGGCGCAACGGGGAACTGACCCTCCTCGGGGCCGAGCGGCTCGGGTGGAGCTCCGGCCCCCTGCAGCGCAACGCCCCGGGATGCGGGGGCTGCTGCCAGTGCGCCCTGGGCTGCCCACGAAACGCCAAGTTCGGCGTGCACCTCAACGCCCTGCCGCAGGCCTGCGCCGCCGGTGCGCGCATCGTCTCGGAGGCGCGCGTGGAGCGGGTCCTGCACGAGGGCGGCCGGGTGACCGGAGTGCGGGCGCGGCGGCCGGACGGCTCCGGCTTCCGGGTCGCGGCACCCCGGGTGGTGGTCGCCTGCGGCACGACCGAGACGCCGCCGCTGCTGGGTCGCAGCGGGCTCGGCCGCCACCGCCAACTCGGCCGCAACCTCGCCCTCCACCCGGCCGTCGGGGTGTCCGCCAGGTTCGAGGAGTCCGTGACCCCGTGGGTGGGCGTGCTGCAGAGTGCGCAGGTCGACGAGTTCCACGCCGGCGACGGCATCATGCTGGAGGCGACGGCGATGCCGCCCGGGATGGGCTCCATCGGCATGCCGGGCCACGGGCGCAGGTTGGTGGAGGAACTCGGCCGCGCCGAGCACTACGCGAGTCTCGGGGCGATGATCGCCGACGCGCCCTCGGGCTCCGTGAGCCGTATCGGCTCGCGTACCGTCATCCGGTACCAGTTGGGGCGCACGGACGGGCACCGGCTGCTGAAGGCGATCGCGCTGATGGGACGGGTCCTGTTCGCCGCGGGGGCCCGTGAGGTGGTCACCGGGGTGCCCGGGGTCGCGCCCGTCGGGGACGTGGGCCGACTCGACGAGGTGCTGGGCGACGCCGACCCGCGACGCCTGCACCTCACGGCGTTCCACCCGACCGGGACCGCCCGTATGGGCGGGCACGCCGCGAGTGCGCCCGTGGACACGCTGGGGCGGCTGCGGGGTGTGGAGGGGGTCTGGGTCGCCGACGGCTCGGTGGTGCCGAGCTGTCCCGAGGTCAATCCGCAGGTCACCATCATGGCGCTGGCCCTGGGTGTCGCCGGCGGTATCGCCGCTCGCGGGTGACGACGCGGCCCGACCGGCCCGTGGTCGGTGATCCGGACAGCTGCGATGATGCGACGGAGGAAGGGGACGGGATGGACCGGCAGCACACAGCGGGCGTCGACGACGCGGCGGGACTCGGCCTCCCGCGCTGGCAGGGCCGGCCCGGCCGTCTCGAGGTCTGGTACGCGACGTTCACCGACCCCTCGACCGGGGAGGGTTTCTGGATCCACCACGAGGTCCTCGCCCACGACGACGGGAGGTGTGAGGCCCACGGCTGGATCGCGGTCTTCCCGGTGGAGGGCCCGCCGGTGGTGGAGCGTTTCGGGCCGGAACGCACCACACCACGAGGAGCAGCTGCCCGGGCGTGGTTCGAAGCGGGCCGGGTCCGGGTCGGGCCCGGCGTGCTGCAGGGTCAGACCCCGCGCGTGCGCTGGAACCTCACCCACCGTGACACCTCCGCCCCGCTGTACACCTTCCCGGACTACGTCTGGCGCCGCGGACTGCTGCCCTCGGCACAGGTCGTCCCGTGGCCGGCCGTCGCGGTCACCGGCACCGTGGAGATCGACGGACGCACCGTCCGGTTGCGCGATGCGCGTGGCGGCCTGTCGCGCATCTACGGGCGGGGCAACGCCCACCGTTGGGGTTGGCTCCACGCCGATCTCGGTGAGGGGGACGTCCTGGAGGTGGTCGCGGCGCAGGGACGTGCGACCCCGCTGCACGGGGTGCCGCCGAAGGTGTTCTGTCAGCTGCGGGTCAGCGGCGCGGACTGGCCGACCGACCCGTTGCTCGCGAGCGCGGTGAGTCGGGCGCGTCTGGGGCTGCCCCGGTGGTACGCCAGCGTCACCGGGCCCACGCGCCGGCTGCGGGTCGGGGTGCGCATCCCCCCGGTGGCGTCCGTCACGCTCGAGTACCGGGATCCGGACGGCACCACCGCGAGCTGCACGAACTCGTGCAGGGCCGACGCCGAGCTCCGACTGGAGCGGCGCACACGCCGTGGCTGGGGGCTCGAGCGCCGGTGGTCGTTGCGCGGTCGCGCGCACGCCGAGATCGGCCAGCGGCCCTGAGGCCGGCGACCGCGGTGCCCCGGCCCGGAAGGCACCACGGGTGGGCACGACTGCCGTCGCCCCCACCCCGCCCACCGGAACGGGATCCGAGGCGCGTGTCGGGGCCCACGACGCGTAGGCTCTCCACCACGACGAAATCGGGAGTTCACCAATGGCAACCACCGGCACCGACCGCGTCGTCGAGCTCCTCGGGGAGGACGCCGACGGCCTGCTCAACCACAAGTGCTCGACGATCGACACCTCGCTGCTGCACCTGCCCGGGCCCGACTTCGTCGACCGGGTCCACTGCGGCTCGTCGCGTGGGGTCCAGGTGCTGCGCAACCTGGAGTCGTTGTTCTCCCACGGGCGTCTGGGGGGCACCGGCTACGTGAGCATCCTGCCCGTCGACCAGGGCATCGAGCACTCCGCGGGCGCGAGCTTCGCGAAGAACCCGGCCTACTTCGACCCGGAGAACATCCTCCGGCTGGCCTACGAGGGCGGCTGCAACGCGGTGGCCTCCACGATGGGCGTGATGGCCGCCTCCTCGCGCCGCTGGGCCCACAAGATCCCGTTCATCGTCAAGATCAACCACAACGAGCTGCTGACCTACCCCAACGCCTACGACCAGGTCCAGTTCGGCTCCGTGAAGGAGGCGTGGAACCTCGGCGCGGCCGGTGTCGGTGCCACCATCTACTTCGGCAGCGACAACGCGACCCGGCAGCTGGTCGAGATCGCCGAGGCCTTCGAGGAGGCCCACCAGCTCGGCATGTTCACCGTGCTTTGGTGCTACTTGCGCAACTCGGGCTTCAAGAAGGACGGCACCGACTACCACGTGGCCGCCGACCTCACGGGGCAGGCGAACCACCTCGGGGTGACGATCCAGGCCGACATCATCAAGCAGAAGCTGCCCGAGAACGACGGCGGCTACCGGGCGCTCAACCAGGACGGCTCGTACGGGAAGTTCGACGAGAAGATGTACAGCGACCTGTCGAGCGACCACCCCATCGACCTGTGCCGCTACCAGGTGGCCAACTGCTACATGGGGCGCGCGGGACTGATCAACTCCGGTGGCGCCTCCAGCGGCGAGAGCGACCTCGCCGAGGCGGTCCGTACCGCGGTGATCAACAAGCGCGCCGGTGGCACGGGCCTCATCAGCGGCCGCAAGGCGTTCCAGCGTCCGATGGACGAGGGCATCGGACTCCTCAACGCCATCCAGGACGTCTATCTCGCCGAGGACATCACGGTCGCCTGACGCACGACGCACGACCGTGGACGCCCCGGGGACCGCCCGGGGCGTTGCTCTTTGCGCCCGTCGACAGACCCAATGGGGACCCAACCTGGCTCAATCAGGCAAGGATCTGAGTAATCGTGATCAATTCGGATCTCACCCGCCGGGCCCGTCACTACGGTCCCCGGCGCAGGGAACACTCCGGATCTCACGTCAGAGGCTGGCGAAATGGGAACCTCATCCCCGCTCGCAGTGTGTATCCGTCGACGGCGTCTCGAGTTGCGTCTCACGCAGCGTCAGGCGGCCGAACGGTCCGGCGTGTCGTTGGCGACCTGGCAGTCGCTCGAGCGCCACACCGTCGACGCGCGTGACTTCCAGGAGTTGACCCTGGCGCGGGCGGCCCACGGTCTCGACCTCCCCGACGGTCGGCTGTTCGAGGCCGCGCGGCGGTCGGGCCCCGAGAACGCCACGACGCTCGCCGCCGTCCACCCCGCCGTGGACGGCACGAAGGCGGCGACGCCCGAGCGGTTGGTCGAGGAGCTGCAGAGCGTGCTGCTCGATCTCGCCCACCACTCGGAGTCGGATTTCCTCCTCGTCTACGGCCACACCATCGAACTGGCCGATCACCTGCTGATGCACACGTCGTCCGCGTCCGAGCGTTCCGGTGCGGCGCCATTCGCCTGACCCACGTCGCCGGAGCTACTCAGGGGTGCACACGGCGGTGCTCGTCGACGTGCACGCCCTCGGCCTCCAGCAGTTGGCCCTGGACGGGCGCGTGGGTGCGGTAGAGGCGCCCGCCCGAGGGCACCACCCGCCACCACGCCAGCCCCGGCACCCGGCGCAACGTGTTGGCGACCGCCTGCGCGGCACCCGGGGCCCCGGCCTCCATGGCTACCTCCCCGTAGGTGACGACGTCGCCGGGACCGAGCGCGGCGACGACGTCGACGACCGACTGCTGGAAGCCGGTGAGCCCGTCCTCCGGCGGCACGGGGTGGCCTCCGGGAGGAAGGGGCGCCCGCTCACCGGACCCGTCGTGGTGCTGCGCCTCCGGCCGCCGGCGGTCCTGGTCGCTCATCCCGGCGGTGCCTTCCGTCGTCGCGAGGGCTGGACGCGGTCGGGTTCGCCCTCCCGCTTGGGGAAGTGTGGTGGCCACGGCGCGTCGCCGAGGCCACCCTCCTCGTCCTGTCGGGCCAGTTCCAGCAGCCCGTCCAGGCGGCCGACGGCCTCGTCGATGCCCTCGGTGAGGTCGCCCACCGCCGACCAGCGCTGCGGGAAGGTGTCCAGCGCGAAGTCGCGGGGGTCGACGTCCGGGACCTCGTCCCAGCGCAGCGGCGCGCTGACCAGGCCGGTGTGGCGCACGCTGTAGGCGCTGGCGATCGTGCGGTCGCGGGCGTTCTGGTTGTAGTCGAGGAACACGCCGTCGCGTTCCTCCTTCCACCAGGCGGTGGTGGCGATCTGCGGTCGGCGGCGGGCGACCTCGCGGCCCAGTGCGAGTGCGGCGCGACGGACCTCGGTGAACGACCATTCCGGTTCGATGCGGGCGTAGACGTGGATACCCCGGTTGCCCGAGGTCTTGGGCCAGCCGACCAGTCCGTGCTCCCCGAAGACGGCACGGACCTCGACCGCGACGCGCCGGACGTCGGCGAAGTCCACCCCCGGTGTGGGGTCGAGGTCGATGCGCAGTTCGTCGGGATGGTCGACGTCCCCGGCCCGTACCGGCCACGGGTTGAGGTCCACGCAGTTCTGTTGCGCGAGCCACACCACGTCGGCGGCGTGGCGGGGCACGAACAGGTCGGCGCTGCGGCCCGAGGGGAAACGCACGGTGACCAGTTCGTGTTTCGGGTCGCTCGTGCGGGCCCGCTTCTGGAAGACCGGCTCCTCGTCGACCCCCTTGTCGAAGCGCTTGAGCACGGTCGGGCGACCCTGGACACCGCGCAGTGCGCCCGTCCGACACGTGAGGTAGTGCTCGACGAGGTCGAGCTTGGTCCATCCCCGTGCAGGGAACATGACCTTGCCCGGCGAGCTGATGCGGACCCGCCGGCCGTCGATCTCGACATGCGTCTCGTCACCCGCCACCGGCGTGCTCCCCGCCCTCGCCGGTACCGGCCCTCGTGACCACCGTCACCCCTCCACCGCGAACAGCTGCGGAAGTTCCGCCGGGGCCGGTTCCTCGAGCTGGTCGTAGCGGCAGGAGGCCGGGTCGCGGTCGGGACGCCACCGCCGGAACCTGGCACCGTGCCGCAACCGGTCGCCCTGGAGTTGTTCGTAGGCCACCTCGGCGACCAGCAGCCGGACCGGTTCCCAGCTCTGGTCCTTGCCGGCGCTCCACCGGCTTGGTCCCCGGGGGGAGGCCGTGGAGCCCTCCTCGTCGAGCCACGGGTGGTCCGGTGCCTCGTCGGGGCCGGGACGATGCTCGGCGAGTTCGGCGGCGAGCTCCGTGCGTCGCGCTGCGGAGAACGACGAGGCGACCCCGATGTGGCGCAGGTGATCATCGGCGTCGTAGAGGCCGAGGAGCAGGGAACCCACGCCGTTGCCGTCCTTGTGCCACCGGAAGCCGCCCACCACGACGTCGGCGGTGCGCTCGTGCTTGATCTTCGCCAGGGTGCGCCGGCCCGGCTCGTAGCGGCCCGACGACTTCTTGGCGATGACGCCGTCGAGTCCGGCGCCCTCGAAGCGGGCGAACCAGTCCGCCGCCGTGTCCCGATCCCGCGTGACGGGGGAGAGGTGGACGGGGGGCGTGGTTTCCGCCAGGGCCTCCTCCAGTCGGGCCCGGCGCTGCTCGAGCGGCACCGACGTGAGGTCCTCGTCATCGAGGGCCAGCAGGTCGAAGGCGACGAAGCGCGCTGGGGTCGTCGCCGCGAGTGCGGCGACGCGGGAGGCCGCCGGGTGGATGCGCTCGGAAAGCGCGTCGAAGTCCAGGATGCCGCCGCGGGGCACCACCAGTTCCCCGTCGACGACACACCGAGCCGGGAGCAGGGTCCGCAGTGGCTCCTCGAGTTCAGGGAAGTACCGGTTCAGGGGCTTGCCGTTCCGGCTCTGCAGATGGAGTTCGTCGCCGTCGCGGAACACCAGGCAGCGGAACCCGTCCCACTTCGGCTCGTAGAGCAGGTCGCCGCTGGGCAGCTCACGTGAGAGCTTGGCCAGCATCGGTTCGACCGGCGGCATCACGGGCAGGTGCAGGATCGGGCCTTCCCTCGGCGCTCGCGCAAGCCTGCCATGTTCCGATCGGGTCCGGGTGCGGAGGAGCATGCGTGCCCGGTCGGTCGTGGCAGGGGCGTTCGCGCGGCCCCCCAGGGGCCCGCGCTACCGTCTCGGATCCACCGCGAGCCGATCGGATCAACCTAGATGGACCTCACTGACGTGCCCCTCACGATGCTCGACGGGGAGCCCGCCTTCCTCGGTGATCACGCGGACAAGGCCCTGCTGGTGGTCAACGTGGCGTCGAAGTGTGGGCTCACCCCCCAGTACGAGGGGCTCGAGCGGCTCCACGAGACCTACGCGCCACGCGGCTTCAGCGTGCTGGGGTTCCCGTGCAACCAGTTCGGGGAGCAGGAGCCGGGGACCGAGGAGGAGATCCAGACCTTCTGCTCGATGACCTACGGCGTGACCTTCCCGATGTTCTCGAAGATCGACGTCAACGGCGAGGACCGCCACCCGCTGTACGAGGAACTGACCCGGGTACCGGACGCCGAGGGCAAGGCGGGTGACGTGGTGTGGAACTTCGAGAAGTTCCTGATCTCCCCGGACGGCGAGGTCCAGCGGTTCCGTCCGCTGGTCACGCCCGAGGACCCGGAGCTCGTCGAGGCGGTCGAGGCGGCGCTGCCCTCCTGACCTCCCGGCGCCGGTGACGGACACCACGGGGCCTGCTCATCAGTCCCGTTGCCCCGGCGGACCGTCCCCGTCAGGGCCCCGGTCGTCGCCCTCGTCGTCGTCCTCGTCGTCGCCGCCGTCCTCGTGGTCCGGGTCGTCGACGTCGGTCTCGTCCGTGTCGTCCCCCTCGTCGGTCCCGTCCTCGTCGTCCGTGGCCTCCGGCGCCTCGAGGCCCCAGAGAGGCTGCAGGCCCGTGGTGTCGCCGACCGGGAACTCCTCGACGTCGAACGGCTCGACGAAGGCGGCCATGTAGGCGCGCCAGATCTGGGCCGGCAGTGTCCCGCCGGCGACCTCACCCGCCATCGGGGTGTTGTCGAGGTTGCCGACCCACACGGTCGTGGTGTGCTGCGGCGTGTAGCCCACGAACCAGGCGTCGCGGTAGTCGTTCGTGGTGCCGGTCTTGCCCGCGTTCGGGCGCGGGAGGTTCGCGGCGGTGCCGGTGCCGGACTCGACGACGTCGACGAGCACGTCGGTGACCACGTGGGCGACGTTCGGGTCGAGGACCTCCTCGGGGTCGGGCTCGTGCTCGTAGAGCACCTCGCCGTCAGGGGCCTCGATCCGCTCGATGAGGAACGGCTCGTGTCGCGTGCCGGAGGCGCTGAGGGTGGCGTAGGCGACGGTCAGCTCGAACGGGCGTACCTCGGCCGTGCCGAGCACCAGGCTGGGGAACTCGTGCAGCCCGGAGGTGATACCCATCTCGCCCGCCGTGGCCGCGATCTCGGCGGGGCCGATCTCCTCCCCGAGCCGGACGTAGGCCGTGTTGATCGATTCCGCCGTCGCTTCGCGGACGTCGACCTCGCCGTGGCCCTCGCCGCTGTAGTTGCCGACGTTCGAATCCTCCCCACCGGTCACCTCGATCTCGTACTCCTCCGGGGCGTCGATCCGGGTCCTGTCGGGGTCGTAGCCCTGTGCGACGAGCTCAGTCAGCGCGAACGTCTTGAACGCCGAGCCGGCCTGGCGGTCTCCGGACGTGGCGACGTTGTACTGCTGTTCCGCGGCGTCCAGGCCACCGGCGAGTGCCCGCACGGCCCCGGTCTGCGATTCCAACGTCACCGCTGCACCGGTGTAGGTCGCCTCGGACAGGTGATCGCCGAGGTGTTCCACCGCCAGCGCCTGGGCGCGCTGGTCGAGGGTGGTGTGGATGACCAGCCCCTCGTCGACGTCGATGTCCGGGTCGTCGAGCAGCTCCGGTACCTGCTCGCGAACCAGCTCCAGGTAGTAGGTGTTGGGCCCGAAGTCACGCAGGGGCCCGTCGCGCAGCGGCGGCAGGTC
>SLRZ01000268.1 GCA_007130695.1 Nitriliruptoraceae bacterium
ACGTCGACGGTGAGGTTGGGAGCGCCGTTGGCGAACGGGATGCCCTCGAGCAGCGCGGCGTAGGCGTACAGCATCGAGGGACTGATCTGATCGTCGTCGGCGTCGATCGCGGCGTCGAAGGCCTCGAGGTCGAGGTGTGCAGGGCCCTGCTCGATGAAGATCTCGGTCGACGCGCACCAGATCATCACCATCCGGTCGCAGCCGTGCTTCTCCCGGAAGTCCTGCAGATCGGCACGGACCGCGTCGAGCATGGCGCGCTTGTGCGTGTCCTTCTTGACGTTCGGCCCGTCGAGCCGCTTGACGTAGCTGTGGTCGAACGCCGCCGGCATCGGTTCGATGGCCCGCAACTCCTCGGCGATCGGCTCGAGGTGCCGTCCGGCGTCGAGCACGCCGGCCTTCATGGCCGAGACGTAGGCGTCGTCCTCGAAGGGGTCCCAGGCACCGAAGACGATGTCGTCGAGGCCGGCCAGCGGCACGAAGTCGCGGATGAGTGGCGCGCGGTCCTCGGTGCGCTTGCCGAGGCGGATGGTGCCCATCTGGGTCAGGGATCCGATGGGCTCCGCCATACCGCGGCGGATCAGCTCCACCCCGGCGATGAACGTGGTCGCCACGGCGCCGAGGCCGACGCACAGGACGCCGAGTTTGCCGTCCGCCGGCGCGATGGTTGGTGTGTCCAGGTCGCTCACGCGCGCCCCTTGTGCCGTGGTGTCCGCGTCGCCGGCGCGGGCCGGGGCGGAGGTGGGTGGCCGTCGCGTCGGGGCGTCGGCCGGTGATCTGCAGGGTAGGCGCCGGCCCGGGCTCCCCGCGTCAGCCCGGACGCACCGGGCGGGGACACGGCGACGAGGTGGCCCGGCGGTCACGAGCCGCATCGACGGACGACCTGCGCCATCGCCGACCCCGAGACGGCGTGACCGTCAGAACGCCTCGAGGGCCGAACGCACCGCCAGCTCGAGCTCCGCGAGATGGTCGGTGTCCAGCGGCTGCCCGTCGGCGTCGCGCAGGTAGAAGGCGTCGACGACCTCGTGGCCGATGGTCTGGACCCGTGCGACCACGAGGTCGAGGTGCAGTTCGGCCAGCGCCGTCGCGATGGCGTACAGGACCCCGACGCGGTCCAGGGTGCGGACCTCGACCACCGTCGCGGTTCCGGACGGGTCGGTGTCGATGGTGATCCGGGTCGGCACGTCGGGCACCCGCGCGAGCCGGCGCGCCTCGGTGGCGGCCATGCGCAGCACCCGGGCGCGGACGGCCAGGCGTCCGGCGGCGGCCTCGCTGAGGTCACCCTCGACCCGCGCCCACCAGGACCCGCCGGCACCCTCGGGCGGCTGCACCCGGAACGTGTCGACCGCGATGCCGTCGGTGCGGGTGAAGGCGTCGGCGGCCATCACCGACCCGCCGTGCAGGGCGACCACGCCGGTGACGGTGGCGAACCAGCCGGGGTGGTCGTGGGCGACCACGTCGAGCTCGTCGACCCCGGCGGCCCCGTCGGGGCCCGTGTCGCCGGGGATCACCCGGGAGCGCACCTCCGTGGGGCCGGGGGCCTTCCGGCACATCAGGGTGTGGCGCACCACGGCGCGGGGCGAGACGGCGGACACGTACCGCTCGGGGAGCAGGTCGAGGTGGGCGGCGACCTCGTCGGCGGTGGCTCCGAGCCCCTCGGCGAGTTCGAGTGCCTCGGCATGGGTGGCCCGGGCGCCGTCGGCGATGTCGGCGGGGCTACGTTCGTCGAGCACGGCGCGCACCTTGTGGACGAGAGAGGTAACGAGGTCGGCCGTCCAGTCGGTCCAGGCGGTCGGCCCGGTGGCGCGGCCGTCGGCGGCGGCGAGCAGATGCAGGGAGGCCAGCAGGCCCACATCGCCGATCTGCTCTGCGACCTCGGCGGCCAGCGCCGGGTCGCTGACGTCGCGGCGACGGGCGCGGTCCGGCAGCAGCAGGTGCAGTCGGACCAGCTCCCCGATGCGTTCGACGGTAGCGGGTGCGGCCCCCATCCTCCGGGCCATCGCGGCCGCCACCGGGATCCCGGTCTCGGCGTGGGGTTCGCCGTACGCCTTGCCGACGTCGTGCAGCAGCGTGCCGAGCAGCAGCGCCTCGACGTCGTCGACGTCGTCCAGCACGTCCTTGGCCCACGGCTCCCGACGGACCATCTCGGCAAGTTCCGCCGCCGCGTGCCAGGCGTGGCGGTCCAGGGCGTAGCGGTGGAACGGGTTGCGCTGGGCGCGGCAGCGGACCGGTCCCCACTCCGGCAGCAGTGCCGTGAACAGGCCCGCGTCGTCGATCTCGGCCAGTGCCGGCAGCACCACCCGGCCACGCCACAGCGCGTCGAGCAGCCGCCGGCGACCCTCGTCGTCCCAGCGCCACGGCACGTCGCCCTCCGCCGCCCGGGCCCGCAGCCGTGACGCGCTCGCCCGGTCGAGCACCGCGCCGGTGTCCACCAGCACGGTCAGCAGTCGGGTGGGCAGGTCGGGTTGGTCGAGGTCGGCCCCGGTGGGCACCCGCAGGATCCCGTCGAGGAGGTCGAAGCCCTCCCGGCGCTGCTGGGCGGGACGTGAGCGGCGGCGGTGGCCCCATTCGAGGTCGGCCTCGATGAGCCGCCACGCCCGGCGGTGGGCGTGGTCGATCGTGCGCGCGGCCTCGTAGCAGTCGCTGAGCAACTGCAGCGGCGCGATCGTCTCACCGTCGTCGGTGTAGCCGAGCTTCGCGGCCACGGCGTCCTGCAGGTCGAGGCGCAGGGTGTCACCACGCGCGACGAGTTGCAGGGCGACCCGCGCGGCCAGCAGCCGACGTTCGGCCAGCACCAGCCGGCGACGGTCGTCAGCGCCGAGGTGACCGGTGGCGACCAGGACGTCGAGGCCGGGGGCACCGACCAGTGCGGCCGCAGCCCAACGCAGCGACTGCACGTCGCGCAGCCCACCGGCACCGGACTTGAGGTCGGGTTCGAGGACCTCGGCGGCCGCACCGGCCCGGGCCCGGCGCGAACGGTCGGCCTCACCGAGGCTGGTGAGGTAGTGACCGGCCCGCCGGCGCAGCCGCCGCAGGCCCTCCGCGCGGACGACCGGCAGCAGGGTCTCGTCGCCGCACACCCGGCGGGCATCGAGCATGGCGGTGGCGGTCTCGACGTCATCGAAGGCGTCGACGGCCTCGCGGCGGTCCCGGACGGCGTAGCCGACCTCGAGGCCGGCGTCCCACAGTGGATAGACGATCTCGCGCACGACGGTGACGAGGTCGGACTCCTCGATCCGGTCGTGCAGCAGCAGCAGGTCGACGTCCGAGCCCGGGCACTGCTGCCGTCGGCCGTAGCCGCCGACCGCGACGAGGGCGAGGGTGTGGCGCGCCGTCGCCGGCCCGGCCAGCGCCGTCAGCGCATGGTCGAGCGCGCCCGTCCACGCCTCGCACCAGGCCGGCCCGGGGGCGGGTCCGTGTTCGACGAGGTCCGTGCGGGCGCCGGCCAGCTCGGCGACGACATCGGATGCCGTCGCCGCCGAGCCGGTCGGTGAGGTCACAGCGCGGCCCCGTCCTCCTCACCCGTGCGGATGCGGACGACCCGGTCGACATCGGTGACGTAGACCTTGCCGTCACCGACCTGACCGGAGCGGGCCTTGGACACGATCGCGTCGATGGCCTCGTCGATCTGCTCGAGACTCACCAGCACCTCGAGCTTGACCTTCGGCACGAACTCCACGCTGTACTCGGCCCCGCGGTACACCTCGGTGTGTCCGCGCTGTCGGCCGTAGCCCCGGACCTCAGTCACGGTCAGGCCCTGGACACCGACCCCTTGCAGCCCCTCCTTGACCTCGTCGAGGACATGGGGCTTCACGATCGCGGTGACGAGTTTCACTGGCCTACCTCCCTGCACACTGGTCTTGGGCCCCTCGTCACGTCGACGTCGGGCCGGGTCGAGGAGGATGGTGCACGGGTGGGTTGTCCCGGCGGTGTCGCGTTCGTTTCGGACCGGTTACGTCCCGCCGGCCACCTGGTCGCCTCCGAACACCACCACGGAGGCGGTGAACCCGTGCAGGTGGCTGCGCGCACCGACCGGGCCGAGTTCCCCGGCGCAGAAGGCGCCGGCGACCGGTCCACCCAACGCCCCGGCCACCTGGTGCAGGTCGTGATCGGGCTCGCCGAACAGTGCCTGGCCCCGGCCGGTGCAGGTGAAGAGCAGGCCACCGGCGGCCGGCCCGGCGCCCGACAGTCGCGTTTCGAGGTCCGTGCTGGCCGTGACGGCGTCGCGAACCTGGAACTGGACGGTCTGGCCGACGTGGATGAGGTCGCCGACCGTGATCACCCCCGTCTCGGGGTCCACGCCCAGCACGCCGCGGACGAGGAAGTCGCCCGGCGTGTAGTCGTCACGGACCTCGTCGGCGACCAGCCCGAGCTGGAGCCCGCCGTGCGACAGCAGTTCGCGGTCGTGTTCGTCCACCTCGTCGAGCAACTCACGCAGCCGCTGGGTGGCGGGGGCGCCGGCCAGTTCGAGGATGCGGTTGCGGTCGGCGGCGGTGACGGTCAGGGGTTCACCGACCGGGCGGCAGCCCTGGGAGACGATCGAGCCGGCGTCGACCTCCTGGAGGACGACCCCCACGGCGCCGTCCTCGTGGACGGCCCCGTCGAGCAGCAGCCGGCTGTGGCCCTGGCCGCCGGTCACCAGCCCACCGGTGATGGGTTGGCCGGGGCGTTGCCCACCGACCCGGCGCACGACCTCGGCCATCGGGAAGCTGAACGGGTCGGCGAGGACGATGGTGAGCTCCCCGGGGGCCGTGTCGGGCCAGCCGCCCACCGCGATCCCGCCGCGTTCGGGCCGCATGGTCCAGGCGCGGAAGGGCACCGCCCGACCCTCGCCGAGGTCGGCGGTCCAGACCACCACGGCGGGACCGGACTCGACCTCGGCGTCCGGGCCGACGACCCCGTCCGCGACCGCGCCGAGGAGGACCTGCGGTTCGAGGCGGGCGTCGACGGCGGCGGCGACGGCGGCGAGGTCCTCGCCGTGCTCCGGCGTCACCAGGACGATGACGAGCCCGGCCACGGCCCCGTCGAGGTCGCGACCTGCGGCGTCGGCCGCCTCCATCGCGGCGAGGTCCGCCTCCGGGGTCCGCGACATGGCGGCCGAGATTCGCACCGGTGCTCCTCTTCGCTGCCGTCCCGCCGCAGGTACGGCGGGGACAGCGTACGGCCCCGTTTCCTTGTTCCCCCGGCGACGAGATCGCGCTCTCCTGCGCGAGGAGCGTTGATGCGTATGCCCTGACGTGCGGGCGACGCACGGCCAGGCACCACTCATCCGTCGGCGTCGTTCACTGGGGTAACGGCGGTCCGCCCCTGACCGTCGTGAGCGCGCCCACAATGTCCGACGCCCCATCGGACGGGCGCGTCGGCGCGACACCTTTCCCCAGAGGTTCGCGCCTGCCGGTCGACGCCGTGCCCCGCGCGTCCCGGCTTCGGACCCCCGGCTCGTTTCGAGCCGGGGGTCCGCTCATGTGTGGGCCCTCCGCGAGGGCGTCCCGGGAGAGTCCACCGCACGTGTGGCTCACCCCAGGGGACGACGCACCCGCACCCGGGCGATCTGGTGGCCGTCGTGGTCATCGACCGAGCGCTCGCCGTCCTCGTACCACCCGCGCTCGGCGTAGAACCGCCGTGCCCGGTCGTTGCGCTCCGGCACCCAGGCGGTGACGTCACTGAAGCCCTGGTCCGCAAGGTGGTCGGTCACCTCGGCGAGCAGGTCGCTGGCCAGCCCCCGCCCCCAGACGTCGGGGATGAGCACCAGCGCCTGGACTTCCCCCGTCGCGGGTGTGGCGCCACGGTCGCGGGACCGTCCCACGGCCGCGAAGCCGACGACGGCCCCGGCGTCGATCGCCACGAACAGCTCCCGCCCGGAACCGGGGTCGCGCAGTTCCTCGCGCCAGACCTCCGCGGCGGCCACGGGGTCGAGCCCGTCGAGCCAGTCGTCGTCGAGATCGCCGCGGTGCACGGCCTGCCAGGCCCGCACCTCGACCGAGCCGAGGGCGTCCGCGTCGGTGAGGTTCGCTCGTCGCACGGTCTGCATTCAGGTCCTCTCCGTGCCGGCCGATGCCGGGAGTCGAGGCTACGCCCCCGTCCGGAGGCATGAGGAGCATCCCGTCCCGGTGTTCAGTCACCCGGCCCGCGCGGTGCACGCACAACGGACTAGTCCGGACTACACCCGTTCAGACCAGGTGCCGATAGCCCGTAGGGAGACGACCGGAGTCCGAATCGTGCCACTGCAACGGGGTACGGCCAGCAGGCGAGCGCACGCGTTGATCACCATCGGCGCGGCGCTCGTCCTCGTGCTCGCGTTCGGTGGCGGCACCGCGTTCGCCAACGGCAACGGCAACGGCAACGGTGCCAGCGCGGGCGCCCCCCACGGCGGCAATGGCAACGGTGCCAGCGCGGGCGCCCCCCACGGCAACGGGCCGGACGGCAACGGGCC
>SLRZ01000077.1 GCA_007130695.1 Nitriliruptoraceae bacterium
CTGCCGGGACCGACCCACCCCCAGGTGCGCATGGTCGAACCGGTGGTGCCGACCCGCCACGCGCCGGACCCCACCCCGGGGCTCCCGGCCCGGACCACGATCCGCACGACGACGGCGATGACCCCGTCGACGATCCGGACGACGTGCCCTTCTAGATATCCCACGACCCCCACTGCCCTTCGTGCACCCGACCCCGCCACGGTCCGGGTGCACGAAGGGCTGCCCGCATGCCTGTTGCCGGCGGCACCGGATCTCCCGGTCTGGTTGCCGCGGGCTCCAGGTCTGGCACCTGACGAGCTTCCGGTCCATCACGGCCAGTCCGTGATCCGCGCGGGACAAGGGGAGCCGGGGTGGGGTCGACGACGAGGACGACTGGAGCGCAACGCGGCGCCGCCGAACCAGGCGGCGGCGCTGCAAACGTGAGTGGAGCCCACGGCGACGACCCCACCCCGGCGGACAGCCCCACCGCGACGAGACACCCCGAGGGGCAAACACGTGCGCCCCGACCGGAGCCGGGGCGCAGTGGTGTCATGGCTGTCTCAGAGCATGTCCTCGACGGCCGACTTCTCCTGCTGCAACTCGTCGATGGTGCCCTGCAGCTTGTTCTGGGTGAACTCGGAGAGCTCGAGGCCCTGGACGATCTCGTAGCCACCCTGGCCATCGGTGGTCACCGGGAAACCGGAGATGAGGCCCTCGGGGACGCCGTAGGAACCGTCGGAGGGCACCGCCATCGAGACCCAGTCGCCGTCGGGGGTCGGACGGCCCCCGCACCAGTTGGCGACGTGGTCGACCAGCGCGCTGGCGGCCGAGGCGGCGGAGGAGGACCCTCGGGCGTCGATGATGGCTTTGCCCCGCTGCTGCACGGTGGTGAGGAACTCCCCCTCGAGCCAGTCCTTGTCGGTGATGACCTCGGTCACGGGCCGGCCGGTGATCTGGGCGTTGTCGAAGTCGGGGACCATCGTCGGCGAGTGGTTGCCCCACACCGCGAGGTTGGTGACGGCCGACACGGGCTCACCGGCCTTCTTCGCCAGCTGGGACTTGGCACGGTTCTCGTCGAGGCGGACCATCGCGGTGAAACGGTCGGTCGGGACCCCGTCGGCGTTCGACGCGGCGATCAGCGCGTTGGTGTTGGCCGGGTTGCCCACGACGGCGATCTTGATGTCGCTGGCGGCCGAGGCGGCGATGGCCCGGCCCTGCCCCGTGAAGATCTTGCCGTTGTCCTTCAGCAGGTCGGCACGCTCCATGCCCGGGCCGCGCGGCTTCGCGCCGACGAGGCACCCCACGTTGGCGCCGTCGAACGCCTTCTCCGCGTCGTCGGAGATGTCGATACCGGCCAGCAGCGGGAACGCCCCGTCCTCCAGCTCCATCGCGACACCCTCGACGGCCTCGAGCGCGGGGGTGATCTCCAGCAGCTGCAGTCGCACCGGCGTGTCGGGACCGAACATCTGCCCGGAGGCGATACGGAACAGCAGGGCGTAACCGATCTGGCCGGCGGCACCGGTGACGGTCACACGGACGGGGGTACTCATGGCGGCTCCTCGATGGAGGCGGACTGGACCTGTGGTGGAAGGACATCCTAGTGGCCGCGGGGTCCACCCCTTCGGCCCTCGAGGGTCCGACAGGCCGTGGCGTCAGCGGCGCGGGAGGCCTCGCCGGACCCTGGCGGCCTCGAGGGTGTTCTGCAGCAGCATCGTGACGGTCATGGGACCCACGCCGCCGGGCACGGGCGTGATCGCACCGGCCACCTCGGCCACCCCGTCGAAGTCGACGTCGCCGATGAGCTTGCCCTCGTCGGTGCGGTTGGTTCCGACGTCGATGACGGTCGCGCCCTCCCGCACCATGTCGGCGGTGACGAGCCCGGCGCTGCCGGCGGCGGCCACGAGCACATCGGCCCGGCGGCACACGGCGGCCAGGTCACGCGTGCGGGAGTGGGCGACGGTGACGGTGGCGTCGCGGCCCTTGAGGGTGAGCATGTTCGACAACGGCCGTCCGACGAGGTTCGAGCGTCCGACGATGACGACTTCGGCGCCCGCGGTGTCGATCTCCGCGTCGGCGAGGATCTCGAGCACGCCGTAGGGGGTGCAGGAGAAGAAGGTGGGGTCGCCCACGGCCAGACGTCCGGCGGTGTAGGGGTTGAGCGCGTCGACGTCCTTGTCGAGCGAGATCAGTTCCTGCACGGGCTGTGGGTCGAGGTGGTCGGGCAGGGGCAGCTGGACGAGGATCCCGTCGATCTCCTCGTCGTCGTTGAGTTCGGACACGACACGTTCGAGGTCCTCCTGGGAGGTGTCCTCGGCGAGCTCGATCTGCCGGCTGACCATGCCGGCCGCTTCGCAGGCCCGGTGTTTCATGCCGACGTAGACCTGGCTCGCGGGGTCGCTGCCCACCAGCACGGCCGCGAGCCCCGGCACGACGTCGTGCTCGGCGCGCAGCCGGGCGACGTCGTCGGTGATCCGGGCGCGGACCCGGGTGGCCAGTTCCTTGCCGTCGAGGATGCGTGCGCTCACGAAAGGCTCCTTGCTGGTCCTCGGGGCCGGTCGGTGACCGGCACCGCCCCCGGGCGGGTCGCGTCAGTGGCGGAAGTGGCGCCGGTCGGTGAACACCATCACCAGGCCGTGTTCGTCGGCGGCGGCGATGACCTCGTCGTCGCGTACCGACCCGCCGGGCTGGACGATGGCGCTGATGCCCGCCGCGGCGGCCGCGTCGGGGCCGTCACGAAAGGGGAAGAAGGCATCGCTGGCGAGGACCGTGCCCACGGACCCCTCGCGGGAGCGTTCGACCGCGAGGCGGACGCTGTCGACGCGGCTCATCTGCCCGGCGCCGACGCCGACCAGCCGTCGGTCGCGGGCCAGCACGATCGCGTTGGACTTCACGTGCTTCGCGGCGATCCAGGCGAAACGCAGGTCGGCGAGCATCGCCTCGTCGGGCTGCTCGGCGGTGACCACACGCCACTCGTCGAAGGGTTCAGCGCCGACGTCGGCGTCCTGCACCAGCAGCCCGCCGGAGACGCTGCGCAGCAGGAGTCCCTCACGGCTGGCCTCGGTGTCCCCCATCGACAGGATGCGCAGGTTCTTCTTCTCCCGCAGGACGTCCAGCGCGCCGGGCTCGTAGCCCGGGGCGATGACGACCTCGGTGAATATGTCGGTGATGCGCCGCGCGGTGGCTTCGTCGACGGGGACGTTGGCGGCGACGATGCCGCCGAACGCGGAGATCGGGTCGCCCTGCAACGCCAGGTCGTAGGCGGACTCGAGGTCGTCGGCGACGGCCATCCCCGCCGGATTGGTGTGCTTGATGATCGCCACCCCCGGCTCCTCGATGTCGAGGGCCATGGCCCAGGCGGCGTCGGTGTCCAGCAGGTTGTTGTAGGACAGCTCCTTGCCGCCGAGCTGTTCCGCGGAGGCGATCCCCCGGGCGCCCGGATACGCGTACAGGGCACCACCCTGGTGCGGGTTCTCGCCGTATCGCAGCGAGGCCACGCGGGGCAGCGCGAGCGCGAGCTGGTCCGGCCACTCGGCGTCCCGCTGGAACCAGCTGGCCACACCGGCGTCGTAGGCCGCGGTGTGCTGGAAGGCCTTGGCCGCCAGCTCCCGGCGGAGCCCGTCGCCGAGACCGCCCTGGGCGCGCAGCTCCTCGAGCACCCGGGGATAGTCGTCCGGATCGACGAGGACCCCGACCGACCCGTGGTTCTTGGCCGCTGCGCGCACCATGGTGGGACCGCCGATGTCGATCATCTCGACGACCTCCGGGTCGGCGGCACCGGAGGCGACGGTCTGCTCGAACGGGTAGAGGTTCACGACGACGAGGTCGATGGCCTGCACGTCGAGTTCCTCGAGCTCCGCGACGTGGGCGGGGTCACCACGGTCGGCGAGGATGCCGGCGTGGATTCGCGGGTGGAGGGTCTTCACGCGACCGTCGAGGCATTCCGGGAAGCCGGTCACGTCGGCGACGGCGACCACGGGCACACCGGCCTCGCGCAGCACCGCCGCCGTGGAACCGGTGGAGACGAGTTCGACGTCGAGTTCGTGGAGTTCGCGGGCGAGCTCGGCCACGCCGGACTTGTCGAAACAGCTGATCAGGGCCCGGCGCACCGGTGGGGTCATGTCGCTCACTACAGGGCCTCTCTGACGCGCACGTGACGGCCGTCGACGACCAGCCGCCCCTGACTCAACAGCTTCACGCACTCCGGGAGCAACTCGTGTTCCACGGCCTTGATGCGTTCGTGCAACGTTTCCTCGGTGTCGTCGTCCGCGACCGCGACCCCCCGCTGGGCGATCACCGGGCCGTGGTCGACCTCCTCGTCGACGAGGTGGACGGTGGAACCGGTGAGCTTGACGCCGTACTCCAGGGCGTCACGGACCGCGTTGGCGCCGCGGAAGGCCGGCAGGAGCGACGGGTGGGTGTTGATGACCCGGTCGGGCCAGCGCGACAGGAACTCGCCCGTCAGCAGCCGCATGAAACCGGCCAGGACCACGACCTCGGGCCGGTGGGCCGTCAGGGCGGCGATCAGCGCGTCCTCCCAGGCCCGCCGGTCGTCGTGGTCGGCCAACCGTTCCACCACCGTGGAGATCCCGGCCTCCTCGGCGCGCTGCAGGCCGCCGGCGTCGGGACGGTCACTGCCGACGACGACCACCTCGCCCCCGAAGTCCGGGTCGGCGTCGATGGCGGACAGCAGAGCGGCGAGGTTGGTGCCACCACCGGAGACGAGCACGCCCAGTCGCGCTGGCGGACGCTCGGCGTCGGGCACGGCGGACTCCTTGCCGGGGGTCCCGGACGACGAGGAAGGGGCTGCTGGGGTGCGTTCGAGCCTAGCGCAGAGCGTCTGCACGCCGGCGGGCCGGGAGCCGTGCCGGAGGTTGCCGGTCCCGGGTCGCAGGCCGGGCCTTCACTAGGCTCGTTCACGGCCGTCGAGGACGGTCGGGGATCTTTCCGGGAGGCGACGGTGCGGGGCGACGCGACACTGCAGGCGCGTCTGCTGCTGCGGGCCACCGGGATGGCCGGCGCCGCGGTCACGCTCGGGGGGATCGGCGCGCTGGTGGGCGCCTACCGGCCCTGGTACGCGGTCACCGCCGAACTGCGCATGCTGGAGGCGGACCAGACCCGGTCGGTGGCCGAACTCGCCGGGTGGGCCTCCCATCCGTGGGGATGGTTGGTGCCGGCCCTCGGGGTGCTGGCCGTCGCCCTGGGGGTGGCGACCGCCATCGACCGCCCGCCCGCACGCACCCGGCCCGTGCTGCTGGGCACCGCCGGGCTCCTCGGCGTCATGGCCGTCGTCGGGTCCGTCCGACGTCCCGAGGTGAACCGCTTCGACATCGCGGGCAGCCGACTGCGCGAACTGGTCGATCTCGCGGACCGGCTGCCGAGCGGCGTCGAGCTCGGTTTCACCGTCGCGGTCGCCGACGGGGTGTGGGTCACCCTGGCCTCGGCCGTCGTCGTCCTGATCGGGGCGCTCGCGGCGCGCGAGCTCTCCTGACCGTCGACGGCCGGCTTCGTCGCCGGCGGGACATGACGTCCGGGACCGCCCAGAAGTTCCCCGCACGGGACGGACGAATGGCCACGGACGCACGCCGGACGTTCTTTCGCCGGTGGTGACGATCCGTGTAACCTCCGCGCCCAGATCTCGTTTCCTCGATCGGTGCCGTACGGCGCCTGGCCATCAGCCGCGACCACCCCGCGATCCGTGAGGCCGTCCTGTGCGAAACTCCCGTTCTCTGCAAGTCCTCCTGCTCGTCGGCCTGCTGGCCGCGATGATCGCTGCGCCGGTGGGCGCGGAGCCGGGCAGCGACGAACTGCGCGGCCAGCTCCAGACCGCCGAGGAGCGCCTGCAGGAGCTGCAGATGCGCGCGGCGGCCGTGGTCGAGGACTACAACGAGGCGACCGTGGCCCTCGATGAGTCCTCCGCCGAACTCACCACGACCGAAGAGGAACTCGAGGAGCTCTCGGGCGAGATCGAGACACTGCTCGAGGCGGCCGGCGACCACGCCCGCCTGCTCCACAAGCTCGGCCCCACCCTCGAACTCTCCTCCGTCTTCGTCGCGGGCGAGAGCACCGAGATCGGCGCCCGCGGAGCGGCACTGCGGCGCATCATGGACATCCAGCGCGCAGACTTCGAGGGGCTCGAGGCGGCCACCACCACCATGGAGGCCCTCGAGGCCCGTCACGCGGAGCAGTACGAACAGGCCCGGGCCCATGAGGCCACGGTCGCCGAACGCAATGAGCAGGTGCAGACCACGCTCGCCTCGTTCGACGAGGAGATCGCCGAACTCGAGGAGCGCATCGCTGCCGCGGAGAGCCGCGAGGCCGCCGAGGAGCGACGCCGGCAGGCGGCCGCGGAGGCCGAGGCCCGGCGCGCCGCGCAGGAGCAGGCGGCC
>SLRZ01000132.1 GCA_007130695.1 Nitriliruptoraceae bacterium
AGGGTGGGACGCGGGAGCCACCGCGGCCGCCTGGCATCCATACTCGCCCCTCGTGCTTCACCCGACCCCGGCCGTCACCGGTCATCGGCCACCCCCACGCTGGCCTGGCCGTGCGGCCAGGGCGCAAGAGTAACTCCCCGTTGGCACCAGAGGATCGAGCCGGGACGAGCTTCATCTGCATCGTCGACGGAGCGCCCCAACGAGCTGACCCACAAGGGCGACGAACGGCAACGAGCAATGCCGGTGCCGCTATCTATCCTCCTTGCTGCTGCGCAAGGGAGGTGGGAACATGGCTGTCCACGAGCGTCGCCGCAGTGAACTGTTCCAGGCTGCGGCACAGGCGCTGGGCCAGGAGCACGCCGTGACCATGTTCGAACTGCTGCCTCCCCCGGAGACGGATCTCGCGACCCAGCAGTCGATGGATCCGCGCTTCGATGCGGTCGACCAGCGGTTCGAGGCCATGGACCAGCGCTTCGATGCGGTTGATCAGCGCTTCACCGACCTCGAGCGCCGGTTCGACCAGCGACTCGACGACGGTCTCGGCCGCCTGCGCGAGGAGTTGCTCGCCGCCTTCCGGGGCGAGCTCGTCACGGCCGTCGCCGGGCAGGCCAGAGCCGTCATGCTCGCCGTGGTCACCACGACCGTGGCCATCGGCGTGATGGCGCTCACCTTCGCGTAGCTGCTGTAGGGCTGGCTCCCACTCGGCTGATTCGGGTCAACTACCGCGGTCGGGCCGTTGTCCGAAGGTGTCACCCGGAGGCAGCCTCCACGATGCCGCGGGCTACGTTCGATGGTCGAGGGGTGGCTCGACACGAACGGCTTCGACCATGGCCAACCGGCTGCGTCCCGCCGCGGCACTGCGCGCCCTGCCCGCGGCTGCGCTGGTGACGGTGTGCGTGGTCGTGGTGGCACTCGCCTTCTCGGGGTGGACGGACCTGGCTGCCCCGAGCCAACCGGAGAAGATCGAGCCGGCGATGCAGACCACACCGATGTGCGAGGACGTCTACGGGGCCGACGATGCACTCGACCGGTCGGTTCCCAACGACCACACCCGGATCCAACGCGATGAGTGGGTGGCCGACCTGCACTCCTGGGCACAGAACGAGCTACCCGACAAGTTCGCGGGCACCTACGACGAGACCGTGGCGTTCACCGACGACGTGGAGTCCCTGACCGAGGAGGTCCACGCACGGTTCGGCGACCACCTGGAGGTCGTGGAGGTCGACCACTCCCTCTCGGAGTTGGAGGCCGTCCGCCGCGACGCCAGGCAGGAGTTGGACGACCCGACGCGCAATCACGACGAGGCCCACGCCACCGACGGGCAATTGACCGACGCGACGGTGCTTCCCCGCGCCAACCGGGTGCGGCTCACCGTCGCCGATCTCGACGACGCCCGGGCCGACGAACTGACCGAACGCTACGGCGCCACCCGGATCTGCCTTCTCGACGACCCCGGCCCCACGCCGGAGGACTCCTCCGCGACCCGGTCCACGGTCGGCAACGGACCGGCGACCGACGCGGGGAACCGATAGCCGTCAGTCGACCTCGACGTCCTCGCCGTTCGGGTCGCGGACCTCGACCTCGTCGCAGCGGGCGAAGATCCGCAGTCGGGCGTCGTCGGTGGCGACCTCGATCGTGACCGTGCGCAGCCGACCGTCGGGCGCGGTCGAGCGGCCCTGGATGCTGAACTGCGGCCCCCACTGGCCCGGTCGTGGCTCGGGGCGTCCCAGGACCGGCGCCGTCAACGGTTCGCCGGCGAACGCTGCAGCCACGTCGGTGAGCTGCTCGGTGTCGAAGGTCTCGATATGGCCCCGTCCGTCCACGTCCCGTTCGAGGGCGCCGAGAAAGGTGGAGACCGGGTGGCAGAGCACCTGCAGACGGGCATCGTCGACCTCGCCGAGGGGGTGGCGGCCGGCCGCGGGTTCGATGGTGGCCGACAGCACCCGGAAGCGGATGTCGATCTCGACCCCCAGCAGGGCGGCGCCCGACAGCACACGCTCGAGGGCTTCGGGATCCGGTGGTGGGCTGAATGCACTCATGCACCCAGCGTAGGGTCGGGGCGGGGCCCTTCCCTGATCGATCGCACGCTCCGGGCCCCGCTGTCCTGACGTGACGGCGCCCGCCCCGCGCGGTGGCGTGGCGGGCGCCGGTCTCCTGCTCATCGTGTGGTTCGGATCGCCTCCAGCCGGGTGGCACGGAGCAGCACGCTGCCGAGGAGCAGCATCATCGCCGCGAGCAGCGCGATCGCACTGGCGTCGGCACCGGTGCGGGGCAGGCTCTCGCCCAGCACCTCGGTTTCCGCCTCCGCGCGTTCGAGGGTGGTACCGAGCACCTCGACCTCGGCGTCCTCGGCGCGACGCTCCGGGAGCTCGGTCTCGGCCTCGATCGTCTCGTCGAGCACCTCGGGAGCAGGGGTGACCACGCTCCCGGGTGGTGTGCCGTTCTCACCGTTGGGTGGTGGCCCGTTGCCCTCCTCGTCGAAGGTGTTGACGAAGTCGACCTGGTTGCCGTCGGCCGAGATGGTGATGGTGGTGGTCAGTCCGGGTGTGCCGTCGACGGTGGTGTGGTCGGCACCTGCGGTTGCGGTTTCGGTGACGGTGATCTGGCTGCCGACCTCCAGGTCTTCGATGGTGTGGTCTTCCGCGTCGGCGAGGTTGAAGGTCTCCCCGCCGGCGTCGAAGGTGAACACGGCGTCTGCGGCGTCGCCCACGACGGTCTTGGTCACGAGCAGGTCCGCGTACTGCGTCACCGGTGGGGGTGGGCCGTAGCAGAACACGATGAAGCTGATCGCCTTGCCATCCAGGCCGGTGACCTCGCCGTTGTATCCACCGGGGAAGGCGCCGGGCGCCCCCTCGCCGGCCTTGACGTGGACGGACGCGACCTCGACGTCGGATGTCCATGCAACCTTCCATGGCTCGTCGGGGTCGTCGTCCTTGACCTCCAGCAGGTTCAGATTCGGGTACGAGGGCGCGGGCGTCTCAGCGTCCCACGCCGGGCCCTCCTCCCACGACCAGTCGCCACCGGACCAGTCGGCCTTGATCCAGTAGCCGTCGGGGCACGCGCCGTGGTCTCCGCCCTGTGCGAAGGCGGGGACGACGAGCATGCCGAGGAACAGAAGGGCGAGCGTGAGCGACGCGAGTAGCGTCGACGGGCGCGCCCGTGAGCGTGTTGTGGTCTTCATGGCTGCCTCCCAAGGTGCTCGAAGTGGGGTATTGGCAGCCGGGTCGGTCTCGCCTCTTGCTCCCCGACGGGCGGGCAGGCGCACTGCATGCCTGCGGGCGACCGAGCGACACCCGACGGATCATCGCCTCCCGGTTCCCAGATGGTCCTTTCGAGGCCGGTGTGGCCGGGGGCCGGTCCCCGCGGCTTCAGTACGGATCCTCACTGACAGTGTCTCCTTGACCACCTCATGTCACCAGAGGACGAGGTCCCCTCTTCCGTCGAGCGAGGCCACTTGCGCCGTTCGCCCCGCGGCTCCGCCCGAGGCGACGCGGGTACTGACGAGTTGGTTCGTCGTGGAGACGGGGCGGACGACGTCGGTGCCATTAGGCTCGTCGCCGGCCGACCGGGAGGGCACGGACCGTGGCCGACGCGATGATCCGCCTCGAGGCGGTCACCAAACGCTTCCCGGGTGCGGCCGAGCCCGCGGTGGACCACCTCTCGCTCGAGGTCCCCGAAGGTGAGCTCGCGGTGCTGGTCGGGCCGTCGGGGTGCGGCAAGACCACGACGCTGAAGATGATCAACCGCATCGTGGAGCCCACCGAGGGGCACATCATGGTCGGCGGCCGCGACGTCATGGACACCGAGGCGCACGTGCTGCGCCGCGACATCGGCTACGTGATCCAGCAGATCGGGCTGTTCCCGCACAAGACCGTCGGCGCCAACATCGCGACCGTCCCCCGACTGCTCGGCTGGGACAAGGACCGCATCAGGCAACGCACCGACGAACTGATCGAGCTCATGAGCCTCGACGCGAACATGCTGTCGCGCTATCCCTCCGAGCTCTCCGGCGGGCAGCGCCAGCGGGTCGGGGTCGCCCGGGCCCTGGCCGCCGACCCGCCCGTGCTGCTGATGGACGAGCCCTACGGTGCGGTCGACCCGCTGGTGCGCGGACGCCTGCAGGAGCAGCTGCTGGCCCTCCAGGCCGACCTGCACAAGACCATCGTGTTCGTCACCCACGACATCGACGAGGCCATCAAGCTCGGTGACCGCATCGCGATCCTCAACGTCGGCGGGGTGCTCGAGCAGTACGACACGCCCGAGGCGATCCTGCGCGAACCCGCCAACGACTTCGTCGCCTCCTTCCTCGGGGACGAACGGGGCCTGAAGCGCCTCTCGCTCATCCCCGTCACCCAGGTCGCGCTCGAACGCGGCCCGATGGTGTCGGCCGACGCCACCGGGGACGAGGCCAAGCGGGTGGCCCAGGACACCGGCGACGACTGGGTCGGCATCCTCGACGGCGAACGGCTCCGCGGTTGGCTGTGGGTCGCCGACCTCGACCCGGCCAAGTCCGTCGGCGAGCACGACACCCACGACTTCCGGATCTGGATCGAGAACTCTGCCTCGCTGCGCACCGCCCTGGACGCGATCGTCAATACCCGGGGCCGGGTCGCGGTCGTCTACGACGACGCGGTCTACCGGGGGCTGCTGCGCATCGACCAGGTCGCCGCCGAGTTGTTCACGTGAGCGCAGGACCGATCGCACAGATCGGGCAGCGGCCGCTGTTCGAACCCGACTGGGTCGCCGACAACCTCGGCCTCATCTGGGCCGCGACGGTCGAACACCTCTACCTCACCGGCATGTCGGTGGGGATCGGCCTGGTGATCTCGCTCGGCCTCGCGGTGGTCGCGCTGCGGTGGCGGGCCACCTACGGGCCGATCGTCGCCGTGGGGGCGGTGCTCTACACGATCCCGTCCCTGGCGTTGTTCGCGTTCCTGATCCCGTTCGTCGACCGGACCACCAACGCGATCATCGCGCTGACGACCTACACGCTGTTGATCCTGGTGCGGAACATCGTCACCGCCATCGACGGGGTGCCGGCGGAGGTCGTCGAGGCCGCCGAAGGGATGGGCTACCGCCCCGCGCGCCGTTTCCTCGAGATCGAACTCCCCCTCGCCCTGCCCGTGATCGTCGCCGGCCTGCGGGTCGCGACCGTCACCGTGATCGGACTGGTCACGGTCGCCTCCCTGCTCGGACAGGGTGGGCTCGGTCAGCTGATCCTCACCGGCTTCCGCATTCCGGCGACCTTCCCGACCATGATCGTGGTCGGCGTCGTCGGGTCGGTCATCCTCGCCGTCGCCTTCGACCTCGCCCTGCTCGGCGCCGAACGTGCGCTGACCCCGTGGTCACGACGGAAGGCGGCCTGATGGAACTGCTCCTCGACATGTTCGCCTGGTTCGCCGAACCCGGCCGCTGGACCTACGGCGAGAGCCAGAGCGTGCCCTACCGCGCCGTGCAGCACATCTGGGCCACCGTGGTCACGATGGTGCTGGCCATCCTGATCGCCGTGCCCCCGGCGCTCTACCTCGCCCACAAGCGCCGGGCCGAGGCACTGGCCTCCGCGGTCGTCAACCTCGGCCGCGCCATCCCCTCGTTCGGGCTGATCGTGCTGTTCTGGCTCATGGCCACCCGGCTCGACTGGCTCAGCGGCGACTTCTGGCCCCTCGTGGGTGCCCTGGTGGCGCTGGCGCTGCCCCCGATCTTCACCAACACCTACACCGCCGTGCGTGAGGTCGACGCCCCCACCGTCGAGGCGGCCCGCGGCATGGGCTACGACGAGAAACGCATCCTGGTCGAGGTGGAACTGCCGCTGGCCTCCCCCGTGATGCTGGCCGGGATCCGCATCGCCAACGTGCAGGTCATCGCCACCGTCGCGATCGGGGCGATCGTGACCAACGGCGGCGGGTTCGGGCGCTACATCATCGACGGATTCGCGATCGGGGCCGGCGCCTACCACCGGGTGCTGGCCGGCGCCATCCTCGTCGCCGCACTGACGTTGCTGTTCGAGGGCGGCTACTGGCTTCTGCAGCGCATCGTGATCCCCCGTGGGGTCCAGGGCGACACCAGCGTCGGCAAGGTCGCCAACACCGCAGGCGCGGCGGGTTGAACCCCCACGCCCGGCACGCGACCTAGGCTGGCCACCGAACCTCGTGTCTCTCCCGTTGCACCCGTCCCCCACCGAAGGAACGCCCGATGCGTCCGAGTCGCCCGTTCCGCCCGATCGCCGTCGCCGCCATCCTGGCGCTGACGCTGGCCGCCTGCAACGGCGATGACGGCGACGGGGAGGCGGGCGCGCTCGACAGCCTCACCCTCGCCGGGGC
>SLRZ01000028.1 GCA_007130695.1 Nitriliruptoraceae bacterium
CGGCCCTCACGGTCCTCGATCCGCTCCACCGGGGTGGTCACGCGGTGCGAGCCGAGGTTGCCGATCGTGCCGAAGGCGGCCGCCATGTCCAGCGGGGTCACACCGAGCGCGCCGCCACCGATCGTGATCTGGGCGTCGTCGACCGGGACGTCGGAGGCCACCCCCAGGGCGCGGGCGGTGGCGGCCACCCGGCGCACCCCGAGGTCGATGCCCAGTCGCGCGTAGGCGGAGTTCACCGACAGCCTGGTCGCCCCGGACAGGGTGATGGACCGGTGGTCGCGCCGGTCGTAGTTGCGCACGGTCCAGGTCCCTGCCCCGGTATCGACCCGGCCCTGCCGGCCGTCGAGGGCCGCCTCCGGGTGCCACCCGTCCGCCACCGCGGTGGCCAGCACGAACGCCTTGAAGGTCGAGCCCGGCTGCCGGCGCGCCTGGGTGGGCAGGTCGTACTGCAGCTGGTCGTGTGGCCGGTTGCCGACGGCCGCCACGACGTGCCCGGTCGTGGGGTCGACCATCGCGATCGCGGCCTCCGGATCGCCGGGTTCGGACAGCCCGCGGTCGAGGGTGTCGCGGGCGATCCGCTGCACCTCGGGACGCAAGGTCGTGTGGATGCGCAGGCCCCCGCCGTAGATCCGCTGCGCACGCTCCGCCTCGGTCGCGCCGAGCCGTGGGTCCTCGAGCAGGGTGCGGAGCACGAAGTCGACGAAGTGGGGCTCCCGCGTCTCCGGGTGGGGTGGCCGTGCATGGACCTCGATCGGGGTCGCGATCGCCCGGTCGCGCGTTGCGGTGTCGATCCGCCCGTCGGCGGCCATGCGCCGCAGGACGTCGTCGCGCCGCAACTGTGCGGCCTCGGGTTCGCGGGTGGGGGTCAGCGACTCGGGTGCGCGGATGATGGCGGCGAGCAGGGCGGCCTGTGCGACGTCGAGTTCGCTGCTCGGGACACGGAAGTAGGTGTGGGCGGCGGCCTCGATGCCGTAGGCACCCTCCCCGAAGTACACCGCGTTGAGGTAGTCCGCGAGAATGCCCGCCTTGCTCTGACGTTGTTCGAGGTCGCGGGCGAGCATGGCCTCGCGCAGCTTGGTGTCGGGGCTGCGTTCCTCCTCGGGCATGTAGAGCAGCTTGACGACCTGCTGGGTGATGGTGGACCCGCCCTGTTGCACCTCGCCCGCCGCGAAGTTCGCCACCGCGGCGCGGGTCACGGCCCGGGCGTCGACGCCGCCGTGTTCGAAGAAGCGTCGGTCCTCCGCCGTCAGGACCGCGTCGAGGACGTGGCGCGGGATCTCGGTCAGGGAGACCGGCTCCCGGTACTCGCGGCGCAGGACCGCGAGCTGCTCACCGTCGGCGTCGTAGACGGTCGTCTGGACGTCGGGGGTGCGGGCCTCCGCGTCGAGGGTCGGCAGCTGGAGGGTCACCACCTCGCCGCAGGCACTGGTCAGCAGCGCCGCCGCGGCGAACGCGGCGGCCACGCGCAGACGTCCGCGTCCGCCCACC
Organism: Nitriliruptoraceae bacterium; assembly: GCA_007130695.1. Taxonomy (GTDB): domain Bacteria; phylum Actinomycetota; class Nitriliruptoria; order Nitriliruptorales; family Nitriliruptoraceae; genus SKLC01. The sequence continues at coordinate 1,489 of SLRZ01000028.1, forward strand.
GTCACCTCCTGCCCGCTCGACCCGAACGTAGGCGTCCGGGCACCGACGCCGTCGCAGGCGTCTCACTGCAACATCGGCGGGCGGGCCCGTGCGCTGCACCCGCCGTGCGGTGCGCGTCGCAAGCGCGGAACTCAGCCGAGCGCCCGGTCGAGGTCCTCGAGCAGGTCGTCCACGGCCTCGATCCCGACGGACAACCGCAGCAGATCGTCGGGAACCTCGAGCGTGGTGCCGGCCACGGAGGCGTGGGTCATGATCCCGGGGTGTTCGATCAGGCTCTCGACCCCGCCGAGCGACTCGGCGAGGAAGAACAGCCGGGTTCCCTCCGCGACCCGCCGCGCCGCGTCGATCCCGCCCTCGACCCGTACGGAGATCATGCCGCCGAAGTCGCGCATCTGCCGTGCCGCGAGGTCGTGGCCGGGGTGGGCCGGCAGGCCGGGGTAGAGCACCTCCGTGACCCGGGGGTGGTCGTCGAGGAACGTCGCGATCCGGGCGGCGTTGGCGCAGTGGCGGTCCATGCGCACCCCCAGGGTCTTCACGCCCCGCAGGGTCAGCCAGGCGTCGAACGGGCCGGGGACCGCACCGACCGCGTTCTGCAGGAAGGCCAGCTCCTCCCCGGTCGCGGCGTCGGTGCAGACCGCGCCGCCGACGGTGTCGGAGTGTCCGCCGATGTACTTGGTGGTCGAGTGCACGACCAGGTCGGCGCCCAGTTCCGTGGGTCGCTGCAGGTAGGGGGTGGCGAAGGTGTTGTCGACCACCAACCTCGCGCCGTGCTCGTGGGCGAGTTCGGACAGGGCCGCGAGGTCCACGATCTGCAGCAGCGGGTTGGACGGCGACTCGGCCCAGATCAGCCGGGTGGCGGGGGTGATCGCCCCGGCGACGGTGTCGAGGTCGGTGAGGTCCACCGCGGTGGTCTCGATCCCCATGCGGCGGTGGACCTTGTCGACCTGCCGCCAGGTCCCGCCGTAGACGTCGCCCGCCATGACGACGTGGTCGCCGGGGGAGAGCAGGCGCATCACGGCGTCGCCGGCGGCGAGCCCGGAGGAGAAGCACACGGCCGCCTCGGTGCCCTCCAGAGCTGCGAGGCACTCCTGCAGGGCGGTGCGGGTGGGGTTGCCGGTGCGTGCGTACTCGTAGCCGAGGTGCTCACCGACCCGTGGCTGCACGAACGTCGAGGTCTGGAAGATCGGCACGGCGACCGCGCCCGTGGTGGGTTCGGGGTCCTGGCCGACGTGGATGGCGGCGGTCTCGAACTGCACGGTGGTCTCCTCGAGCGGTCGTCGCACCGGCGAACCGCGGGTGCGGGGGGTCAGTCCTCGCGGTGGGCGAGGAAGGTCAGCAGGTCGGCCCGGGTCAGGACACCCACGGGCCGGCCCTCCTCGCAGACGACCACGGCCGGGTTGCCCGACGCGAGGCTCGCGCCCACACGGTCGACCGGGTCCTCCGACCCGACGATCGGCAACGGGGGTTGCATGACCTCCACGACGGGGCGGCCCATCACCTCGCTGTCGCGGAGCGCCGCGTCGAGCAGGGCGTTCTCCCGGATCGAGCCGACGAGGTCGTCCTCGCTGGGGTTGTCGTGCACGTCCTGGTGGAAGACCGGCATCTGGGACACACCGAACTCCTTGAGCAGGGCGATCGCCTCCGAGACCGTCTCCAGTGGGTGGCAGTGCACGAGCGCGGGGAGGGGTTCCTCCTCCCGCTTGGCGGCGAGCACGTCACCGGCGGTGCCGGCGCCGGAGGTGTGCTCGACGAAGCCGTGCTCCGACATCCAGGTGTCGTCGTAGAGCTTGGAGAGATAGCCGCGGCCGGAGTCGGGCAGCAGCACGACGATCGTGGCGTCGGCCGGCTGGTCCTTGGCGTACTCGAGCGCGGCCCACAGCGCGGTGCCGCCGGAACCGCCGACGAGGATGCCCTCCTCGCGGGCGCAACGACGGGCGGTGAGGAACGAGTCGCGGTCGGAGACGCGGTACCAGTGGTCCACCGACGAGGGCTCGAAGCTCTCCGGCCAGAAGTCCTCGCCGATCCCCTCGACGAGGTAGGGGTGGACGTCGTCGCCGGAGTACAGCGAGCCCTCCGGGTCCGCGCCGACGACCTGTACGTCCGGGTTCTGGTGCTTGAGGTAACGCGACACCCCGGTGACGGTGCCGCCGGTGCCCACACCGGCGACGAACGCGTCGATCTGTCCGGCCGTCTGCCGCCACAGTTCCGGTCCGGTCGACAGGATGTGGCTCTGCGGGTTGGACTGGTTGAAGTACTGGTCGGGCTTGAACGCGTTCGGTTGGGCCGCCAGACGGTCGGAGACGGAGTAGTAGGAACGCGGGTCCTCGGGTTCGACCGCCGTGGGGCACACCACGACCTCGGCGCCGTAGGCGCGCATCAGCGCGACCTTCTCGTTGCTGACCTTGTCGGGGACCACGAACTGGCAGCGGTAGCCCTTGTGGGCGGCGGCGATCGCCAGGCCGACACCGGTGTTGCCCGAGGTCGGTTCCACGATCGTGCCGCCGGGCTTGAGGTGACCGGCGGCCTCGGCCGCCTCGATCATCGACAGCGCGATGCGGTCCTTGACGCTCCCGCCGGGGTTGAGCATCTCCAGCTTGGCGATGATCGTCGGCGGGACGTCGCGCGACAGCCGTTCGAGGGCCACCAGCGGGGTGTCGCCCATCAGCGCGAGCAGGTCGGGTGCGACCTCGCGGCCGCGCTCGTCGCGGTGGACCCGCGCGCCGGCGAGCGGGTCGTGCTCGATGCCGACCGCGCGTGCGTAGACACTGCGGTCGAAGAGGTCGATCCCGTCCGCGGCCATTGGGCTCCCTTCGGCACGCTCGTCCACTGCGAGCTCTGCATTCGAGACTATCGAGCCTGTAGGGGGGCTCGTCCGCCCGTCGCGTGGCGCGGTGAAATGCTCCTAGTCATGAAGGGCTATAGAAGATTGACAACGTCGCGTCATGGAGCGGGCCGGGTGATGAAGACGAGAAAGAGAGAAGAGTTCACTCGGTCCAGTAGCCAGGAGAAGCCACATGGGTATCCCTCGCAGAATCCGACTCGTCGCCGGGGCTGGGGCCGTCGCAATGGCCTTGCCCGCCGCGGCGGCCGCCTCCGACAGCGACACCACCGAGGTCACGCTCGAGGTGACGAGCAGCCATAGCGGACTGTCGATCCAGGTCGAAGGTGACCCTGTGCCCCTGGACAGCGCCGACCTCGGCTGGGGCGACCAGACCATCTCCGGGGGGCTCAACCCCACGACCGTGACCGATGCCCGGGGTTCACTCACGACCGAGGACTGGACGGTCCAGGTCGATGCCGACGGCGATTTTTCGAGTGGAGAGGACACCATCCCACTCGACGGGGTCAGCGTGTCCATTGGCGCACTCGGCAGCGTGGAGGCGGTCGTCGACGGCTCCCTCGAGGGCATGCTGGTCAGTGAGTCGTCGCTCGACATCGGTGGCAACACCCTCGCCGATGGCCCCTACACGCTGATTGCCGGCGAGACGGTTGGCCTGCTGCAACTGATCGACATCCTCGGTGAGGATGAGGCGCCCGCCATCCGGTACACGCCCGGCATCTCCGTGGACGTCCCCGTGGACACCCCCGCGGGCACCTACACGCTGACGGTCCTCCAGTCGGTGAGCTGACGGGATGCGCACACTCCTCGTCGGGCTGCTGGCCCTGACCGCGCTCTTGCCCACGGGGACAGCTTGGGCTGTCACCGAGGGCGACTGCCCCGGCCTGGCGCCGGGGCTGGGAGCCCGGCTGATGGAGATGCCATCTCGCCTCGCGGACAACCCAAGGGCCCAGACCCGCATCATCGACGAGTTGCGGCCCGGCGCGACGATCGAGCGCCACGTCCGCTTCAGCAACGGCGAGGCGGACCGCGACCTCGAGCTTGCGATCGACGCGGTTCCCGCGTCAGTGCGGGATGGCGACTTCCTCATGGACACCGATGACGCCGATCCCGAGCTCGCCGGGTGGATCGAGACCGGACACGGCGAGATCACGCTCGGTCCCTGCGAGCACATGGATGTGCTCGCCACGATCCAGGTGCCCGGCGATGTGGAGGGCGGCGAGCGGTACGCGGCCGTGACAGCCGAGCACGTTCCGGCGTCGGCGGGGTCGGGGGTCAAGATGGCCTCGCGCATCGGGATCCGCGTCTATCTGTACGTCGTCGGGGACGAGTCGGCGAGCATCGACTTCGAGATCGAGGAACTCGTTCCCCGTCGTACCGAGGGTGGCGACGTTGCCGTGGACATCGTGATCGACAACATCGGAGATCGTGCGTTGGATGCCGTCGGCGAACTGGAATTGACCGACGGACCGTCCGGCCTCCGGTTCGGTCCCGTGTCGACCGATCGAATGACGGTCCTCGGCCCGGGCGAGCAGGAAACCTCGACCGTGACGCTCGGTCCGGATCTCCCACTGGGCCCGTGGCGAGCCGAGGTCACGATGCGGTCCGGGGACCTGGAACGTCGGGCCGAGGCGGAGGTCACTTTTCCCGCGCAGGGGATCGGCGAACCGGTCGACGCGAACCCGCTGCAGGACCGCGGGTTCTTGATCCCCCTGGCGGTCGGGCTGCTGCTGCTCGCGCTGCTGCTTCTCCTGTTCGTCGCCTGGCGGCGGCGACGGAACGACGACGACGGGGGCGGCGACGGGGATCATGGCGGAACCCCGGCCCAGGAGCAGGTGGGGGCCGCCTCGCTGACTTCTTGAGTCAGTGGCGGCAGGCGGGGCCGTGCTCGTGCTCGACCTCGACGTCGAGGCGCCGGCCGAACAGCGTGCCCTTGGTGCCCAGGCTGACCTGCTCGGACCACCGGGCCATCACGGGGGAGACC
>SLRZ01000172.1 GCA_007130695.1 Nitriliruptoraceae bacterium
AGAACGGCGCGGGGCCGGCCGACCTGCTGTTCCTGTCCATCGCGAACAAGGGGGTGCCGGTGTGGGCCGCCCGGGTCGGGGTCGACGGCACCGTGGTGTTCGTCGGCTGGCTCATCGGCGGGCCGGTCGGCGTCGGCACGGTGCTCGTCACGGCCGGCATCGGGCCGATGATCGCGCTGACACTGCGCTGGTTCGACCTGCTGATCGCCCACGAGACCGCCGCCCGGCGCGACCAGCGGTTCGCCCACGCCTGGGGTCTGGACCTGCACTACGAGCTCGAGGGCCACTGACGCCGCCCCGTCGCGCGCCCGTGCCGCCGCTCGGTTGTCCGGTCGCCCCGGTGGTCGGGATGATCCCGGCGACGCTCGGCGTTGCCCCGCCGACGCCCCCTGCGTCGACACCCCATCCACGAGGTCACATGCTGGTCGAGATCTTCTCCGACGTCGCCTGCCCCTGGTGCGCGATCGGCAAACGACGGTTCGAGGCCGCCCTCGAGCTGTTCGAGGCCCGGGACACGGTGGAGGTGGCCTGGCGCAGCTTCGAACTGGACCCGGGTGCGCCACGCACGAAGGAGGGGCACTACGCCCAGCTGCTCGCCGACAAGTACGGCACCTCCCGTGACGAGGCGCAGCGAATGATCGACCAGATGACCGCGACGGCGGCCGGTGACGGGCTGACCTTCCGGTTCGACCTGATCCGCCCGGGCAACACCTTCGACGCCCACCGGCTGCTGCACCTGGCCGCCGAATCCGGCCGCCAGGACGCACTGAAGGAACGCCTCCTGCTGGCCTACCTCGGCGAGGGCGCCGCCATCGGCGAGCCGGACGTGTTGACCGGCCTCGCGACGGAGGTGGGCCTGGACACCGACGAGGTCGTCCGGGTGCTCGACGGCGAGGCCTACGCCGGCGCGGTCCGCGGCGACGAACGTGATGCCGCACGCCTGGGCATCCGGGGGGTGCCGTTCTTCGTCCTCGACCGGCGCCTGGCGTTGTCGGGCGCACAGCCGGTCGACACCGTCCTCGAGGCACTGGAGCGCGTCCACGGCGAACGCCTCCCGGTGAGCACCTCCGGCTACGAGGCGAGCGAGGACGAGCACGTCCACGGCGCCGACTGCGCCGACGGCAGCTGCGCGATCTGACCGCCACCGGACGTGGAGCTCAGCGTGCGAACCGGCCGCCCCGGCGCTCGTCGCGCAGGCGGCGCATCCGGGTCGAGATGTCCTGAGCGCGTCGCCGGGTGAGCTCCTCGTCGACGCCGAGCACCTCGACCGGACGGGTGTCGGGATCGATGACCACCCAGGTGCCGTCGGTCACGCCCTCGGGCAGGTCGGCTGCGGCGACGTGCGCTTCCCACTCGTCGGGGCCGACGAGCAGCACTGCGGTGGTGCCGTCGACGATACGGTCGACCACGGCGCGGTCCTCGGCAACGGACTCACCCGGCACAGGCGAGCCCCTGCGCGACGATGTCGGCGAGTCGCCCGGCAGCGATACCCGGGATCCGGTCCAGTGATTCCACGTCGGCGAAGGGGCGCAGACCCGGGATCTGCTCGGCACGCCCCGGCCCGATGTGGGTGATCTCCTGCAGCTGTTGCGACCCGGCGGCGTTGATGTCCACCTGGCCCGGCCCACAACCGTCCGAAGTCGACGGGCTCGGCGAGGCTTCCGGTTCGGGCGCCGGCGTGGAGGATCCACCACCGCCCGAGCCGGCCGGTGCCGGAGCCGCCTTCACGGACCCGGCCACACCGGTCTCCACCTCGATCCGGGAGCCGTCGGTGGTGACCAGGACGGAGCCGTGCACGTCGGTGCCGTACAACTCGACGCCGGCGGCCGTCACGCGCGAGACCACCTCGCCGTGCGGGTGGCCGTAGGAGTTGCCGGCACCCGCCGAGTAGATCGCGATCGCGGGATCGACAATCGAGAGGAACCCGGCCGTGGTCGACGTCCGTGAACCGTGATGGCCGAGCTGCAGCACGTCCGCCGCCAGCAGCTCGACCGACTGGTCGACCATCCGCGCCTCGGTGGCGGCCTCCGCGTCCCCGGTGAACAACAACCGCACCTCGCCGTAGGTGATCCGCAGGGCCAGGCTGGCGTCGTGCAGGTCCGCCAGGCCCACACCCACCGGCGGGTTGAGCACCTCGATCCCCAGCGGCCCGAGGGTGGTGGTGTCGCCGGCCCGGGGTTCCTCGTAGACGGCGGTCGAGGCCTCGAGCGCGGCGACGGACCGCTCGAAGGTCTGCGAGGTGGTCTCCGAGCCGGACCACCACACCTCGTCGACCTCGAAGGCGTCCAGCACCTGGTCGAACTGCCCGATGTGGTCGGCGTGGGGGTGGGTGACGACGACGAGGTCGAGCGCGTCCACGCCCTGTGACCGCAGGTAGGGCACCACGTCCGAGCGCTGCCAGTGGCCGGCGTCGATCAGGACCGCCACCTCGTCGTGCACCAACAGGGTGGCGTCCGCCTGGCCCACGTCGATGAAGTGCACCTCCAGGTCGCCGGCCACAGTGGTCGTTGCGGCGGGCTCGGGGTCCGGCTCCGGGCTCGTGTCGGGTTCGGGGTCGGGTTCCTCGACCTCGTCCGCGGCCTCGGGCTCGGCCTCGTCTGCCGCCTCGGCGCTGGTGATGTCCGACTCGGCCACCTCGACCGTTGGCTGGTCGGCTGGGGAGCCGGTCAGGACCGCGAGCCACAGCGCCAGACCGAGGACCAGCACCCAGGCCGGGATCTGCACCACGATCGGCAGGGCGCGGAACCGCGCCCACAGCGCGGCGGGGCCGCCCGCACTGGCGACTCCCGGTGGCGGGACGCCAGGCGGTGTGGTGCCCACGACGATGCCCCCGTCCGCCCCGTGCCGGCTGCCGTGCTCTCCGGCCGGCGGGCGACCGCTCGCCGGCCACCTTCGAACAAAGTATCGACGCGGACGCCGCACGTCTCGACGGGTGTTCCCCATCCCGAACGCCCGCCGGATTCGACCGGCATCTAGAGTCCTGCACCTGCGTCCACGGCTCGTCGGGCCGAGCGCGCACGCTACGACCCGGGAGAGATCCATGGCCACCGAGACCACGACGCTGAACGGGCACGCCGGTGCACTCCACGTGGCGCGCTGGCCGGGACGCCAGGCCCGCTACCTGGCGATCCTCAGCCACGGGTACGGCGAGCACATCGGCCGGTACGACCACGTCGCGGACGCGTTGCGCGACCATGGTGCGACCGTCGTGGGTCACGACCACGCCGGCCACGGCCGCTCGGAGGGCGAGCGTGTCCTCATCCACGACTTCGACGACGTCGTCGACGATCTGCACGGGGTGATCGGCTGGGCCCGGGAGGAACACCCCGACCTGCCGGTCGTCCTGATCGGCCACTCCGTGGGCGGCATGGTCGCGGCCCGCTACGCGCAACGGTTCGGTGACGGCCTCACCGCCCTGGTGGTCTCCGGCCCGGTCCTCGGGCGCTACGAGGCCGCCGAGCTCCTCGTCGATCTCGACCCGATGCCCGAGGTCCCGATCGACCCGACCACGCTCTCCCGGGATCCGGCGGTCGGCGAGGCCTACGCACAGGACCCGCTGGTGTGGCACGGCACGTTCCGGCGCGAGACGTTGCGGGCGATCCTGGCGTGCCTCGAGGCCATCCGGGTGGACGGGCAGGTCACGGGGCTGCCGACCCTGTGGCTCCACGGCTCCGACGATCAGCTGGTACCGATCGAGCCGAGCCGCGACGGTGTCCGTGCGCTGGTGCCCGACGATCAGCGCAGCGAGCGGGTGCGGACCGACGCCCGGCACGAGATCTTCAACGAGATCGACCGTGACGAGACGCTGGCCGAGGTGACCGGCTTCATCGGCCGTGTGGTGGGGTGACGCCCCGGGCCCCACAGCCTGCCCCGGGGTTGGTCGCGTCCCAGGCCGTGGAGACCACAGGGAAGGGCGGCGCCCGGCCGGGCGCCGCAGCTCACACCCCGATGCCGGGCCTGTCGTCTGCATCGAGGAGACCCGCCGCCGCGACCCGCCAGCCCTCGGGCTCCTCGAGCAGCACGTAGACCATCTCGACGGTGGCGCCCCCGTTGCCGGTCACCGAGACGAGGACCTCGGCCACGCCGTCCTGCGGTTGGCGACAGGCGCCCACCTCATGGTCCTCGGCGGCGGCCAGAACGGCGAACTCCCCCTCGATGAGCGAACGGAACGACGCGACGTCGTGGCCGGCCCGGTAGCCCGTGGCCGCCAGCCCGAGCGCGCGCTCGTAGTCGTCGGCGGCGAAGGCCTCGATCTGGCCGGTGATGGTGGTGTCGACGGCGTCCCGGACCTCGGACCCACAGGGCACGGTGTCGCCAGTGTCGTCCTCGTGGTCCTCTTCGCGCTGCTCCGGCTCGAGATCCTCCCCCGGCCCGGTCCGGGGCGGTGGTGCCTCATCGGCGCGGGGCTCCGACGACGTTGGGGCACTGCTGCATCCGATGACCAGCACCATCAGGGCGGGCAGCAGCAAACGGGCGCCGAGCATCGCAGCTCCGTTCTCTCCAGGGGGTGGAGGTCCGGAGCCGACGCTCCCGCGGATGGCTCCGCGCCGTCAGCGGAAGGTGCCGACGTGCCAGCGCCCGCACCAGCGGCAGGCGTAGACGGACTTGGCCTCACCGAAGTCGCGTTCGTGTTCGAGCGCCGCCTGCTCGGCCGCGACCCGGTTGGCGTGGGCGACCTTGGTCCCGCACTCGCGGGCCTTGCGGGAGCCGCGTTCGGGCGCGGGTGGGGGCCCGCCCGTCTGCCACGGCCGGGGGGCCTTGCGCTTGCGTCCCTTGCTGGCCATCCCGTCCTCCGCCTCGTCGCCGGGCCCACAGAGTGGCGTGTGCCCGGGCTCTCTGCCGGGGCGCCCGGCTCGGAAGCTGCGAATTCGGAGAGAGCTGTTCGAAGATCTCCCTGGGTCTTGCTGCTCAGCGTCTCCACAGCGCTAGCGTCGCCCTTCGACGGACCAGCTGCCACGACACCGAGGCGGAGCGTGCGGATGCGGGACCCGCAAGACGACGTGGACGCAGAGGCCCTCATCGACGAGCTGGTCGCGCGCGTCGAGCAACGCTGGCACGACCGCGGCGAGCGCTCCGAGAACGGGTGGGCCGTCCACGCGCTGCTGCACCACAAATGGGCCTACCTCGGCGGCCGCCTGACCACCTGGACGACCCGCGACCTCGCGGAGCTGCTCACCGAGGTGTTCCCACGCAAGGTCGTCACGGACCCCGGCGACGCTGACGCGATCATCGCCGGTGCCCATGAGCTGCTGCACGTCCTCGAGGACGAGGAGCTGTTGACGGTGGGCTCGGACCGACCCGAGGCCCTGCATCGAGCACTCGAGGAGCTGGCGCCGAGCCTGGACACCAATCTGGCCGACCGCCGCCGGTTCGGACCGGGCAAGGCCATGTTCACCGCCATGCGCGACGAGGGCGTGGACATCGAGGACATGGACGCGGTCGCGGCCTGGCAGCAGGAGTTCAACCGCCGACCCTTCGCGGAGCGCGACCGCATCCTGGGCGCGGGCGCCCCGGACACCACGGTCCACCTCGGCGCCGATCGGGGACCTGCGGCGGTCGGTGGCACCCTCGGCACCGTACGAGGCCGAGGGCTCGACCCCACGAGCGTGCCGCCGTTGGAGCTGGCACCGCGCGAGCAGTTGGCCTCGGAGGTACTCGCGGCGCCGATGGTCCGCCAGCTGCAGGGGCTGGTGACCTACGTCGGTCAGCGCCTGCAACTGACCGATCGCGGCAACCTGCGACTCGCGGACGGCCGGCGGCTGGTCACCGAACTCGCCACCGGCGACCGTGTCGACGAGTGGATCGGTCAGCGGCAGTTCAAGACGAGCAGCACCACGGAACTCCCGCGCCTCGACTTCCTCTTCCGGGTCGCCGTGGAGGCCGGTCTGCTCGACCACCACGGCCGACGGCTCACCCGCGGCGAGGTGGCGCCGCTGCTGTGGGAGGAGCCGCTGGAGGCGTTCGAGCACGTCATGGCTGCCGTGATCGAGGTCGGTCCGGCCACGCACCGGGTCGGCGAGGACCGCTACGGCTTCGGGTGGTACGCCGAAGACCTGGACGCGGCGGTACCCAACTGGCTCGTCGGCCTTCACGTCACCGGCGACCGGTTGCCGATCGACCTGCTGGTCGACACCGCCTGGAACGAGCTGCTCTCGGTCTTCGAGCTCCCCGATCTCGAGCCGTGGCGCTTGAACCTGGAGCGTCGCTCGGTGGCCCGCAGCGTGCGCGGCATCCTGAGCGTGCTCGAGCGCCTGGGCGTGGTCTCCACGGCAGGAGTCACCCACAT
>SLRZ01000008.1 GCA_007130695.1 Nitriliruptoraceae bacterium
AGGTCCCCGGGTCAGGCCGGCGCCGGTGGCCGGCCCGGGGAGGCGGTCCGCCGGCCGCGTGGAGGCCCCGGCACGGCGGGCAGCAGCCGACGCAGCCAGGTGCCGGGCAGCGACGAGGGCACCCGCGCGTGCAGCACGGCGCGGGCCACACGGGCGGAGTGCGGCAGGTCCACGCACACCCGGCCACCGGCGGCCCGGGCCAGGGCCGCGTGCGGGACCGGGCCGTCGCCGTTGACGACGACCGACCCCGCCGTGGTGGCCGACAGCCGCTGCAGCGCCACGCGGTCCGGCCGGCACACCAGAACGTCCCCGTCCAGGTCCGTCCCCCCGTCGACCAGCACCAGGTCGACGTCGGGAAGGTGGTCCGGTAGCTCCCGCGCCCCACCGTCGGTGACCACCACCCGCGCGCCCGCCACACCCGGCAGGTCGCTGGCGCGTCGCAGCAGGTCGTGGGAGGCCAGTGCCTCGGCCGGAACGCGCCGGACCTCACCGAGTGGCGCGTCCTCGCCGGCCAGGACCAGCACCCGGGACCCACGCCAGGCCGCCAGGCCCGCGAGCGCCAGCGTCACCGTGCTGGTCCCCACACCACCGCCCGCGCCGACGACCCGAACGGTCTCCGCGCCACCACCCGGGGCACGCGGCGCCGACAACAGCTGGCCCGCCACCCGCTCGAGCCGGTCACGTCGGGACGGCCAGGCCAGCGCGGCCTGGGCACCGTGGCGGGCACCGGCCTCCGCCGCCTCGACCGGGTCCGTCCCGTCCGGGAGCAGCAGCAGGCGCGGGACACCCGCAGGCGCCGGCGCCGAGTCCGGCCCCACGAGCCACAGGGACGGCGGCACCAGCGCCGCGGTGTCCGCGTCGACCGGCTGCCAGCCGAGCACGCCCTCGACGTGGCCCCGAACCTCCGGTGTGCTGGGCCCGGCGTCGACCACCACGGGCAGCGCGGCCGTGTCGGTCCCCCGGGTGGCGCCCGTCGCGGACACGCCGGCGGGCGACGAACGCTGCCCGGTGGGGTTCGACACGGATGGTCCTCGAGGGCTCGGCGACGGATGCGGTCGGCGACGCTACGTCCGGCCGGCCGTGCCGCTCCGAGGAGGTCCCGTTGTCCTGTGGACACGGCCCGGCACACGGTCCGGCGCACGCGGCGTGAGGACGACCGACCCGCCTGCCCGCGGCCGCCCCGCAGTACGCTGAGAAGCCGATCTGCGCCCCATCCCGAAGGACCCGACGGTGAGCGACGAGCCAACGCAGCCCCGGCCCGACCATGCCGGCGACGACCTGCTCGCGGCCGTGACCGAGGCCATCGAACGTGGCGGCCCCGGCCAGAAGGCCACCGAGGAGCGCTACGCACGTCCGGAGGCGGACCGGCTCAGCGACACGGTGCTCGAGCAGATCGCCGCCGGCCGGACCGGCGCGACCCAGGCCGCCTTCTTCGACCTCGACAAGACCGTCATCGCGCGCTCATCGACGCTGGTGATGAGCCGCACCTTCCTCAAGGACGGACTGATCAGCCCGGCGATGGTGCTCAAGAGCCTCTACGCCCAGGCGGTCTACCAACTCGTGGGCGCCGACCACGAGAAGATGGAGCAGATGCGCCACGCCGCGCTCGAACTCACCCGCGGCTGGGAGGCCGACCGGATCCGTCGGCTGGTCAGCGACACCATGGAGGAGGTCCTCGTGCCCCTGGCCTACCAGGAGGCGCTGGACCTGATCGCCGAGCACCGCCGTGTCGGCCGCGACGTGTGGATCGTGTCCTCGTCCGGCGAGGAGATCGTCGAACCCTTCGCCCGTTACCTCGGGGTGCGGGACTTCATCGCGACCCGGTCGGGCATCGACGAGGCCGGGTGCTACGACGGCACGCTGGAGTTCTACGCCTACGGCACCGCCAAGGCCAACGCGATGCGCCAGGTCGCCGAGGTGCGGGGCTACGACCTCAGCTCGAGCTTCGCCTACTCCGACTCGATCACCGACCTACCGATGCTCGCCACGGTCGGCCGGGCGGCGGCGGTCAACCCGGACCGTGAACTGCGTGCCGCGGCCACCGCGATGGGCTGGCAGGTCCGCGACTTCCACGCCCCGGTGCGCCTGCGGGACCGGCTACCCGACGTCTCGCTGCCCGAGAGCCCACGCACGCGCGGCCAGGCTGCACTGGGGTTCGCCAGTGCGGTGGCTGCGGGATTCTTCGCGTGGCGCTGGCTGGTCCGCAACGAGGACTGACCTTCCCGCCGCGCCCCGGGGGCGGCCACGGCGGGAACGCCCTCGGTCACTGGTCGTCGCCACCACCCGGGCCGCTGGCCGGATCGGCCGCACCGCAGGTGAAGTTGCCTGGCGTCTCCGGATGCGGCGGGTTCGCGTTGTGGCGCATGTCGCGGTTGTAGACCAGCGCCAGTTCCCGGAAGCCCGAGGTGTCCTGGGACCCGGGGGTGAGGGCGCCGTGCCCCTCGGCCTTGTCGATCAGGTAGTCGAGCAGGCCCGGCTCGATGTTGCGGATCGAGACCCACGCGCCGTAGGTCGAGGCGCACACGTAGTGCAGGTTGTGCGCCCCGGCCCAGGCCATGAGCCGGTCCTCCTCGTTCGGTCCCTCACTCGCCTCGTCGGCCTGCAGGACGTCCTGGCCCCAACCGCCGTAGATCTCGTCGACGCCCTGGTAGGTGTCGGCTTCGACGCCGACCAGGAACCACGCCGGCGGATCACCGTCGAACCCGTCGGTGGCCGGCCGTGGCCGCACGTCGAGGTAGGTGTCGCCGTAGCCGCTGTAGAGGTGGTCGTCGCCGCGGCCACCCCAGATCACGTCGTCACCGTCGCCGCCGAAGATGTAGTTGTCGCCGGCGTTACCGTTAATGAGGGTGTCGCCGGCACCACCGTGGATGGCGTCGCCGCCGGGACCGCCCAGGATCAGGTCGTCGCCGCCGACGTTGCGCTCGAAGTGATCGAAGGTCGTGATGTCGGTGAGCTCGACCTGCCGGGTGCGGGTGCCCTCCCGGAAGCGGGTATCGGAGACGAAGGGTTGCTGCGGCTCGATGAGCAGCTCACGGCCGCCGTCCTCGACGATGTCGGTGACGATGCCCTGGTCGCCCAGAATCGTGTCCTCGCCGGGCCCGCCACACAGCACGTCGCCGGCGAAGGCGATCTGGGCCAGATCGTAAGGATCATCGGGGTCGCCCTGGTAGATCCCCACGTAGGCGGCCAGCGCCGCGGCATGGTCCGAGCCGCCCAGGAGACCATCGAGATCCTCGAGGTGGTCGCCGGCCAGCCCGTCGAAGGCATCGCGGGACTCCCCGTCCTCGAGTAGCGCGGCGAATGCGTCGTCCACCCGACACCACTCGACCACGCGGGTCGCGCGCCAGCCACGCTGCGCATCGCTGCCACCGTCGTCGCCCTCCCCGAGGACGGGCCGCCACGGGTCGTTCCCGTCGGGATCGACCTCGAAGGCGTCGGTGTCGTCGAACTGGCCGATGATGGTGTTGTCACCGTCGCCGCCCCAGATCAGGTCGCTGCCGGCGACATGGCTGATGTCGTCCTCATCGATGGTTGGCTCGTCGCCGTCGAGCCTGTCGAGCATCTCGACGTCACGCACCGCCCGGGTGACGATGCCGTCCTGTTCGGGGTCGGGCTCACCAGGCATGCAGTCGCTGACCAGCCCGAACTCGTCGTGGGTCGCGTGGTCGCCGGTCAGGCCCTTCCAGGCCTCCAACCGTTCGTCCTGCCCCGCGACCTCGAGCGCGCTCTCCTCGAGGTGGCGGTAGGTCTGGCACAACAGCAGGTCGTCCTCGACGTCCACGCCCTCCGGGATGTCGAGCTGGTCTCCGTCGACGAGCGGGCGAGTGATGCGGGCGTTGTCGCCGGCGGCCACGTCGTGGCCCGGCCCGGCGTCCATCTCGTCGCGCCCGTCGAGGCGGCCGGCGTCCCAGGAGCCGCCGATCATGTCGTCCTGGCCCGGCCCGCCGAACATGATGTCGTCGCCGGGGCCACCCAGCATCAGATCGTCGCCACCGAGCAGCTCGTCGCGCTGGTCGTCGTACTCGAGGCTCGACAGCGGCCAGGTGTCGGTGTGGTCGCCGGCCACCTGGGCGAGCTCGCGCCGCAGCGACTGCCAGGCGTCGGCACCGCTGCCGCCTTCCCATTCCTCGTGACTGACCACGACGTCGTCCCCGAACAGCGCGTCGTCGCCGCCCTGGCCGTGCAGCAGATCGTCGCCCGGCGCCGTGGCACCCTGCGCGAGGGGCTCGAGGCCGCTCTGGTCGCCGCGCAACGATCCGCCGACGAGCAGGTCGTCGCCGAAGGTGCCGTGCGGGACCTCCTCGCCGAGCAGATGCTCGTCGAACGGCTCCACCGCCGCGCCGGCCCGACCCGTGGCCCACCAGCTGGGGAGGTCGTCGTCGCCGGAGGGCTCGAGGTCCTCGTGGACCCGACCGTTGTCACCCAGTGCGACATCGCGTCCCGGCCCGCCGACCAGCAGATCGTCTCCGGCAACGACGCCACGCTCGCCGGCGTCGCCCACGGCCAGGTCGGAGGTGCCGCCGACGAGGATGTCGTCACCGAGGCCACCGAAGAGCACGTCATCGCCGGGGCCTCCCTCGAGGTGGTCGTCGCCGCCGCCCACCCGGTCATCCTTCTCGTCGAGGAGCAGCGGGGCGAACCGTCGCTCGTCGCCGAGCCGCGTGGCGTGATCGCCGATCAGCAGGTCGTCCCCGCCCTGGCCGAACGCGACGTCGTCACCGGGCCCCCCGGCGGGCAGCTGGTCGTGGGGGCGGGCGATGACGCCGCCGATGATCACGTCGTCCCCGCCCGTGCCAGCAGCCGGGGAATCATCGACGTAGGCCACGTCGAGCAACTCGACGCCACCGGTGCCGACCGAGGTCGTCGGGCCGAACTCCATCCCGAAGAACTGGAGGCTCGCGGCCTCCGACTCGTCCACCGGCGGGTCGGGATCGGCATTGTCGCCGAACATGCGATCGTCACCGGCTCCGCCGACGAGCAGGTCGTCGCCGCTCGGCACGCCTTCGAGCTGGCGGACGATCTCGACCTCCTCGGGAGCAGCCACCGGCGTCAGCGGCGGCGGCACCAGGTGGAGGAGTCCCGCCTCGTCGGGCTCGGGCCGGTCATCGAACTCGACCCGCGTCGACGACCCGCCGACGAGCGTGTCATCGCCGGGGCCGCCGAACAGCCGGTCGTTGCCCGGGCCGCCGTCGAGGTGGTCGTCGCCGCCACTGGCGGTCTCCACGGGCACGAACCATCCCCAGCGCGCGTTGGCGACCACATCCTCGCCGTAGCGGTTCAGGGCGTCCGGATGCCCGACGGGAAGCGCACGCGCCCGATCGCCGAACAGCAGGTCCTCGCCGCCCTGGCCGAAGAGCAGGTCATCTGAGGAGGTGTCCCGGTCCAGGCTGCCGCCCACCAGCACGTCCGCACCGTCGGTGCCGGAGGCGGCCGGATCGAGGCCCTCGACGTCGAACAGCTCCACGAGGTAGCCGCTGCCCCGGACCCCCTGTCCGGCCGGGGCGCGCTCGATGCGAGCGTTGTCGCCGGCGAGCGCATCGTCACCAGGTCCACCGACGAGGAGGTTGTCCCCGCTCGGGACGCCTGGCCTCGAGCTGCCGCCGATGAGGACGTCCTCGCCGTCCTGTCCGAACAGCTGGTCGTCACCGGGACCGCCCTCGAGGTGATCGTCACCCCCGCCGCCGAGGAGGATGTCGTCGTTCGGCCCACCGAAGAGCCGGTCGTCACCGGGACCACCGACGAGCTCGTCCTTGCCACCGACGTCGAGCAGCACGGTCACGTGCCGGTCGTCGGCGACATCCCCGTCGGCGGTGATGTGCCCGTCGTCACCGACGAGCACATCACCGTGGGCGCCCGCCAGCAGACGGTCGTGGCCGGGCGCGTCGGTCGCACCGCCGAGCGGCTGCTGGCCCGCGCGACCGCCGATGAGCCGGTTGCTGGTGGCGTCGTCCGCACCGCGCAGCTGCTGGGCCTCGACGTCCGCCCCGACGGCGTCCGGGTCGTCCTGTTCACCGCGAGGGACGACGTCGCCGTGGTCACCGAGGAGCAGGTCGTCACCGCGGCCGCCGATCAACAGATCGTCGCCCGCCTCGATCCTCGCGACCGAGGTGCCATCCGAGGTGGTGCGCACCGGCCAGCCCCCGACGAGGACGTCGTGGCCCGGACC
>SLRZ01000041.1 GCA_007130695.1 Nitriliruptoraceae bacterium
GGCGCACCGGCAGCTCATAGGTCGCGGCGCGTCCGAGCCGGGCGAGTTCGTTGTGGCTGCGCAGGTCGAGGATGTCGCGGATGCCGTGGGTCGTGATCAGATCCCACGCGGCCGAGCTCGGCGCCCGCGTCGGGTCGTCACTGCGGATCGCCACACCGCTCCTCGTCCGGCGTCCGTCGAGGGTCGGGAGACCGCCGAGGTCGCGGAGGTGGCCGGCGTGTGAACGTTGGCGAAGATCCTGGTGAGGGGCCTTCGGTGCGTGCCTTTGGTCGACGGGTCCCGCGTCACGCAGACTGGAGGCATGCAGATCATCGCGTGGGTCCAGATCGCGGCCGCAGCCCTGCTCGCGGTCAGCGTCGCCGAGTCCTTCCGGCCCCGACCGTGGTGGCCGCACTCGCCCGGTCGGCCGGTCTCGAGCGGTCCCGCCCGCGGCACCTCGCCCCGCGAACGGCGCTCGATCCATGCCGGGCTCGCGCTGGTGCTGACCGCCAACGTCGTGGTGGGCGAGGTCGACGGCGGGTCCACGATCGGGTGGGCCGGCCTGGCCGCACTCGTGGTCGGGGCCACGCTGATCGTGGCCGGGCTCGTGCGCGGCCCGTCGTCCGACGAGCTCGAGCACTTCGAGCGGCGGTTCGCGGACGTGGACGAGGGTGACGCGGCTCCACCCGACGGCGTCTGACGGCTCCGTCGGTGTCGGCCCCGGACGGCTCCGGCTGCGTCGGCTCCTCGTCAGCTGGCGACGTAGACGGTGTTGGCCGACTCCCCGCCGGTGTAGAAGTTGGGGAAGGTGACCACGTGCGCCTCCGCCTCGTCGAACACCTCGGCGAGGCGCGCACGGAACTCGTCGTCCGGAGGGTCGTCCGACCACAGGGCGAACACCCCGCCGGGCCTGAGTTGTCGAGCGAGCCGGCGCAGGCCCGCGACGGTGTAGAAGGGTGCGTGGCTCGGGTCGAGCACGTGGTGGGGTGTGTGGTCGATGTCGAGCAGCACCGCGTCGAAGCGCCGGTCGGGGGCGGACGAGTTCAGGCCGGTCTCCTCGGCGACCCGCGCGAAGAAGTCTCCGTGTTCCAGTCGGGTCCGGGGATCGGCGGCGAGCCCGACCGTGTCGGGCAGCAGGTCACGCTCGTGCCAGTCGATGACCTCGGCCAACGCTTCGACCACGACGAGCGAACGCACCCGGTCATCGTTCAGTGCCGCCCGGGCGGTGTAGCCCAGCCCGAGCCCACCCACGGCGACGTCGAGGTCCGATCCGTCGAGGCGGGCCAGGCCGAGGCGCGCCAGTTCGATCTCCGCGACGGTGAACAGGCTGGACATCAGCGCCTCGTCGCCGAGCTTGACCTCGAGGACGTCGATGCCGAGGGACGGCTCACGCCGCCGGCGCAGGGTGAGCTCCCCCATCGCGGTCTGCGACCAGGCGAGCTCCTCGAACAGTGCGCTCATGATCCCTCCGGGTTGCGCCTCGGTACCGGTGTCGCAGACACGTTCCGACAGCTCCGGCTCACCGGGAGGAGCGGCGCAGGGCCCGCAGGTCCCGGCTCTGTCCCGGCGGTGGCTGTGGTCCGGGCTGTGGCGTCGACGAGCGGACGTCGTTGCTCTGGCAGTTCCAGCAGTAGTAGACGAGGTGGATGCCGGTCGGCGTGCGCTGTTCGCCACGGCCGGCGTCCTCGAGCGTCGAGGTCGGGATGCCCTCGATGTCCTCGGAGCCGCACAGCCCGCACACCAGGCGAGTGTCGCGGTCCCATCTCGCTCCGCACGACCCGCATTCGAGGATGATGGTCTCGCCGTCGCGCTCGCCGGTGAGTTCCTCGTCCTCGGTGCATTCGGGACAGGCCACCAGTGGCAACTGCAACGCTCCCGGATCTCGCCGGCAAGGGCAATGCACCCTACCTCCGCGACTTCGGGGGCCGGGTGCCCGGTGGCGACCTGCTCGACGCCGGCGGCCGGACGGTTCCATTCCCCGGGTCAAGCGACGTGCGCGCAGCGTCGCGGGCCTGTCCGGGTTCGGTGCTTGCCATCAGCAAGCGCTATCGTCCGGAAAGCTCGTCGACCGTGGTCCTGCTGGCTCGCTGCTCTGGGGACCCGCCGACGCGCTCCTCCCGCTCCTTCGCTACCGCGGTGCGCATCCTCGATGGGCCGTCACCGGCCCGCCGTTGCGCTGCGCGGTCGCACGACCCGTCGAGTATGCCCGTGTCCGTGCTGCCCTCCCTGCTTCCCCGTCCCCGCCGCCCGCGTCTGTCACGTGACCTCCCATCCGGCGGTCGCCGGGCATCACTGAAGGCCCAGTGGTGGGCAAACCCGCGGACCGAACTGCTCGCCGGTCTCGTGGTCGCCCTGGCGTTGATCCCCGAGGCGATCGCGTTCTCCATCATCGCGGGCGTCGACCCGCAGGTCGGCCTGTACGCCTCGTTCAGCATCGCCGTCATCATCGCGATCGCGGGTGGGCGGCCCGCCATGATCTCGGGTGCGACGGGCGCGATGGCCCTCCTCATGGTCCCCCTCGTCCGCGAGCACGGGGTCGAGTACCTCTTCGCCGCCACGATCGTCACCGGCGCACTGCAGGTCGTGTTCGGATGGCTCGGTGTCGGAAACCTCATGCGGTTCATCCCCCGCACCGTGATGACCGGGTTCGTCAACGCGCTCGCCGTGCTGATCTTCCTCGCCCAACTGCCCTACATCTTCGGTGAGAGCTGGGCGGTCTGGGGGCTCGTCGGCCTCGGTCTGGTCATCATGTACACGCTGCCGCGGTTCACCAAGGCCGTCCCCGCGCCCCTGGTCGCCGTCGTCGCACTCACCGGGCTGGTGCTCGCCTTCGACGTCCGTGTCCCCGCCGTCGGCGGTATGGGCGAGCTTCCCACCACCCTGCCGATCCTCGGTATCCCGGCCGTCCCGTTCGAGCTGGAGACGCTCCTGATCGTCGCTCCGTACGCGCTCGCGCTCGCCTTCGTGGGCCTGCTCGAGTCGCTGCTGACCGCCCAACTGCTGGACGACATCACCGACTCGCCTTCGGACAAGGCCCGCGAGTCACGCGCTCAGGGACTCGCCAACGTCATCACCGGTTTCTTCGGCGGGATGGCCGGCTGCGCCATGATCGGCCAGTCCATGATCAACGTGCGCTCCGGCGCCCGCACCCGCCTCTCCACGCTGTCGGCCGGGGTGTTCCTGCTGATCCTGATCCTCGGCCTCGGTGGTCTGGTGGCCCTGATCCCGATGGCCGCCCTCGTCGCGGTCATGGTCGTGGTCGCGGTGGCGACCTTCGACTGGTCGAGCCTCTCGCCCAACACGCTGCGCCGGACCCCGAAGACCGAGACCACGGTGATGCTCGTCACGGTCGGCGTCGTCGTCTGGACGCACAACCTCGCCTACGGCGTGATCGCCGGCGTCGTGCTCGCGATGATCTTCTTCGCCCGCCGGGCCGCCCTCCACGCCACGATGTTCTCCGTGCTCGACCCCACCGGGACCGTACGCAGCTACGTCATCACCGGCGAGCTGTTCTTCGCCTCCACCAACGAGCTCGTCCACCAGTTCGACCTCGACGACCCCACCCCGAACGTGATCATCGACCTCACCGAGGCCGACCTGTGGGACAGCTCGGCGGTCGCGACCCTGGACGCGGTGGTGGCCAGGTTCGCCGCACGCGGGGTCGACGCACGCATCACCGGACTGACCGACCACAGCGCCGATCTCCACGACCGGCTCACGGGGCAGCTCGCCTCGCACTGACCTCGATCGCCTCCAGCTCGTGGGCGGGCGAGGCGGACAGCGCATGGTCGAACCGGTCGAGCTCGCAGGCGAGCTCCAGGTCCGCCGGCGCCGCCCACTCGGGCCCGTCGGGGGCGAACGAGCGCCCCGCGTCCGATCGGGCGACCCGTGCCAGGTAGGGCGCGGGGTCCGGCTCCCGGCCCTCCAGGCGCGCGGCGATCAGTTCGGCGCAGGCGAGGTCCTCGTCGCCATCACGACCGAGCGAGGCACCGGTGATCACGTAGGTGACCGTGCGGACCTGCGCGCGGCGCAGCACCTCGACGGTGGCGCCGGCCACCGCGAACGAGGCGGCCAGCAGCAGGCCCGAGCCCGCGCACCGCACGAGCCCGCGGGTGCCCGCGGAGGTCCGCAGCACGACCTGGGCCCCGCTCAGGTCACGGTCGACGAGGTCGCTGGGGGAGTTGCCGAGGTCGAAGTCCTCGACCTTGATCCCGCCGTGCTCGCCCGCCAGCAGCGCCCCGGGCAGGTAGTGGGCCCGCAGCCGCCTGGCACCGTCGCGGGACTCCACCGCCAGGATCCGCGACGCGCCACGCTCCAGCAGCCACGGCACGGTGGTGAAGGCCCGCAGGACGTCGACCACCACGACCGCTTCGCCCGGGGCCGCGTCGCCGAGGTCCACGAACCGCGCGGTCGCCATCGCGCTCAGGCCCGCCGGGCGTCGCCGCCGGCGAGGAAGGCGCGCAGGCGGGTGTGGGCCGTGGTCATCGCGGCGACGGGGACGTACTCACCGCGCTGATGGGCCTGCGCGGTCAGGCCGGGCCCGTAGTTGCACGCCGGCACGCCGAACTCGGCGAAGCGCGCGACATCGGTCCAGGCCTGCTTGCCGGCCACCGGGGCGTCGACCGCGTCGACGAAGGCCCGCACCGTGGCGACCTCCAGTCGTGGCGGGGCGGGTGGGGAGCGGTCGACGATGGTGACCCGGGCCCGGTCGCCGACCAGGTCGCGCAGCTCCTGCTCGGCCGTGGACAGGTCGCGGGACGGCGCGAAACGCAGGTTGAGGTTCACGGTGAACGTGCCCGGGATCACGTTGCGGGCCATGCGCTCGCCGAAGGGGGGGCCGAGGTTGTCGGTCCACGCCTGGGTGGCCGACCACACGTCGTGGTAGGGGATGCCGTCGACCTCGACCGGCGCCGGCTGCCGCCCGTGCAGCTCCGCGAGCCAGTCGCCGGCCAGCGTGAGCGCGTTGCTGCCGTGCCACGGTCGCGCAGAGTGCGCCTGGCGGCCCTCGAAGACCACCTGGGCGTGCAGGCCGCCGAGGCACCCGAGCTGGACCTCGCCGTCGGTGGGTTCGAGCACGACCGCCAGTTCGGCCTCCCGCAGCCACGAGACCTCGGTGAGGACGTCGGCGAGCTCGTTGTCCTCGGCGGGCCCCTCCTCGGCGGCGTAGAGGACCAGGGCGAGTTCGTAGGGGGAGGCGTCGCGCAGCGCGGTGTCCTCGAACGCGGCCATGGCGATGACGTTGCCGGCCTTCATGTCGGAGGTGCCGCGGCCGACGACCACCTCCCCGCCGTCTCGTCGCTCGACCCGCGGGTCTCGGTCCTCGTCGGTGGGGGGCACCACGTCGAGGTGGCCGACGAGCAGGACCAGGGGCCGGTCGGTGGTGCGCCCGCCGACCACCAGGCTGTTGCCGACCCTCGTGACGGCCTCACCGAGCCCGTGGTAGTGGTCGGCCACGGCGTCCGCGATCGGACCCTCGTCGCCCGTCACGCAGACCCGGGAGCAGTGTTCGAGCAGACGGTCGACCAGTTCGGCCTCGGTGGTCATGGGGTCTTCGTCT
Source organism: Nitriliruptoraceae bacterium (assembly GCA_007130695.1). Taxonomy (GTDB): domain Bacteria; phylum Actinomycetota; class Nitriliruptoria; order Nitriliruptorales; family Nitriliruptoraceae; genus SKLC01. Next base: position 5,537 of record SLRZ01000041.1, read on the forward strand.
CCTCGCCGCGGCGCGACCCGGACGTCGGCTCGGCCCTGCCTCACTGGTTGGCGTGCAGCGCCTCGTTGAGTCCGCCCCAGTCGCCGGTCGCGCCCTCACGCTCCACCGCGGTCACCGCACCGGAGACCGAGTCCCGGCGCAGCAGCAGCCCGTCGGCCCCGGAGAGTTCACGGGCCTTGACCACCCGCCCGTCGGGGAGCGTGACCTTCGTGCCGGCGGTGACGTACAGCCCGGCCTCGACCACGCAGTCGTCGCCCAGCGAGATCCCGAGCCCGGCGTTGGCGCCCAGCAGACAGCGTTCACCGACCGAGATGACCTCCTTGCCGCCACCCGAGAGCGTGCCCATGATCGAGGCGGAGCCGCCGAGGTCGGAACCGTCACCCACCAGGACCCCCGCCGAGATCCGGCCCTCCACCATCGAGGCGCCGAGCGTGCCAGCGTTGAAGTTCACGAAGCCCTCGTGCATCACCGTCGTGCCCTCGGCGAGGTGCGCGCCCAGGCGGACCCGGTCCGCGTCGGCGATGCGGACCCCCGAGGGGATCACGTAGTCGGTCATACGCGGGAACTTGTCGACGCTGGTGACCCGCACCCGCTGCCCGGACGCCTCCAGCTCGAGGCGCTGCACCTCGAAGTCCTCCGGGTCGGCCGGGCCGAGGTCGGTCCACACGACGTTGCTGAGCAGGCCGAAGGCCCCCTCGACATTGATGGCGTGAGGGCGTGCCAGCCGGTGGGAGATCAGGTGCAGGCGCAGGTAGACGTCGTGGGCGTCGGTGGGGGCGGCACCGAGATCGTCGAGGAAGGTCACCACGGCGAAGCGCTCGGTCCCGAGGGGGGAGGCGTCGGCCTCCGCCGCGGCCACCAGCGACCGCGCGGCACGCAGTGCGGGGTCGTCACCGTCGAGTCCGCTGACCACGGTGGCGTCGAGTCCGTGGGTTGCGCCACCCCCGGTGTGGCCGACCGCCGACGCGATGCGCGCCGCCGCCTCCACGTGGCCGTCGAGGGCCACCACCGGGAACCAGGTGTCGAGCACCTTGCCCGCGGGTGTGCGCGTGGCCAGCCCGACACCGAATGCGGCGTGGTCGCTCATGGGAACCGGCTCCTGGGTCGAAAGGGCGTCCGTGGACGCCGGGGATCCTACCCACGAGCCCGCGGGGTCTCCCGGTGGGTCGGTCGACGGGGGGCCGGCGCACCGGCCCGGGTGGCGGTTGGCTAGGTTCCCGCCACGTTCCCTCCCGCCCCATCACCGAGGTCCTTCGTGGACGAGTCCGAGGAGCACGCGACGGACGACGTCGTGGCCCCACGTCCCGCCTCGGCCCGTTCGCCGGCCGCGGCCCCGGGCCGCACGCTGGTCGTGGGCGCGGTGGGGTTCGGGATGGGGGTCGCCGATCTCGTCCCGGGGTTCTCCGGGGGCACGGTGGCGCTGCTGACCGGCGTGTACGAGCAACTGGTGGCCAACATCCGTCAGGGTGCGCGGGCCCTGGCGTTGCTGCTGCGGTTGCGGTGGCGGGAGGCGCTGCGTGGCCTCGCGGTGATCGAGTGGGGCTTCCTGCTCCCGCTGCTCGGTGGGATCCTCGCGGCCGTGATCCTGCTGGCGGGACTGCTGAGCGCGTTGCTCGACTCCCACCCGCGGCAGCTGTCGGGGGTCTTCCTCGGGCTGGTCCTCGGGGCGACCCTCGTCGCCGCCGGTGACCTGCGCCGGCGGGACCTGCGCAGCCTGGCCGTCGGGCTCGTGGTCGCGGTGGTGGCCTTCGTCGGGCTCGGCCTGTCGGGGGGCACGGTCGACGAGCCGACCCTGCTGGCCTACTTCGCCGCAGGCGCGGTCGCGGTGTGCGCGATGATCCTGCCCGGCATCTCGGGGGCGTTCCTGCTGCTGTTGCTCGGCATGTACCCGCACGTCATGGACGCGCTCAGCGACCGTGACCTCGTGGTCATCGGGGTCGTGGGGTTGGGCTGTCTGGTGGGGTTGGCGGGGTTCTCGACCTTGCTGAACTGGCTGCTGCGCGAATACCACGACGTCGTGCTGGCGGCCCTGCTGGGCCTGATGCTGGGATCCACCCGGGTGCTGTGGCCCTGGCCCGGCCCGGAGGTCGGAGACCCCGGACTCGGTGCCCCCGTCGCCGGCGAGTTGCTCCCGATCGGGCTCCTGGCGCTCGCCGCGCTGCTGGCCGTGATCGGGGTGGGTCGCCTCGCGCGGCGGGTGACCCGCGGCTGACCGGGGGCGGTGGGTGTCCGTCGGAGCCGGCGGTCCCGTGCGTCGGTCTCAGCCCTCGAGCACCCGGCGCTTCGCCTGTTCGAACTCCTCGTCGGACAGGGCGCCGGCCGTGTGCAGGTCGGCCAGCTCCCGCAACGCACCGGCGAGTTCTCCGCCCGACGCGTCCGCGTCGCCGGCGGGGTCACGGTCGTGCCCGGGGCCGGTGCTGTCCCCGCTGCTGACGCGGTCCTCGCCGGGGGCGTCGCCGGCACGGTCGATCGGGGTCGGTGTCGCCGGGGGCCGTCCGGGGTTGACGGTCACGCCCGACCCGGTGCCGGCACCGGAGTCCACGTGCGGAAGGCCGCGGCGGCGCACGTGGTCGTCGATCATGCGCTCCAGCCGCCGGGCGGCGTGGACGTGGCGGGTCGTCAGGGGCAGCGTGTAGGGATCACCGATCGCGGCAAGTTCGGACGGTGGCGTCGGTGAGCCGTCCACCACCGCGAGGTGCAGCCAGCCCGGCCGGCCGGGGGAGGGCCGGTTGAGGGTCACGCTGCGGACCCGGTCGACAGGGACGGTGACGCTGGTGGGCCGGGCCCGGGTGCCGGCCTCCTTGGTCAGGGTGATGTGGCCGTCCTCGAGGCGGAGCTCGCAGCGCTCTCCAGGGACGACGTGGGAGGTCCGTTCGAGACGCGTGGTCTCGCCCATGTTCCACCTCGGCTCGTGACCGGGCGAGTCAAGCAGGCACGGGCGACGGGACAACCCGGCCCCCTGGCCGGCGGGTCGTGTACCGGCCGAGGGGCGCCAGCCACGGGCCGCTTCCGGTCCAGCGGCCGGGGAACCGCCCGTCTGGTGGGTTCTAGATGGGCAGCCGGCCGGCCTGCAGGGCGGCGCTCCAGCGGGCGACGGCGTCGTGACAACCCTCGACGGTGGGCACCAGCGCGAGCCTGAGCCAGCCTTCGCCGGCCGGACCGAACGCGCGCCCGGGCGTGGCGACGATCCGTTCCTCGAGCAGGGCCTGCGCGTAGGCCGCGTCGTCACCACCGGGCGCGCGGAACCAGACGTAGAAGGTGGCGTCGGACCCCGACACCTCGATGCCGGCCGTCGCGAGGAACTCGAGGAGCACCGCGCGTTTCGCGGCGAAGATCTTTCGGCGCTCGTCCACGTGCTCCTGGTCGTTCCACGCCGCGATGGCGGCGGCCTGGACGAAGTCGGGCGAGGCCGTCCCGACGTTGGGGCGCAGCGCCCGCAACCGTGCGATCAGCTCGGGATCGCCGACGATGGCGCCGGAGCGGTAGCCGGTCATGCCGGAGCGCTTCGAGAGGGAGACGAACGCCAACAGGCCCGTGAAGTCCCCGTCGGCGGCCTCCAGGGCGCTCGGCGCGGGCCGGTCGAACCAGATCTCCTGGTAGCACTCATCGGAGGCCAGCAGCAGTCCGTGCTCCCGCGCGGTGCGCAGCTGCCGGCGGTAGTAGTCGAGGTCGGCGCTCGCGCCGGTGGGGTTGTGGGGGTAGTTCACCCAGGCGGTGCAGGCCCGCTGCAGCCGGGAGGTCTCGAGCTCCTCGAGTTCGAGCCGCCAGCCCTGGTCGGGTTCCAGGGCGACCGGGTCCGAGGCACCGCCCGCGAACAGCGCGCCCCGACCGTAGACGGGGTAGCCGGGCTCCCCCCACAGCACGTGACGACGCGGCCCGTGGGGGTCGAGCACCGCCAGGGGCAGATGGAAGATCGCCTCCTTGCTGCCGGCCGACGGCAGCACGTGGACGTCGGGGTCGACCTCGACGCCGTGCCGGCGTGCGAGCCAGGCGGCGACGGACTCACGCAGCGCCCGTTGCCCCAGGGCCGTGGGGTAGCGGCTCACGGGACCGACGGCCTCGATCAGGGCGCGGCGGATGTGCTCCGGCGTGGGCTCGTCGGGGTCGCCGATCGCGAAGTCCGCCAGCGGCACGTCCTGTGCCCTGAGCTCGTTGGCGAGGTCCTGCAGCCGGGCGAGGGGATAGCCGCCGAGCTGCTGCAGCGCGGGATTCGAGGTGACCATGCGGCAAGCCTAGGGCGTGGCCTGCGGTCGGCACGGGGTCGCGGTGTCAGGGGCGCACCTCCCAGGCCACGAAGAACGGGGTCTCGGTGGCGCGACGGAACCGGGTGAAGCCTGCCGCCTCCACCACGGTGCGAAGCCTCGCCTCACCGGCCTGCGCGCCGAGTGGGTCCTCGGCGTGCTGCGAGAGGGCGTTGGGCACGCAGATCAGGGTCGAGGCGGAGTAGAAGGTCCGGCCCACCGGGGTGTGGTTGTCCTCGGGGTGGTCGCCGGCCCGGGGCTCGACGAGCATCCAGGTCCCGCCGTCGGCGAGCGTGTCGAGGACGTGATGGGCGACCCGGGTCGGATCGCCCATCTCGTGGAAGGCGTTGAACATGCACGTCAGGTCGTACTCGCCGGCGAAGTCCTCGGCGGTCGCGACCTCGAAGGTCACCCGATCGCTGACGCCGGCCTCGGCCGCCGCCTTGCGGGCCGCCTCGATCGAGGGGGTGTGGTAGTCGAAGCCACAGAACGTCGAGGCGGGAAAGGCCCGGGCCAGCAGGATCGTCGAGGCGCCGTGGCCGCAGGCCACGTCGGCGACCCGGGCCCCGCTGCGCAGTCGCTCCTCGACGCCGTCGAGCGCCGGGATCCAGTGATCGACCAGCGTGCCGGCGTAGCGCGCACCGAAGAAGCGGTCGGTGCCGTCGAACAGGTCGGTGTCGTGCTCGTGCCAGCCGAGCGAGCCGTCGCCGGTGAAGGCCGTACGGATGCGTTCCTCGGTCTTGTGTGCGGCACTGGCGACCACCATGCCCCCGGTGAGGAAGGCCGGACCGGTGGGGTCGGCGAGGCAGGCCGCCTGCTCGGGGGTCAGGAGGTAGCGGCCGGACGACGGCTCGTATTCGCAGTAGCCGCTGGCCGCCTGCGCGTTGCACCATTCCTCGATGAGGCGGGGCTGGCAGCCGGTGCGCCCGGCGAGTTCGGCCGGGGTCTGGGGGCCGCCGTCGGCCAGGGCCGTGTACAGGCCGAGTTTGTCGCCCAGCACGACCGTGGTGCCGTGGAGCGTGGCGGCGACGTCGGCGCTGAAGCGCTCGGCGAACGCCTCCAGCTTCTCGGGGTCCGGTTCGGTGCGGGTCATCGTCGTCTCCTGGTCGAGGGTGTGCCTGGAGATGACGCTACGGAGACGGGCTGCCCCTGCCATCGGGCAGGCTGCGCATCTTCGTGGCACGGCGTGGGTGGTTTCACCCACGCGATCGTTCAGCCGGTGGTCGTCGGCTCGCTCCCCGGGCCGCCGTCCGGCTCGGTCGCGGGGGCGAGGCCGTGCGCGAAGGCGAAGGCCGCCGCCTCGGTGCGTGAGGTCACCCCGAGCTTCGTGAAGATGTTCGACAGGTGGCGGGCGACCGTCTTCTCGCTGATCACCAACCGCTCGCCGACCTGCCGGTTGCTGCGGCCCGCGGCGACGTGGGTCAGGACCTCGACCTCGCGGCCCGTGAGCCCACCCGGTCGGGCCGCGGTGCCCGCCGTCGCGGCGGCGAGGTGCTCGAGGCCGGCGTCGGCGCCCAGGCGACGGAACGCCCCGGTGGCCGTCTCGCGCTCGCGTTCGGCCGCCTCCGTGTCGCCGAGCACGTCGTAGGCCCGGGCGAGCAGCACCCGGACACGGGCGCAGTCGTACGGCGCCGCGACGCCCTGCCAGTCGCGGCAGGCGGCGCGCAGCACCGGCAACGCCGCCGCCGGGTCCCCGGCCGCGAGCAGCACCGCACCACGGGCCTGGCGGGCCAGCACCTCGAGGCCCGGGCTGGCGTAGAGCCGCGCGATCTCCTCCAGTTCGCCGCAGGCCCGCTCCGCGGCCGCCGGGTCGGCGGCGGCCAGGGTGATCTCCACCTGGGCGGCGCACAGGCGCGCACGCGCCAGGCGGTCTTCGGCCTCGGCGAGCAGGGCGGTGCGGATGGCGGCCACGGCCGCGTCCACGCGCCCCTGCCGTAGCCGCAGCAGCGCGTGACCGGGCTGCGGGTCGCGTCCCAGTTGATGGGCGCGTTGGTAGGCACGATCTGCACCCTCGAGGTCTCCGCGGACGCGCCGGAGCTCGCCGACCTGGTAGTGGGCCTCGGCGGCGGTGGCGGGCTGGATCGTCGCCAGGTCCCGGCAGACGCGACTGGCCTCCTCCTCGGCCAGTTCCCACGAACCCGTGAGCTGGTGGACCTGGGAACGGTGGACGCGGCAGATCCCGGTGAACAGCACGGCGGCGGGCAGGCCGTCGAGCCACCGGGTGGTCGCCTCGGTCCAGGCGACGGCCCGCCGAATGTCCGCGAGCTCGTGTGCAGCGGACATCAGGTGGCAGTAGATGTTGCCGGCCCACTCGGGACCGAGTTCGCCGGAGAGCACCGCGAGCATGGCCTCGTCCAGCAGGTGCAGTCCCTCGTCGACCCGGCCCGCCTTCACCAGCGCCCGGCCCTCGCCCAGGAGACCGAGGGCGACGAGGCTGGGGTCGTGGTGGTCACGACCGAGACGGGCCACGCGATGAGCGCTGGAGATCAGCGTGTCGGTGGCGGCGTGGTCGGAGGGGGCGATGCCGCCGAGTCGGGCCTCCACCTCGAGCAGATAGAGGACGTAGCCGTGTTCGGCGCTCTCGGGCTCGTCCGCCAGCAGCCGCTGTGCGCGGGCCATCCATCCCGCACCGGTGGTCTGGTCGCCCCGGAGGAAGCCGTTGACCGCGATGCTCAGGGCCGTCATCGCGGCCCCACGTGGTTGTTCCCCCTGGAGGAACCGTCGATAGGCCTCCTCCCAGTCGTGGAGCGCCTCGTCCATCGAGCCCATCCACCAGGCGGTGTCCCCGAGTGCGTAGAGGTCCGGTGCCGACAGCTCCTCCTGCTCGCGTGCCGCGTGGAAGGCCGCCCGGGCCTCGGGCCACGCACAGCGCGCATAGGCGGCCCGCGCGGTGTCCAGGTGGCGGCTCACGTCGGCGGCCGGCCCGTCGGTGTCCGCAGCGCGTAGGTGGCGGCCTCCGTGCGGTTGGCCAGGCCGAGCTTGGTCAGGATCTTGCTCACATGGTCCTCCGCGGTTCGCGGACTGATGTGGAGTTCGGCGGCGATCTCGGCGTTGGACCGGCCCTCCGTGAGCAGGCCCAGCACCTCGGACTCCCGCGGGGTCAGCGGCCCGGCACCGCGCGAGCGCGGCCGGCCCCGGTCGCCGAGGTCGCGCAGCAACGCGGCGGCCGCGTCGCCGTCCCGGGCCGCGCCGAGTGCGTCGAAGCACTCCAGCGCGGTGCGGGCCTCGGCCCGGGCGACCTCGGGACGGGCGGTGGCCAGTGTTTCCGCCAGCGCCAGACGGGACCGGGCGAGTTCGTAGGGCAACTCGGCCTCGGCGAAGACCCCGATCGCCCGCTCCAGGTGCCCGCTCGCCTCCTCACCGCGCGCGAGCGCCACCCGTGCCCGTGCGAGGGCCGCCAGGCCCTCGACGGGGAGGTGCCCGCTGGCGCTGGCCAGGCCCTCGAGCTCGCGGGAGACCCCGTCGGCGGCACCAGGCTCGCCCGAGGCCAGGTGCGCCTCGACCAGCAGGGCGAGAAGCGGTGCGGACGCCAGGCCGCGTCCCCGGCGGGTCAGACAACGCTGGATGGCGCTCGTGGCCAGCTCGGGCGCGCCTTCGGCGAGGCGCAGGCGTGCCAGCGGGGCGGCCCCTTCGGGGAGGTCCTCGAACCCGGCGAGCAGCCGGCTCGCCTCGGCGAATCGACCCTGGAACACCCGCAGGTCGGCCAGTCGGACCATCGGCTCGAAGCGGCTGCCACGCCAGGTGCGCTCGTAGAGTTCGATCGCCTCCAGGAGCTCGTGCTCCGCCTGCTGCCACCGCCCGGCCGCGGTGAGCAGCCCGCCGTAGTGCATGCGGCAGATGCCGGAGACGGGGAGCTCACCCGTGCGCTCCAGATAGCCGTCGAGCGCGCCGAGCCACGCCTCGGCACGGGGCACGTCGATCACGAGCTCGCAGGCTCCGAACAGGGAGCAGTAGATCTCACCGGCCGCCCAGGGGTCCATCACGACGCCGCTGCTGACGGCCGCCACGGCCTCGTCGATCAGGCCCATGCCCGCGGGGATCTCTCCCCGGTGGATCAACAGCAGCCCGATGTGCCCGAGCGCGTCGTACTCCAGAGCAGCATCGTCGAAGCGCCGACCGAGCTGCGCCGCCCGCTCGGCGCAGCGTGCCCGTTCGTCCGGACCCCCCTGCGTCGAAGCGAGGAGCAGCTCGAGCCAGCCTCGCTCCACGCAGTCACCCGCGTCCCGGAGCATTCGGTGCGCATGGCCGGTCCAGCCCTCGCACGCGGGCCGGTTGCCGTGCACCCACAGGTGGAGCGCGGCGAGCTCCACCGCCACCCGCCCCGCAGCGCGATGGTCGCCGTCGCGGCGGTAGACCGCGTAGGCGCGTTCGCGCAGCAGCAGCGCCCGGTCGTAGTCGCCCTGCCAGTACAGCGCCTGCCCGAGACCGTCCAGGGCGGGGCCCGTCTCGGTGATCCCGGTGGCCTGCTCGAAGGCCGTCCGTGCCGCCGTCCAGTCACAGGTGGACAGCGCGGCGCGGCCCCGCTGGATCAGCCCCTCAGCCTCGGTGTCCACCCCATGAGCATGCCATGGCCGCCGCGGACCCGTAGCAGAACCCGTGGTTCCACGGATGACGCGGATCCCCGTCCTGGCGCAGGATCGGACCTCGACGTACCAGTTCCAGGAGGGACACCATGACGAACGCGACCACGGCCCACGGCTGGCAACTGCAGGAGGACAGCGCGAGCGCCTACGAGCGCTACCTCGTGCCGCTGCTGTTCGAGGCGGGTGCGCGCCATCTCCTCGACAACGTCCGGCCCGGGCCCGGGCAACGGTTACTGGACGTGGCGAGCGGCACCGGCATCGTCGCCCGGGAAGCGTTGCGACGTGTCGGCCCGAGCGGCGAGGTGACCGGGGTGGACCTCAACCCGGGCATGCTGACGGTCGCTCGCGAGGTGTCGGCCGCGAACGCCGCGGCGTCGGACGCGGCGCCGATCAGCTGGGTGGAGGCCAGTGCCGATGATCTGCCGCTGGCCAGTGCGTCCGTCGACGTCGCCTGTTGCCAGCAGGGCCTGCAGTTCGTCGCGGACCGTGCCGGGGCGCTCGCCGAATTGCACCGGGTGCTCACACCGGGAGGCCGACTCGGGCTCAGCACCTGCCGCTCGCTCGGGCATCAGCCCGGCTACGTCCCGCTGGTGGAGGCGCTGCGCCGGCACGTCGGCGAGTCCGCCGCCGAGGGCATGGCCTCACCCTTCGCCCTGGGCGACCTTCAGGAGGTGCGCTCACTCGTGACCGAGGCCGGGTTCCGCGACGTGGAGGCCCGCATCGTGGTGTGGCCGGTCCGCCTCGACTCGCCCGAGGCGTTCCTGTGGGGCGAGAGCGCCAGCTCGCCGCTGGGAGGGGTGATCGCGGCCCTCGATGCCGATGTGATCCACGAACTCCTCGTCGATCTCGCCTCGGGCCTGGCACCGCACACCGATGACGCGGGCCTCTCCTTCCCCTTCCAGACCCTGGTGGTCACCGCGACCCGCTGAGGGGCGGGTGCGTCGCTCGCCGGCCGGGAAGCGACGTGTCGTCGGCATCCCGTGGCCGCGTCCTCGCTCCGGCGACCGCCGCCGCGATCAGCGCGACGGCGATCACCGCGAAGAACGGGATGTCGGTCGCGGGTGTGCCGCCGAGGTCGCGGTCCAGGACGTGGCCGAGCAGGTGGAACGTGGCGCCCACACCCACGCCGGCGAGCACCACCGACAGGGCGTCCAGCGCCGCGGCTCGTGACACCCGGGGGGTGGGCAGGTGCGGGGTAGGCTCCGCGGCGTGGACGAACAGCAGCGCACCATCCTCGTTCGGTGTTCCGGGATCGACCGCCCCGGCATCACCACCGGACTCCTCGGCGTACTCGCGGACAGCGGCGCCGAGCTGTTCGACATGGAGCAGGTGGTCGTCCGTGACCGGTTGACGCTGGACCTGCTCATCGGGGTCGACGCCGGGGACCACGTGCTCAAGGAGCTGCTCTTCCACGGTTGGGAGCACGAACTGCAGCTGGAGTTCGAGGTGATCGGCACCGACGCCGCCCGGCCGCGGGGTCCGCGTTCGGTGGTCACCGTCATCGGCCAGTCGCTGCCGCCCGGAGCGTTGCGGGACGTGACCGGGGCGATCGCGGGTGCCGGCGGCAACATCGACCGGATCGTGCGGCTGTCCCGCTACCCCGTGGTCTCCTACGAGTTCACGACCCACGCGGGCGACGCCGACGACATGCGGGCGCGGCTGGTGGCCACCGCGAAGGCCCACGGCGTCGACGTCGCCGTGCAGCGCGAGAGTCTCGAGCGACGCGCCAAGCGCCTGGTGGTCATGGACGTGGACTCGACCCTGATCCAGGACGAGGTGATCGAACTGCTCGCCGACGAGGCCGGTTGCGGGGAGGAGGTCGCCGAGATCACGGCCCGCGCCATGGCCGGGGAACTCGACTTCGAGTCCTCCCTGCGCGAGCGTACGGCGCGGCTGGCCGGCACCACGGTGCAGACCCTCGATCTCGTGGCCGCACGGGTGCGCCTGACCCCCGGGGCACGCACGTTCGTCCGCACGCTCAAGCGGCTGGGCTACACCGTCGCGATCGTCTCCGGCGGCTTCACCTACGTCACCGACCTCCTCGCGGCCGACCTGGGGATCGACCACGCCGCCGCGAACGAGCTCGAGATCGTGGACGGCGTGGTCACCGGCCGTCTGCTCGGCGAGGTCATCGACCGCGCCGGCAAGGCCCGGGTGTTACAGGAGATCGCCGCCGCGGAGCAGGTGCCCCTGGAGCAGACCGTCGCGGTCGGCGACGGCGCCAACGACCTCGACATGCTGGCCGCCGCGGGGCTCGGCATCGCGTTCAACGCCAAGCCGGTCGTGCGCGAGGCCGCCGACACGGCGGTGTCGGTGCCCTACCTCGACGCCATCCTGTTCCTGCTCGGCATCCGACGCGAGGACATCGAGCAGGCCGACGCCGACGACCCGGACGTCGCCACCGACGGGCTCATCCCGGTCCCGGGTACGCCTCCGGTGTGACGCCGGTGGACGGGCCCCGGGACGGGGGGACGTCGCCCACTGGCGGTAGGCTCACGCGCCCCGCCGACCCACGTCTTTCGGAGGACGCCGTGCCCCGCGTCACCGTCTACCACTGCACGCCCCCGCGCCGGCTGCCCCTGATCGAGGAGGAGGGTCTGCGCACGCGGGTCGACCTGACCGACCGTCTCGGTCCCCCCGGCGAGCTCGACCAGGCGGCGCCCGGCACCTTCGGACACGGCAAGCGGGTCTCCGCCTGGTTCCACCTCGAGGAGGCCGAACGCCGCGTCGGCGAGCTCGGTGCCGGCCTGGTCAGCTTCTCGGTCGACCCCGCCAAGGCCGTCGCCGCCCCCGCCTCGCTCCGGGAGTCGGGCGACGCGGCCCGCTACTGGGAGGCGACCCGGCCGCTGAAGGAGATCCTCGACGAGGGCGAGCCGCCGGCCGACCTCGAGGTCCACCAGAACCTCCCCGTGCGGGCGAAGTACCTGCAGCTGCACGCCCCCCGCGTCGGCGACGACGAACTCGGGGAGTACGCCCCGCTGGTCGCCGCGGTCGCCGACGACGACCGGCTGTCGGCCAAGGCGCTGATGCACCTCGCCGTCATCGCCTCCGAGGGCGACTTCGAGAGCGCCTCCTTCACCGCCGCGTGCGCGCTGGCCTGGCGGGACCAGGAGGACCCGGAGAGTATCGTGCGCGAGCTCATGGAGGCCGACCCGGACAAGGTGGCCAGCGCGGTCCTCGCGGAGTACGGCAGCGAGGCGCCGGAGGCGACGACCCGCCTGCGCGAGGTGCTCGAGGAGACCCGCACCTGGTCCGAGCAGAACGGTCTCGAGCACGGGCGGGGGATCTTCGCCCGCACGGCGGTCGTCCTCGAGGATCTGCCTGAGCACGTGTGAGCTGCGGGGCGCACCACCCGGCCGTGCCCCGACGGGCCCGGCCGGGGGCTCCCGTTGCTACAGGCTCACGATGTTGAGCTGGACGACGCGGGGCTCGTCCCCGTCCTCCTCGAGCTCGAACCGGATCCGCTGCCCGAGCCGCAGTTCCATCAGCCCGGAGGCGGCGAAGGCCTGGCGGTCGATGTCGCGTTCGACGAGGTCGTCCTGCACCAGGGAACCGGTACCGGTGTCGGGATCGAAGTGCTTGACGGTGCCCTGCGGCATCCATTGTCTCCTCGTACCGGGGGCGGGCGTGGCGCAGGATAGCCGGGTGGTCCATGCTGGCCCGCACCACGCCACCCGGACTGACCCGGGGTGCGGGCCGACGAGTGAGGGCAGGCATGGGTGAGCAGAAGGACACGCCGGGCGACGAGCCGCAGCGGCCGACGACGCCGGGACCGGACGGGCCTGCCGGAAAGGAGGGCCGGTCCGGCGCCCCGCCGCAGGATGAAGAGGCCGGGGCCGCGAAACCCGCCACGCCGCTGACCCAGCAGATCGGTCGGGTGGTCCTGTTGCTGCTGCTGGTGCTGTTCGGGATCTTCGCGGCGACCAACGCCCAACCCGTGGACTTCTCCTGGGTCTTCGGCGAGACCGAGGTGGTCGAGCGTCCCGGGGGTGAGACCGCGGGGGGTGTGCCCCTGATCGTGCTGCTGGTGCTCTCGTTCGTGATCGGCGGCGTCGTTGGTGGCGGGCTCGCCTGGCAGAGCGCGCGGGCCCGGCGGCGTGACCGGGAGACCGGTTCCGGGACGCGGGCCCGGTGACGTCGGGACGGCACGGTGGCCGGCGGTGTGGGGCGTGGGAGCGTTCAGCTCGCGGCGCGGCCGGTGCGTTCCAGGGTCGTGAGCAGGGTCGCGGTGGCCGCGCCGACGGGCAGTTCGCGCAGGGCGAGCAGGTCCGCGACGGTGTCCACGTCGTGCTCGAAACCGGGGGCACGGACCGTCGAGGCCGCCACCCCGGCCTCGGCCGCGAACCGCAGGTGGCGCTCGGCCGATGCCGCGCCGTAGCCGGTCGGCATGACGCCCGCGGGACGCCGCAGCAGCCCACCGGTCCCGCCGTCGGAGGTCGGGGCGATCACCACCGGGGCGGGGTCGGCCAGAACCTGCTCGATCTCGCCGGCCCGCAGGCAGGGCAGGTCGGCCGCCACCACCAGCAGCGGCGCGTCGGCGGGGACGTGACGGGCGGCGTGTGCCAGTGCACGGTCCAGGCCGCCCGCGCCGGGGGCGTCGCGCACCGACTCGAGCCCGATCGCGTCGGCGGCGGCCAGTGCCGCGGGGCCCTCGGCGGCAACGAGGATCCGGCCCACCCCGGCGGCGGCCAGGGACGCGGCCACGTCCGCCAGCATCGCCCCTGCCAGGGCGGTGCGTTCCGACTCCCTGAGCCGGGACGACAGGCGCGTCTTCCCGCCGGTGCGCAGGGGGACGATCACGGTGGTGGAGCTGGGGCCGGACGACATGGACGCGAGCGTAGCCCCGTCGCCGGCCCGCGACGGACCGCTAGGTTGCCGGCACACGGGAGCTCGGAGAGGAGCGCGCAGTGGCCAAGGTCGCGGTGATGGGATCGGGGTCGTGGGGGACCGCCTTCGCCCAGATGTGCGTCGACGCGGGATCCGACACCACGATCTGGGCGCGACGCACCGAGGTGGCCCGGGAGATCGACATCGAGGGGACCAACGCCGCCTACCTGCCCGACACCCGCCTCCCCGACGCGCTCGCGGCGACCGACGATCCGGAGGTCGCGCTGGCCGGTGCGGACGTGGTCGTCCTGGCGGTCCCGTCGGTGGGCATCGAGGCGCAGCTGCGGCAGTGGGGCGGGAGCATCCCCGCCGAGGCGACGCTCGTGAGCCTCATCAAGGGCGTGGGCGTGGAGACGCTGAGCTTCGGCAGCGAGGTCATCAGCCAGAGCCTGGACTGCGACCCGGACCGGGTCGTGGTCGTCAGCGGCCCCAACCTCGCGAAGGAGTGCGCCCTGCGGCAACCGGCCGCAACCGTCGCGGCCTGCCCCGACCTCACCCGGGCGGAGCAGGTCCAGAACGCGGTCATGGCCCCCTACTTCCGGGTCTACACCAACCCGGACAAGGTCGCGGTCGAGGTGGCGGGGGCCGTCAAGAACGTGATCGCCATCGCCACCGGCATGGCCCACGGCATGGGCTACGGCGACAACACCCGCGCGGCGGTGATCACCCGGGGCCTCGCGGAGATGACCCGCCTGGGGGTCGCGATCGGCGGTGACGCGCTGACGTTCTCCGGGCTCGCCGGGGTCGGTGACCTCGTGGCCACGTGCACCTCGGACAAGTCACGGAACCAGACGGTCGGGGCGCGCCTCGGGGCGGGGGAGACCCTCGAGGAGATCATCGACTCGATGAACATGGTGGCGGAGGGCGTGAAGTCCTCCCAGGCGATCGTCGGGCTCGCCGAGCGCCACGGGGTGGACATGCCGATCGCCGCCGGCGTGGTGGCCGTCTGCCACCACGGTGCCCAGCCACAGGACCTCGTGGGCGCGTTGCTGTCGCGCTCGGCGAAGCCCGAGATCTACGGCCTCGACGGCTGACGGCCCGGAGACGAAGCAGCGCCCCCGACCGCTGGAAGGTCGGGGGCGCTGTTCTGGCGGCGCGGTCGGGCGGCCGCCGGTGTCCGGTCGGGCCGGGGTCAGTCGAAGGTGATGCCCAGCGCCTGGATGATCTTGCCGGTCTGCTCACCGACGCCGTTGGTGAACTCCTTGCAGTCGCCGCCGAGCTGGTTGACCTCGTCCCACTTCTCCGCGACGTCCTCGATGCTGGGGACCTCCTGGAAGGCGACGCCCTCGCCCTCGAGGAGCGCCACGCGGGCCATGTAGCCACCACCCACGGAGAAGATCTTGCCCGTCTCGGTGCACTCCTCGGAGGCGAGGTAGGCGACCAGAGGCGAGACGAAGTCGGGCTTGAGCCGCTCGAGCAGCTGTTCGGGCATGAGGTCCTCGGTCATCCGCGACGCGGCGACCGGTGCGATGGCGTTGGCGGTGACGTTGTACTTCGCGCCCTCGATCGCCAGGCTGCGGGTGAGACCGACGAGGCCGAGCTTCGCCGCCGAGTAGTTCGTCTGGCCGAAGTTGCCGTACAGCCCGGACCCCGACGTCGTGTTGATGACGCGGCCGAAGCTGTTGTCGCGCATGTGCGGCCACGCGGCCCGGGCGACGTGGAAGCCGCCGTGCAGGTGGACGGCGAGCACGGAGTCCACCTCGGACTGGTCCATCTTGTGGAAGGACTTGTCGCGCAGGATGCCGGCGTTGTTCACCAGGATGTCGACGCTGCCGAAGTTGTCGAGCGCGGTCTGGACGATGGCCTCGCCGCCCTCCCAGCTCGCGACGTTGTCGTAGTTCGCGACGGCCTCGCCGCCCGCGTCCTTGATCTCCTGGACGACCGCGTCGGCCATCTCGGAGCCGCCACCGGAGCCGTCACGGCTGCCGCCGAGGTCGTTGACGACGACCTTGGCGCCGCGGCTGGCCAGCAGCAGTGCGTGGCTGCGTCCGAGGCCACCTCCGGCGCCGGTGATGACGGCGACGCGTCCCTCGAAGTCGATCTGTGCCACGGTGGTGCCTCCTGGTCGGTTCGAATGTCTGGCGTGGTCGTCGGGCCGACACGTTTCCTGGCCGCGTACGCGACCGATGGAGCGCGGGCCCGTTCGGCGACAGACCCTACCCGGACGGGCGGCGGGCCCCGAACCCGTACCGGTGCCCCCGGACCCGTACCGGTGCCCCCCGGCGCCCGGGAGCCGGTCGCTAGGCTGCGCCGCGAACACGATCCGTCGTCGACCACTGCTGTGGAGCCCCCGTGACCAGCGCGCTGATCCTGTACGGCGGACGATCGAGTGAGCACGAGATCTCGTGCCTGTCGGCCAGGTCGGTGCTGGAGGTACTCGACCGAGACCGCTGGGACGTCATCACGGTCGGCATCACGCGGGATGGCCGCTGGACGCTGACGGACGGCGACATCGAGCCGGTCGCGGGCCGACCGCTGCCGGAGGTCGACGAGGCGGGAACGACGGTCGGGCTCGTCGGTTCGCGTTCCGGGCCCCGGCTGCTCTCGCTCGACGAATCGACCGGACGCGCCGAGACGGTGGCCGAGCCCCGGGTCGCGTTCCCCGTCCTCCACGGCCCCTTCGGCGAGGACGGCACGGTGCAGGGGCTGCTCGACAGTGTGGGCCTGCCCTACGTGGGCGCTGACGTCACGGCGTCCTCGATCGGGGTGGACAAGGCGGCGATGAAGGCGGCCTTCGGTGCGGCGGGCCTGCCGCAGGGCGAGTACCGGATCGTCTCGCGACGTACGTGGAAGCAGGACCCCGACGCGGTGCAGGCCCAGCTCGCCGACCTGCCGCTGCCATGGTTCTGCAAGCCGGCCCGTCAGGGGTCCTCGATCGGCATCAGCAAGGTCGACACGCCCGACGAGCTCGCCGAGGCACTCGCCGAGGCCTACCGCTACGACGAGGTGGCCGTCGTCGAACAGGGGCTGACCGAGCCGCGGGAGCTCGAGGTCGGGGTCATGGGCGCGGGGGAGTTGTCCGTCACCGCCGCCGGCGAGATCCGCCCCTCGCACGAGTTCTACGACTTCGAGGCCAAGTATCTCGACGACTCGGAGCTGGTGGTCCCCGCCGAGCTGCCGGAGGGCTACGCCGGGCGGGTCGACGAGCTCGCGCGGAAGGCCTACGAGGCGATCGGCTGCCGGGGAATGGCGCGGGTCGACCTCTTCCTCGTCGACGGTGAGCTGCTGGTGAACGAGATCAACACGATCCCGGGGTTCACGCCCAATTCGATGTTTCCGCGCCTGTGGGATGCCGAGGGGCTGCCCTACCCGGCCCTGGTGGACCGCCTGCTGCAGAGCGCGCTCGACGAGGCTTGACGCGTCCACGGTGACCGTGGGCGCCGATCGGCGTGCATGCGTCACAAAGCGCACCACGGGCGCTTTCGCCGGAGTGGGGCCACCCGGGCCCCGGAGCGAAACGGCGCATTCTAGCGAGGCCGTGGAGGCCGGTCCAGGGGGTTGCTCTGGCCGAGTGGCGGGGCATCGATTGGCCAGAACCCCGGGGGGACCCCGTATCATGGGGGCCGAGGACGATGAGGCGTCGTCCCGATCGCGAGCACCCGAGGAGGTGATCGTCAGGCCGTCACGGGTCGAGGAAAGCCGTCCGACCCGCGCATCCCGCACCAAGCGTCCCACTGGCCCCGGCCAGTACGGGCCGACGTCCGGGGTGTGATCAAATGGCCGTTGTCATGGGCGACGCGCGGATGCGAACGCCGGAGGTGTCGGATGGCGCCGCCGTCTGGTCCCTGCTCTCCGAGGCGGGACTGGACCGTAACTCGCCCTACGCGTACCTGCTGGTGTGCACCGACTTCGCCGAGACGTCCTTGATCGCCGAGGACGACCAGGGACCGGTCGGGGCGGTTGCCGCCTACCGGCCGCCGACACGGCCCGAGGCCGTGTTCGTGTGGCAGGTCGGCGTCGCGGACCGGGGCCGCGGCCAGGGGTTGGCCCGCCGGATGCTGCACGAGGTGCTGGCACTGCCGGCGAACAAGGACGTCCGTGAACTGACCGCCACGGTCACCCCCGACAACGAGGCCTCCCTGAGGCTCTTCCGGGGACTCGCGCGGGATCTCGGCGTCGAATGCCGGGAGAAGCCGCGGTTCCTGGCCGAGCACTTCCCCTCCGAGGCCGGCACGCACGAGCCCGAGCACGAACTCGCCATCGGCCCCCTGCCGTCCGAGAGTCCCTGACACCGCTCCAGGCGCATCACCCATGCCGCCGCGGCGGACGACGCGCGCGGTACCACCAGCCTCAGCACGAGATGCACAGCGCCCAGCTGCCCGACGAACGTCGAGGATGATGATGAAGACGATCGAGAAGCACGAATCGCAGGTCCGCTCGTACTCCCGCAACTGGCCTGCCTCGTTCGCGCGAGCGCGTGGCGCGATCCAGTGGGACACCGAGGGCAACCGTTACGTGGACTTCTTCAGCGGCGCCGGGTCGCTGAACTACGGCCACAACGAGCCCAGGCTCAAGCAGGCCCTGCTCGACTATCTCGCCGACGACGGCGTGATCCACAGTCTCGACATGGTCACCCCGGCGCGCTCGGCGTTCCTCGAGCGCTTCCACGAGGTCATCCTCGAGCCGCGGGGGCTGGATTACCGGGTGCAGTTCCCGGGGCCCACGGGCACGAACGCCGTCGAGGCGGCGATGAAGCTCGCCCGCAAGGCCACGGGCCGTGAGCGGATCGTCGGCTTCACCAACGCCTTCCACGGCATGACGTTGGGTGCGCTGTCGGTCACCGGGAACAACATGAAGCGCGGTGGCGCCGGTGTCCTGCTGCAGTCGGGCACCGCGGTGCCCTACTACAACTACTTCGGTGAAGAGGTCGACACCACCGAGTACCTCGACCAGCTGCTCGAGGACGACGGCAGCGGGTTCGACCTGCCGGCGGCCGTCATCGTCGAGACGCTCCAGGGCGAGGGCGGCATGGCCACTGCGTCGATGGAGTGGCTCCAGGCGTTGCAGGAGGTCTGCAACCGTCACGACGTGCTGCTGATCGTCGACGACATCCAGGCCGGCTGCGGTCGGACCGGGACGTTCTTCAGCTTCGAGCCGGCCGGCATCAAGCCCGACATCGTCACGCTGTCGAAGTCCCTGTCGGGCTTCGGGCTGCCGTTCGCACTCACCCTGATGCGCCCCGACCTCGACGTGTGGGAGCCGGGTGAGCACAACGGCACCTTCCGGGGACACAACCCGGCCTTCGTGACCGGGACGGCCGCGCTGGACTACTGGGTCGGCGAGGGGCTCACCCCGGAGATCGACCGCAAGGCCGCACGGGTGACCGAGGTGCTCGACCAGCTCATCGCCGACCACCCCGAGCTCGAGGGCGAGCGTCGTGGCCGCGGGCTGTTCCAGGGCGTGGCCGCCGGTCCGGGCTTCGCCAAGAAGGTCACCGAGAAGGCCTTCGGTCTCGGGCTGCTGGTCGAGACCTCCGGACCCGAGGACGAGGTCATCAAGCTGCTGCCGCCCCTGACCATCGACGACGAGACGCTGGAGGAGGGGTTGCAGCTGCTGACCAAGGCCATCCTCGAGGTGGTCTCGGAGAACGACCCCCAGTAGCGAGCTGGTCCCGATCGAACCGTTCCGGCTGAGGGGCCCGGCCATCGGCCGGGCCCCTCAGCCCGTTCCGGGCCCGTCACTGGGGCACCCTGACACGAGAACGCACCGGGCCCGGCGACGCCGACCCAGCCCCCACCGACACCGACCGCAATCCAAGGAGCACCCATGATCGTCCGCAGCCTCACCGATATCGAGGGCACCGAGCGCGAGACCACCAACGGCACCACCTTCCTCGCGCGGCGGCTGCTGCTGGCGCGGGACGGTCTGAGCTACTCGTTCCACGACACGACGCTCTACACCGGGACGCAGACCAACATGCACTACAAGAACCACCAGGAATCGGTGTACTGCATCGAAGGCAAGGCCACGCTCACCGACCACACCAACGGTGAGGTCTACGACATCCGGCCGGGGACCCTGTACGTGCTCGACGGGCACGAGAAGCACACCCTCGACGTCGAGGAGACCGTGCGGATGATCTGCGTGTTCACCCCGGCCCTGGTTGGCCAGGAGGTCCACGACGCGGAGGGCGCCTACCCGCTGCTGGACCCCGACGAGGCCCAGGCGCAGCAGGAGTAGAACGCCGCGACCCGGGGCCGACATCCAGTTCGACTCGACAGCCCACCCTCCCGACGGTCAGGGACGGTGGGCTGTCGCCGTTCCGCTCGTTTGGTACCAGTACACACATCGGCGCCCGGCGCGTCGATCCCGGCACAGGTGGCACCTGGCCGGGCGTGGCGCGAAAGCCGTGCCACGAGGCGACGCTCCTCCGTGGAAAGGACGTCAGCGAGGAGAAGGGAGAAGACGCATGGGTATCAAGACGCTGTCAGACCACTACCCGACCCGTGTGGGGGCCCGGCCCGAGTTCATCAAGCGGGTGGACCCGGTCGTCTGGGGCGGTCCCGAGGACGGGCCACTGTCCGCTGAACAGCTCGCACGGTTCGAGCGGAACGGTTGCCTGATCGTCGAGGGCGTCTTCAGTCAGGACGAGGTCGACTCGTTCAACACCCGACTCGACGAGATGAGCCGGGACCCCGACGTGCAGAACGACCCGGGCACGATCACCGAGCCGGAGAGCAACGAGGTCCGCTCCGTGTTCGACGTCCACAAGAACGACGCGCTGTTCAAGGCGACGGCCGAGGATCGCCGTGTGGCGGACATCGCCCGCCAGATCCTCGACAGCCAGGTCTACCTCCACCAGAGCCGCATCAACTTCAAGCCCGGGTTCGCGGGCAAGGAGTTCTGGTGGCACTCCGACTTCGAGACCTGGCACGCGGAGGACGGCATGCCGCGGATGCGCGCGCTGTCGGCCTCGATCACCCTCACCGACAACTACGAGGTCAACGGCCCGCTGATGATCGTCTCGGGCTCGCAGAACACCTTCGTCACCACGGTGGGTGAGACCCCGGAGGACCACTACAAGTCTTCGCTGCAGCGTCAGCAGATCGGGGTGCCCGACGAGGAGAGCCTCGCGCGCCTGATCAGCGACGGCGAGATCCTGACCATGACGGGTAGGGCCGGCTCGGTCGTGTTCTTCGACTGCAACGTCATGCACGCGTCCGCCGGCAACATCACGCCGTTCCCCCGCAGCAACGTGTTCCTCGTCTACAACAGCGTCGAGAACACGCTCGAGGAGCCGTTCGCGGCGTCCAGTCCGCGGCCGGAGTTCCTCGCCAGCCGCGACTTCACGCCGGTCGGCGCCTGACCGCAGCGGGCACGGGACGGGCGGCGGTGGCGGTGACTCACCGCCGCCCGCGTCGTGCGCGCGGGGGTCACAGGTTGACCACGGGGCAGGTCAGGGTCCGGGTGATGCCGTCGATGCTCTGCACCCGGGAGATGACGAGCCGACCGAGATCGTCGATGTTGGCAGCCCGGGCACGCACGATCACGTCGTAGGGGCCGGTCACGTCGTCGGCGGCCAGCACGCCGGGGACCTCCGCCGCGACCGCCGCGACCTCCGAGGCGCGCCCGAGCTCGGTCTGGATCAGGATGTAGGCCGAGATGTCCATGGCGTGCCCTTCCGGGTCGACACCACTCACCGTAGCCGTGGGCCGACGTCCGCGGGTCTGGTCCTGCTCTAGGCTCGCGCCCACGTCCCCACACCCCGAAAGGCCGTCGGTGGCCGGTGAGTTCGCGTTGCTCGCAGCCCTGCGCGACCTGCTCGACGGTGACGGCCCGGGCCTGCCGAGGGGGGTGGACGACGACGCCGCGGTCATCGACCACACCGGCCCGGTGGTCGCCGCCGTGGACACGCTCGTCGAGGGGGTCCACTTCGACCGTCGTTTGTCCAGCCTCGAGGACGTGGGCTTCAAGGCGCTGGCCGTGAACGTCTCCGACCTCGCCGCGATGGGGGCCCTGCCCGACGTCGCGCTGATCTCGCTGCAGCGACCGTCCGACCTCACGGTCGATCAGGCCCGGGAGCTGTACACGGGGATGCGGTCGGCGGCGGACCGGTGGGGCTGCCGGCTGGTCGGCGGGGACACCGTGACCTCGCCGGTGCTCGCGGTCTCGGTCACCGTGCTCGGCCGACTGGTCGACGAGCGGGTGGTCCTGCGCCGGGACGGTGCCGCCCCCGGAGACCTCGTGGTCGTGGTCGGGTCCCTCGGTGCCGCCGCAGCCGGTCTGGAGGCGTTGCGGCACGACGAGCACCGGATCCTGGCGGACCATCCCGAGCTGGCCACGGCCCACCGTCGGCCGGAGGCGCTGACGGAGGCCGTCCCGCCGATGGTGGTCGCCGGGGTCTCCTCGGCGATCGACGTCAGTGACGGCCTCGGACGTGACCTCGGCCATCTCGCCCGGCTCTCGGGCGTGGGGATACGCCTCGACGCCGACCGCCTCCCACGGTCCGAGGGCGTCCTCGCCCTCGCCCACCGGCTCGACCTCGACCCCCTGGATCTCATCGTGGGGGGCGGTGAGGACCAGGCGCTGGCGATGACGGTGCCACCCGGGCGCCTCGGGCGCCTCGACGCCGGGCTGGACGGGGTGGGCCTGCGTGCCCGCGTCGTCGGAGAGGTGGTGGTCGGGGCGGGTGTCGATCTCGACGGTCGCGAGGTCGGTGCGCTCGGCTGGGAGCACCACTGACCGCCGCGCCGTAGTCTCCCCGGCCTGCGAGCAGGAGGACCCCGGACGTGGAGCAGCCAGGCCGCCCCCCCGTGGCGCTCACGATGGCGGGATCGGACCCCAGCGGCGGCGCCGGGATCCAGGCCGATCTGAAGACCTTCGAGGCGCACGGCGTCTACGGCATGGCGGTGCTGACCGCGCTCACCGCGCAGAACACGCTCGGTGTCCGCGGCTTCGAGGTGGTGTCCTCGGCGTTCGTGCGGCAGCAGATCGACGCGGTGATGGAGGACATCGGCACCGACGCGGCCAAGACCGGGATGCTCGCCTCTGCGGCGGTGATGGAGGCCGTGGCGGCCGCCGTCACCCACCACGGCATCGACGCCCTGGTCGTCGACCCCGTGGCGGCCTCCAAGCACGGGGACCCGTTGCTCGAGCGGGAGGCGCTGACCGCCCTGCGCGAGGTGGTGGTGCCCCTGGCGCTGGTGGCCACACCCAACCTCGGGGAGGTCGAACTGCTGACCGGCGTGACCGTCGAGGGTGTCGACGACCTCGAGCGGGCCGGGGACGCGATGGTCGAGCTCGGGTGCCGGTGGGTTCTGGTCAAGGGCGGTCACCTTCCCGGTCCGCAGGCCGTGGACCTGCTCACCGACGGACGGCACCGGGAGTGGTACCCGGGGCCGCGGCTCGATTCGCGCGACACGCACGGGACCGGCTGCACCCTCGCCGCCGCGATGACCGCACGACTCGCGGCGGGGGACGACCTCGTGCCCGCCGTACGCGCCGCGAAGGACTATCTCACGGGGGCGCTGCGGCGGGGTGTGCGCATCGGTGCGGGGATCGGGCCCGTGGACCACCAGTGGCGCAGTCGCTGACGCTCGACGATCGCCGCAAGGCGAGGGTGGTCCGGCAGCGGGGGCCGGCTCGGTCCGGCCCGCCGCGGGCGTGACCGCAGGGCCGACCGGTCGTTGGAGTCCTCGACCTCGCCACCCGGCGGGGCGGGCCGGCGGTGGCCCGCCCCGCGAGACGGAGGATCCCACGATGATCCAGCCATCGCGTCGCTGCCTGCTCGGACTCCTGCTCCTCGCCCTGGCGCTCACCGCCTGCGGCCGCTCGTCACCGAACGTCACGGCGGAGGACGGTCGCGGGTTGGAGCGCCCCTCCGGCGGGATCTGGATCCCCGAGACGCGTGAGGTCGACCCCGGCACCGACATGCGCCGCGGTGACGAGGAGTCCACCGACCCGTCCGACGAGGACGAAGAGGAGGACGAGGAGTCCTCCACCCGCGGTGAGCGCCGCGACCGGGCGGCGGCCGCCTCGGTGGACGAAGAGTCCACCACCGGCACGGCCCAGGACACGGCGCCGGCCACCGGCTCGCGGGACGAGCGGAGTGCCGCACCGACCCAGACCAAGACCCGGACCTCGACCGGCAACGGCCGGCGGACCGACGCCGACCCGGGCCGGACCGAACCCGAGCAGGACGATCGGGACGACGAGGAGCCGGCTGAACCAGAGGTGGTCGGCGACTGCGGCGCGGAGGCGAGCGGTCCCACGCCGAGCCAGTCCGAACTCGAGGCGGCGGTCGCGGAGCTGCGTGAAGAGTTGCGGGCGCGCTGGCCAGAGACGCAGGCGGGCGCCTGGACCGTCTCCGAACCGACCGAGGTCCACGTGGGCTTCACGAGGGCCGTGGCCTCGCGGCTCGGCGAACTGTGCGCGTCCTTCCCCTACCCGCAACTGCTGCACGGGGCCCGCACCGAGCTCTCCGAACTCGAACTCACCGACCTGCTCGACGAGGTCGTCGAGGACCGCGACGATCTGCGGCACGGCGAGCCTCGCGAGGACCTGCCTGCGGCGATCCGCGCGACCCGCGGCGTCTACGCGGCGGCCGTGGACCACGCCGGCAACGGCCTGCGCATCACGGTCGAGGAACCCGGGGACGAACTGCTCGAGGCGTTCCGGGGGCACTACACCCCACGGCTTCGCCTGGTCGAGGGCGAGTTCGACGGGGACGGAGAACTCGTCACCGAGGACGGGACCAGGGACGGGTGATCCCCCGTCGCGGAGGCCTCATCGACGGGGTGCGTGTGCCGGCCGTGCCGGCGGGTCCGCCGGCAGCAGGGTCCGCTACCGGGTCTTCACCGGGGGGCGGGTGACCTTGCCGGCCTTCAGGCAGCCGGTGCAGACGTCGAGCTTGACCGTCTTGCCGTCGACGTAGGCCTTCACGCGCTGGATGTTGGGGCTCCAACGCTTGCTGGAACGCCGGTGCGAGTGGCTGACCTGCTTGCCGAACCAGGGCTTCTTGTCGCAGAGCTCGCAGACGGAGGCCATGAGGAATCCTTCTCGTTCGTGGTGACTCGTGGCCGCGGCGGGCGTGGGCTGCCAGAGGGGCCGGGAGGTGGTGCGGAAAAGGCCATCGCGTGTGCGGTGGCCACGACTCGACGGGCGAGCGTAGCAGTCGCCCCACCCGGTCGCACCTGCGGCCGGGTGGGGCGCCCCGGCGGGCACTAGCATGCGGACCCGGTCTCGAGGAGCGAGTCAGGTGAGTGCACCAGGTGGAGCGCCGTTGGACGTCCGAGCGCTACCCGCACTGCTCGCCCGTGTCCACGCGGCGCTCGCGGAGCAGCGGGAGGCGATCGACGACCTCAACGTGTTCCCCGTCCCCGACGGGGACACCGGGACGAACATGACGTTGACGGTGCGGGCGGCGCTGGACGCACTGGACGCCGCGACCGGGCCGGCCGAAGCTGCCGCGGCGGTCATCCGGGGGGCGCTGCGCGGCGCGCGGGGCAACTCCGGCGTGATCCTGAGTCAGGTGCTGCGGGCCGTGGTCGAGGTCGCGGCCAGCTCCGACGAGCCCGTCGACGCGTCCCGGTACGCACGGGCCCTCGCCGAGGCCCGCCGCCTGGCCTACGAGGCCGTCAACGAACCCGTCGAGGGCACGATCCTGACGGTGATCGCCGTGGCCGCCGAGGCGGCCGCGGCCGCCGTGACCGAGCACGACGACCTCGTGGCGGTCTCCGAGGCCACGTGCGCCGCGACGGGACGGGCGGTGCTGGCGACCACCGACCAGCTCGAGGTGCTACGCGACGCCGGGGTGGTGGACGCGGGTGCCCGGGGCTTCGAGGTCATGATGGGCTCGGTGCATGCCCACCTCACCGGTGCGCCGGCCCCGCAGCTGTCCGATGCCACCCCGCGCAGCCGTCCCCACCGGGTGGCGTGTGACCAGGAGCTGACCCACCGTTTCGAGGTGCAGTACCTCCTCGACGGCGATGACGGGGGCGCCCCGGCGCTGCGGCAGCGGCTCGAGGTCCTCGGCGACTCGGTCGTCGTGGTCGCCTCCGGAGGGCTGCTCAACGTCCATGTCCACACCGACGACATCGGTGCGGCGATCGAGGTGGGCCTCGAGTTCGGTCGGCCGAGCGAGATCGAGGTCACCCACTTCGGGGACCAGCTCGAGGCGCGGCGCACGGCGAAGAGCTCCGCGGCCGGTGCGGTCGCGGTGCTCGACGGCGATATCGCCGGGTCGCTGGCCGGGCAGCAGGGGCTCGTGGTGGTGCCCGGCCACGCCGGCCGGTTGCCCTCGGTCGCCGACCTGCTCAACGCCCTCGGGGAGGTGGCCGCGGAGCGGGTGGCGCTGCTGCCCGGGCACCCCAACGCGGTCCCGACCGCCCACCAGACCGTGGCGGTGGCCGTCGCCGAGGGCGGCCGGGCCCTGGACGTGATCGATGAGGCGGACTCCCCGTGCGCCGTGCTCGCCGCGCTCTCGCTGCTCGACGTGCAGGGACCGGCCGACACGGTCTTCGAGGAGATGCGGGCCGCCGCCGCGGGCCTGCGCTCGGGCGAGGTCGTCGCCGCGGTCCGCGACGCGGCCACGCCGGTCGGTGACGTCCGGGAGGGCCAGCCCCTCGCGGTGGTCGGCGGTCGGGTGGTGGCCGCACCGGACGACCCGCTGGAGGCGCTCGAGATCGTCTGCGAGCAGCTCGGTGCCGCGAAGGCCGAACGGGTGACGCTGCTGCTCGGGGCGAGCGCCCCGGCGGCGGAGCGTGAACGGGCGGAACAGCTGCTCCGGGCACACGCCGAGGGCGAGGTGGAGGTCCTCGACGCGGGCCACCGTCCGGCCCGGTACTCGCTCGGCGTGGAGTGAGTCTCCGCCTCGACGCGCCGGTCACCGCCGTGGCGGAGGTGGGCCCGAAGGCGGCCAAGGCCCTCGACGAGGCCTTCGGCGTCCACACGGTGCGCGATCTGCTGGAGCACTACCCCCGCCGGTACCAGGACGCCGGGGAGGTGCTCGACCTCGCCGAGGTGGAGGTCGGCGAGCCGGCGACCCTGATCGGCCGTCTGGTCGAGTGGTCCCCGTCGCGTCGCACCCGGACCCGGCGGGGCAACCGGCCGCTGACGATCACCGAGGCACGGGTCCGTCAGGCCAGCGGCGCGGTCTTCACGGTGACGTTCTTCAACCAGCCCTGGCGCAACCGCCAGCTGCGCCCCGGCACGGTGGCGGCCTTCAGCGGCAAGGTCGAGCGGTTCCGGTCAGAGCTCAAGATCTCCACCCCCGACGTCCAGGTCCTCGGCCACGCCGAGCCGGGGGAGATGCCCGACGCCGAGGCGCTGGCCCACCAGCGGCTGCTGGCCCTCTACCCGGCGACGGAGTCGCTGCCGAGCTGGAAGCTGGCGGGCTGGGTCGAAGCGGCGCTGAACGAACTCGAACCGGTCGGGGACTGGCTGCCCGACACCATCCGGGCCGAGCACGGCCTGATGTCGCTGGATGCGGCCATCCGTGGCATCCACCTGCCCGACGACCACGACGAGCGCCACGCTGCCCGCCGCCGGCTGGTGTTCGACGAACTGTTCACCCTGCAGCTCGGTCTGCAGTGGCGCCGCGCACACCTGGAGTCCACCACCGCCGGCGTGACCAATCCGCCGGTCACCGGCGGGGTCGCCGACCGCTTCCTGTTGAGCCTGCCCTTCGCGCCGACGGGGGCGCAGGACCGTGCGTTCGTCGACCTCAGCGAGGATCTCGGGCGCCCGTGGCCGATGCACCGGCTGCTGCAGGGGGACGTGGGGTCGGGCAAGACCCTCGTGGCCGTGTGGGCGATGCTGTGTGCCGTCGACAACGGTCGCCAGGCCGCCCTGATGGTCCCCACCGAGGTCCTGGCCGAGCAGCACCACCGCACGCTGACCTCCCTGCTCGCGCCGCTGGGGGTGAACGTGCTCGACGGGCTCCGGGTGGAGCTGCTCACCGCCTCGACCACCACGGCCAGCCGTCGCCGCATCCTGGGGGAACTGCTGAGCGGGGACGTGGACCTCGTCGTCGGCACCCACGCCCTGCTCGAGGAGGGGGTGCGCTTCGCGGACCTCGGGGTGGTCGTCGTCGACGAGCAGCACCGCTTCGGCGTCTCGCAGCGCGTGGGCCTGAAGGAGAAGCGCTCGGCCGAGGCCGACACGGCGGCCGGCGCCACGGGGCAGGTGCTGCCCGACGTGCTGGTGATGACCGCGACGCCCATCCCGCGGTCGCTCGCCCTGACGCTGTACGGCGATCTCGACGTCACCGTCCTCGACGAGCTGCCGCCCGGGCGCGAGCCGATCACCACCCAGCTGATCACCCCGCGACAGGCGTCGCGACGGGAGAAGCTCTACGGGTTCATCCGTGAGCAGGCCGTGCAGGGGCAGCGCGCCTTCGTGGTGTGTCCGCTGGTGGAGGAGGGGGAGATCCCGGCGACCAACGCGGTCGAGGAGTACGAGCGGCTGAGGAAGCACGTCTTCCCCGACCTCGAGGTCGAGCTCGTCCACGGGCGGATGCGCCCCGACGACAAGGAGTCCGCGATGGCGCGCTTCCGGGCCGGTCAGGCGCAGGTGCTGGTCTCCACCACCGTCATCGAGGTCGGGGTCGACATCCCCGAGGCCACGATCATGGTGGTCGAGGACGCCGAGCGCTTCGGCATCAGCCAGCTCCACCAGCTGCGGGGCCGGGTGGGCCGCGGGGGCGGACGATCGTTCTGCGTGCTGTTCGCGGGATGGAACGCCGCGCTGACCAAGGACGCGGAGCGGCGTCTGGCCGCGGTGGCGGCCACCACCGACGGGTTCGAGCTCTCGGAGACCGACCTCGACATCCGCGGTGAGGGCCAGCTGTTCGGCAGCAAGCAGTCGGGCCTGCCCGACCTCAAGATCACCCGTCTGCGCAAGGACGTCGAGATGGTCGAGACCACGCGGGCGGTGGCCCGGCGGGTGATCGGCGACGACCCCGATTTCGAATTCGACCAGCACGCCGACCTCCGTCGTGAGGTCGTGCGCCGGTACGAGGGCGGCCTCGAGGCGTTCGCGGCCCTCGAGACCGGGTGACTCCGCGGACCGCCGGGTCCCCGCGGTCCGCGGCACTACGGTGACGGGCGCGTAGAAGAGGAGCGTGGGATGACCGAGACCGGCGAGCTGCTCTGGGAGCCCCCGGCGGACGCGCGGGCGACCACCCGCATGGGCCGCTACCTCGACTGGGTCCACGCCAGCCGCGGCCAACCACTGGGGGACTACGAGGCCGCCTGGGCCTGGTCGGTCGAGCAGCCCGGACCGTTCTGGTGGTCGATCTGGGAGTACTTCGGCGTCCGCTCCCACGCCTACCCGACCGAGGCGCTGGCCAGTGACTCGATGCCGGGCGCGGTGTGGTTCCCGGGTGCGAGGTTGAACTACGCCGAGCACGCGCTGCGCCATGCCGACGACGGGCGACGGGACGAGCCCGCGGTCATCGCGCGGTCCCAGACGCGCGCCGGGGACGTCGAACTGACCCACGCCGAGCTCGCGGACCGGGTCGCGCGCTGCGCCGCCGGCCTGCGTCGTCTCGGGGTGGGGTCGGGCGACCGGGTCGTGGCCTATCTCCCCAACATCCCGGAGACGGTGGTGGCCCTGCTCGCCTGTGCGTCGATCGGGGCGGTGTTCTCCTCGTGCGCCCCGGAGTTCGGGGCCCGCAGCGTGGTCGACCGGGTCCGCCAGATCGACCCAGTCGTCCTGCTGGTCGTGGACGGTTACCGCTACGGCGAGCGCGAGATCTCCCGCCGCGCGGAGGTCGCCGAGATCCAGGCGGCCCTGCCGAGCCTGCGTGCCACCGTCCTGCTGGGCTACCTCGACCCGCAGGCGGACCCGGCGGCGTTCGGGGACGCGGTGACCTGGGAGCAGCTGCTCGCCGAGCCGGCCGAGCTGGCGTTCACCCCGGTCGCCTTCGACCATCCCCTCTACATCCTGTTCTCCTCGGGCACCACCGGCCTGCCGAAGGCGATCGTCCACGGGCACGGCGGGATCCTCCTCGAGCACGCGAAGATCCTCGGGCTGCACCACGACCTCGGTGAGCAGGACCGCTTCTGTTGGTTCACCACCACCGGGTGGATGATGTGGAACTATCTCGTCTCGGGCCTGGTGGTGGGTGCCACGATCGTGCTGTTCGACGGGGATCCGGGCCATCCCGATCTGCTGACGCTGTGGCGGCTGGCGGCGGAGCTCGAGGTCACGTTGCTGGGCGTCTCGGCCCCGTTCCTGCTCCAGTGCCGGCGCGAGGGGCTCACCCCCGGGCGGGAGCTCGACCTCACCCCCTTACGGTCGGTGGGCTCCACCGGTGCGCCGCTGCCGCCGGAGGGCTTCGCGTGGGTCTACGAGGCGGTGGGTGAGGACCTGCTGGTCGCCTCGGCCTCGGGGGGCACCGACGTCTGTTCGGCGTTCGCCGGGCCCACGCCACTCAAACCGGTCCACGCCGGCGAACTGCAGTGCCGCTGCCTGGGCGCGAAGGTGGAGGCCTACGACCCGCAGGGCGTGCCGGTGGTCGGGCAGCGGGGCGAACTGGTGCTGAGCGCACCGATGCCGTCGATGCCCGTGGGCCTGTGGGGTGACGAGGACGGGTCGCGCTACCGCTCGGCCTACTTCGAGGATTTCCCGGGTGTGTGGCGCCACGGCGACTGGATCGAGATCACCGAGCGCGGCAGCTGCATCATCACGGGCCGGTCGGACGCGACCCTGAACCGGGGCGGGGTGCGGATGGGGACGGCGGAGTTCTACTCCGTGGTCGAGGACGTCGAGGGTGTGGCCGACAGCCTGGTGATCCATCACGAGGACCCCCACGGCGGGCCAGGTGAGCTGGTGCTGTTCGTCGTGCCCGAGGAGGGAGCCGACGTCGACGAGGAACTGCGTTCGGCGATCGTTGCGGCGGTGCGCCGGGAGCTCTCGCCCCGCCACGCGCCCGACGACGTCCGGGCGGTGGGGGCGGTGCCGCGCACGATCTCCGGCAAGAAGATGGAGATCCCCGTGAAGCGCCTGCTGTCGGGCGAGCCCCTCGAGCAGGTCGCCAACCCCGGGGCGATGGCCAACCCCGAGAGTCTGGACGCCTTCGTGGCGCACGCCGAGCACCCCCGCTAGCCCGCCCCGGTGCGGGTGAGCCGGACCGTCGGCCGCGCCCCCGCCTGTGAAATCCGGTCCCGCCCGCGCGGACGGCCCGACGGCGCGGACGTCGCCACGTCCCGGATCCCCTGCGACTCGTTCGTCACCCGAACGGTGGCCGTTCGTTGGTGGGGGTGACGGGAGATGGACCAGGGAGAAATGTCGGGAACCGAAAGGGTTCTCGGGTCGACCCGTCGAAGTACGTACCGAGTGGTACTCGGAACCGATTGCGCGGGAGCGGCGGGAGAGTTCAGGGATGGACACGTCATGGGGAGTTCAGAGGACGCGCATTCTGCGCGCGACATGTTTGGTGGCCGCACTGGCGCTGGCGGTGCCACTCCTGCTCCCACAGTCGGGACTGACCCCCGCCGGCCACGCTGACGAGCTCGCTCCCGACGACTTCGCCACCGGCTTCGGCAGCGCCCGGGGCACCGGGGTACGGGTGGGCCCCTCGCGCAGTGGCTTCAACTTCACCACCGACTTCGCGATCTCCCTGGCCGACTTCCAGAACACCGTCGCGCGGGGGGACTCCCGCGGCGTCTCGCTCGGGACCATCCTCGAGAGCGTCGCCGCAGCGTTCGACGAGGACGGTGACTCCCTGCCGGAGAACCTGCGAATCGACTCCCGCGACGAGGACGCCGCCGACGGCGTCTCCCGCGAGGAGTTCGGGAGCTCCGAAGGGCCCTTCACCGGCGCACTGGGTTCCCAGTACGTGCGGGCCACCGAGGACCCGTTCGCCGAGGTCGAGACGCTGATGGGGGTCCTCGGGCTCGACGGCGCCATCGAGTTCGAGGGGGGCACCAGCCGGGCGACCGCCGGCATCGTCGACGCCGGGCAGCGCGAGGCACGTGGCCAGGCCACCTTCGAGCGCATCATCCTCGGCGGCGGCGCCGTGGTCCTCGAGGGCCTCGAGTGGAACGCCGTCCACCGCACCGGCGCGGACGAGGCCGCCGACGCGAGCTTCGACCTCGGCGGTATCACGATCGCCGACGACGGGCTGCTGCCCGGTGACGCCAGCGAGCAGGGAGCGGACGGCGTCGCCGAGGCCTTCGGAGCCGCCAACGAGGCGCTCACGGAACTCGGCATCAGTCTCGTGGCCCCCCAGAAGGTCGTCAACGAGGACACCGGCCAGGTCGCGATGAGCCCCATGAAGATCTCGCTCGGGCCCTCCGAGGGCAGTCGGGCGGTGGCAGGCCCGCTCAGTGATCTCCTCCAGCCGATCCGTGAGCCGCTCGCCGACGGACTGATCGGCGCCAACGAGAGCTTCGGCGCCGTCTTCCTGCTCTTCGACGTCGGGATGGGCGCGTTCGCCGGTGGTGGCGAACTGCTGCTCGAGATCGGCGGCGCCCGGGCGGTCACCGGGGCCCAGGACTTCGACGACCCCTTCGGTGACTTCGGGGGTGCCTTCGGCGACGACTTCGGCGAACTGCCCGATGAGCCCTCCCCGCAGACGGAGGACTCCCTGGACATGCCCTCGTCGGACGGGCCGTCCTCCGACCTGGGTGGGGACAGTGGCTCGGACACGACCAGTGGCGGGCCGAGCGAAGCACCCGCCCCGGAGACCGCGCAGGACCAGGACACCGGGAGCGACGAGGCGGTGGAGGAGCCCGTCACCTCCGAGCCGCCCACGGGTGGCCAGCAGGAGGAGCTCGCCGTGGCCGGCACGCCGGGAGCGCGCGGCGGCCAGGCGCTGACGGCCGCGTTGATCGCGCTGCTGGTCGCCGGCGGCCTCGGCGGTGCGGACTTCCTGCGACTGCGTCAGACGCAACGGACGATCCCGACCTGACGTCGCCGTCGGGCCCCGGGGCGCGCTGGTGGTGACCACCCCTCATGAGGTCGCCACCAGCCGGCCCCGGTGACGGGCCCGGGCGCGCCACGTCACTCGGGTGCGAGTTGAACGTTGGAAATGCAAGGCAGGGAGAGCGCGGGGTCGTGGGAGACACCGCGCGGGAGACCGGGAGAGCGGCACGTGAGCGCATCATCGTCGACATCCGGCAGGGCCAACGCCAGCCTGCTGCTCAACGGCTACGGCCCGCTGGTGGCCTTCGTGGTCTTCTTCGCCCTCATGGCGATGATGGCCCCCACCGTGGCGATCGACGGTGAGGCCGCCGCCGGTTCCGGATCGGCGACCACCCAGGGCGGCGACGGCTCGGCTGCCGGTGGGACGGCGAACGGTGAGGGTTTCGACGGCGATGCCGCCGGGACCGGCAACGGGGGCGACGGTCCCGAGGTCGGCGAGGGTGGCGCGACCGGTGGCGGCGACGGTGGCGGCGACGGTGGCTCGACGTCCGGTGGGGACGGTAACGGCGGAGGCGGCAGCGACGGCGACGGTGGCTCCCGGGGGCAGGCCGCCGGCGGCGAGGGCTGCGATGACCGCGAGCTGCAGGTGCCCGGCGACCCCTACTCGCCCCCCTGCGTGGCCTTCGACGGGGACAACGGCGGCGCCACCGCGCGCGGCGTGAGCGCCGACGAGATCGTCATCACCGCCCGCACGCCCGACGAACCCGGGTTCCAGGACGAGCTGGCCAACCTGGCCGAGGCGGACATCGCCGACCGGCCCGAGGACATCCGGCGGACCTTCACCGCCCTGGTCGAGTATTTCAACGAACGCTTCGAGTTCTACGGCCGCACGCTCCGCATCGAGTTCTACGAGGGGCAGGGCTCGCCCACCAACGAGCTGCTCGGCAGCGGCCGGGAGCAGGCACAGGCCGACGCGCTGACGGTGGCCAACGAGTTCGAGGCGTTCGCCGAGATGAACGCCGGCAGCGAACCCTTCGGGGACGCGCTCGCGACCCAGGGCGTGATCAACTTCGGCGTGCCGTTCCTCTCCCGTGAGTGGATGACCGAGCGCCGGCCCTACTCCTGGAGCAACAACACCGACTGCTCCATCGTGGCCGAGAGCGCGGCGCACTACTCCAACGTGCGGCTCCACCACGGTGACCAGCAGGCCGAGCACGCGGGTGGTGATCTGCAGGGCCAGCAGCGCCGCATCGCCAACGTGGTCCCGGAGAACCCCTGGTACCAGGAGTGCCTCGCCGCGGCGCTGGAGATCGCGGCGGCGGAGGGCAACGAGTCCGACCTCGAGCTCTCCTACCAACTCGACCTGAACACGATGTCCAACCAGGCGGCCAACCTGGTGGCGCGACTGCAGAACGAGAACATCACGACCGTGATCTGCTCGTGCGACCCCGTGCTGCCGGTGTTCCTCACCGCCCGTGCCCAGGAGCAGAACTACCAGCCGGAGTGGGTGATCACCGGGACCGGCTTCACCGACCAGGACTTCATCGGGCAACTGTTCCACCAGGAGCAGTGGTCCCGCGCCTTCGGCATCAGCTACGCCGGCCAGACCATGCCGCAGCAGTCGACGCTGGGCTACAACGCCTACCGCCAGGTCCGTGACGACGAGCCGGCCTTCTCGGTGCAGACCATCTACTACTCGCTGTACCTGCTGGCGATCGGTATCCAGGGCGCCGGTCCGGAGCTCACCCCCGAGACCTTCGAGCAGGGGATGTTCGACTACCCCGAGCGCGACGGCCCCGCGGGCACCTGGGGCTTCAGCGAGGGCAACTACACCCCGGCCCAGAACTTCCGGGAGATCTACTGGGACCCCCAGGCGACCTCGCCGTTCAACAGCCAGCCGGGGGCCTGGATCCAGCCGGAGGACGAGCGCCACCGTCCCGGCGAGCTGCCCTCGGGCCCGCCGAAGCGACCGTGAGGGAGACCCGATGACTCTCACCCCGCGACCGGGCACCACGACCGTGGAAGGTGTGCACCATGACTGACGGCAGGAGCCTGCTACTCCGCGGCTACGGCCCCGTGGTCTCCCTGGTCGTGGTCTTCGGCCTGGTCGCGCTGCTCGCGCCGACGGTGGACGGGGCCGCGCAGGTGGCCGTCGAGGACGGCCGGGACGGCGGGGGTTCCTTCTCCTCCGCCGGCGGCCAGGACACGGACGGCTCGGAGTCCTCCACCGACGCCGACGCGGCCCCCGGCGCCGAGCAGGACGCGACCGTCGACGACGACCAGCAGCAGGCCGGCGGTACGGACGGTGACGGTGCCACCGGCGGAGACGGAAACGGTGGCACGAGCGGAGAGAACGGTGCCGAGGACGGCAACGGTGGCCAGGCCGGTCCCGCCGGCGTCGCCGCCTGCGACGACCGGGAGCTGCAGGTCCCCGGCGACCCCTATTCGCCGCCATGCCTCGCCTTCGACGGCGACAACGGCGGCGCCACCCACCGGGGCGTGAGCGAGGACACCATCACGTTCACGGTCCGCACGCCCGACGAGCCGGGTTTCCAGGACACCCTGGCGAACCTCTCGGACGCGGTCATCTCCGACACCCCCCAGGACATCCAGCGCACCGTCGCCGGGCTCACCGACTACTTCAACGAACGCTTCCAGTTCTACGGCCGCCAACTCGAACCGGTCTTCCACGAGGGCCAGGGCTCACCGACCGAGGAACTGCTCGGTGGTGGGCGCGAGGGGGCACAGGCCGACGCGCTGACCGTGGCCGAGGAGCATCAGGCGTTCGCCGAACTCAACGGCGCGACCGAGCCCTACGGTGGCGCGCTGGCCGACCAGGGCGTGATCAACCTCGGCGTGCCCTACCTCTCGCGGGAGTGGCTGACCGACCGTCGGCCCTACTCCTGGAGCATGGACAGCGACTGCGACGTCATCGCCGACGCGATCGCGGACTACGTGGTCAAGCGGGTCATCAACAAGCCGGCCGAACACGCCGGCGGCGAACTGCAGGGCCAGGAGCGCCGGGTCGCCTACATCGCCCCCGACAACCCCTGGTACCAGGGCTGCGTCGAGAAGGCCATGCAGATGACCCGCGACGCGGGCCACGACGCCCAGTTCATCTCCTACACCCTGGACCTCAACACGATGTCCAACCAGGCGGCCAACCTGGTGGCTCGGCTGCAGAACGACGGCATCACCACGGTCCAGTGCTCCTGCGACCCGGTGCTGCCGGTGTTCCTCACCGCACGGGCCCACGAACAGCAGTACCAGCCTGAGTGGGTCGTCAGCGGCGTGGCCTGGACCACCACCGACTACGTCGGACAGGTGTTCAACCAGGACCAGTGGTCGCGCGCCTTCGGGATCAGCTTCGACTCCGCCGCACAGCCCTCGCAGGCGTCGCTCGGTTACAACGCCTACAAGCAGGTGCGTGACGACGAGCCGGCGTTCGCGGTCCAGGACGTCTACAACTCGATGTACCTGCTCGCCATCGGCATCCAGGGGGCGGGCCCGGAGCTCACCCCCGAGTCCTTCGAGCAGGGCATGTTCGACTACCCGGAGCGCGCCGGCCCCGAAGGCGTCTGGGGCTTCGGCCCCCAGGACTACACCCCGCGACTCGATTACCGCGAGGTCTACTGGGACCCCTCCCAGACCTCCGCGTTCAACAACGACCAGGGAGCCTACGTCGACACCGACCCGGGGAGTCGGTACCGGCCGGGCGACGCACCCTCCGGCGACCCGAAGGCGGCGAACTCATGAGCACACTGACCGATCTTCGAGAGGGCCGAGTGTCCGATCAGCTGCGACGCCGCATCCTGATCGGTGCGGGGGTCCTGGTGGCCTGGGCGGCGCTGGCGCTGCTGCTGCCCAACGGGGCGCCGCCGTTCATCGTGCTGCTCGGGGTGGTGATGGGCAGCATCACCTCGCTGCTGGCGATGGGGCTCATCCTCATCTACCGCACGAACCGGATCATCAACTTCGCCTACGGGGCGATGGGCAGCCTCGGTGGGGCGATCTCGCTGATGCTTTTCATGGACCACGGGGTGAACTACTTCGTCGCCATCGCCATCGGGGTCGCGGCCGGGATCGGTATCGGTGCGCTCACCGACATCCTGGTCATCCGCCGCTTCGCCAACGCCTCCCGCCTGGTGCTGACGGTCGCCACGATCGGTCTGGCCCAGGTGCTGGGCGTCATCGAACTCGTCGGTGTGGGCAGCGGCCTCGTCGGCGGCATCCAGACCCCGCTCGGTGAGTACACCCAGCTCGTGGGCACGTTCACCTTCAGTGGCGACCACGCACTGATCGTGGCCGTGATCCCGGTGGTCATCGCGGCCCTGGCGTGGTTCCTGCTGCGCACCGACGCCGGCGTCGCCGTCCGGGCCGCCGCCGAGAACAGCGAGCGGGCCCTGCTGCTCGGGATACCGGTGCACCGCCTGTCCACCATCGTGTGGATGGCGGCCGGCGGCATCGCCGCACTCACGTTCGTCCTGCGCACCGGCGTACTCGGCTCACAGCCCGGCGTCATGATGGGCTTCACCTTCCTGCTGCCCGCCCTGGCCGCAGCCGTGGTCGCCCGGATGGAATCGTTGCCGGTGGCCTTCGCCGCCGGCATCGGGCTGGGCGTGCTCGAGCAGCTGGTGTGGTGGAACGCGGACGCCCGCTCCATGGCCAACGTCTTCTTCCTCGCGGTGATCCTGATCGCTCTGCTCGCCCGCAGCGAGACGCTCAGCCGCGCCTTCGCTGGTGGCGCCAACTCGTGGTCGAGCGCCGGCGCGATCCGGCCGCTGCCGAGCCTCATCCGCAAGCTGCCGCCCGTGCGGATCGCCTACCTCGCCGGCGGCGCGGCGCTGCTGGCCCTGGCGATCACGCTGCCGCTGATCATGAACCTCACCTCGAGCCGACTGCACATGCTCGGGGCCATGATGATCTGGGGCATGGTCGCGGTCAGCCTGGTGGTGCTCACCGGCTGGGGCGGCCACATCAGCCTCGGGCAGTTCGCCTTCGTCGGCGTGGGCGCCGTGGTGACCGCGAACCTCATGGAACGGTTCAACGCGGACCTGTTCCTCTCGCTCGTGGCCGCCGGTGTGGCGGGGGCCGTGATCGCCCTGCTGCTGGGCCTGCCCGCGCTGCGGATCAAGGGGTTGTTCCTGGCGGTCACGACGCTGGCGTTCGCCGTCGCGCTGGACACCTACTTCCTCAACCCGACCTACTTCAGCAACTGGATCCCGTCAAACGTGGCGCGACCGGTGTTGTGGGAACGCTTCGACATGTCGAGCCAGCTGGTCGTCTACTACGTGATCCTGGCCTTCCTGGTCCTGACGATCCTCGCCGCCCAGGGCGTGCGCAACTCGCGGACCGGGCGCGTGCTCATCGCCACCCGGGACAACGAGAACGCGGCGCAGGCCGCCGCCGTCCCCGTGATGAACGCCAAGCTGACCGCGTTCATGTTCTCCGGCGCCATCGCCGGTATCGCCGGTGGGCTGCACGTGGTGCTGATGCGCGGTATCGGCGTCGGCAGCTACGGGCCGGGCATGAGCCTCGACGTCTTCGCCATGGCCGTGATCGGCGGCATCGGTTCGATCGGCGGCGCGCTGCTCGGGGTCTTCACCATCCGGATGGCGGAGATGCTGCCGTTCGTCGGATCCGTCGGGCGGATGCTGCTGACCGGCGCCGGCCTGCTGATCATCCTCTACATGCTGCCCGGTGGGCTCGGCCAGGCGATGACGGGACTGCGTGACCGCCTGGTGGTCCTGGTCGTCGGTGGCAAGGGGGGCCTCGACCCGCGCCAGCTCGGGCGGGCCACGGAGAGCACCGGGGACGAGCCGGAGGACGAGTCCGGGGTCCTGGCCGGAGCGCTGGCCGACGACGGTGGCGAGACGCAAGGGGAGAACCTGTGAGCACAGACGACACGATCCAGATCGAGGCCACGTCACGGATGCCGGCCACCGCCGACCCCGTGTCGGCCCCCGAGGTCCCCGCGCTCAGCTGCCGCGGCATCGACGTCGCCTACGGCCCCGTCCAGGTGCTCTTCGGCGTGGACGTCGACATCCGGCAGAACGAGATCGTCGCGCTGCTCGGCACGAACGGGGCCGGCAAGTCGACGCTGCTCAAGGCGGTCTCCGGGCTGGTCAAGCCGACTTCGGGCACCGTCGAGTTCTTCGGTGAGGACATCACCGGCAAGGCGGCGAACCACACGGCGGCCAAGGGCCTGATCCAGATGCCGGGCGGCAAGGGCGTCTTCCCCACGCTGTCGGTCGCGGAGAACCTCAAGCTCGCCTGCTGGCTGCTGCGCAAGGACAAGAAGGCGGCCGCCGCGGCCCGTGACGAGGTCATGGACCTGTTCCCGATCCTCGGCAAGCGCTCGAACCAGCTCGCCGGCAACCTCTCGGGCGGTGAGCAGCAGATGCTCTCGCTCGCCCAGGTGTTCATGAACCGGCCGAAGATCCTGCTGATCGACGAGCTCTCCCTCGGCCTCGCGCCCGCGATCGTCGGTGAGCTGACCGACGTGGTGCACACCATCCACCAGCAGGGCGTGACGATCATCGTCGTCGAGCAGTCCGTCAACGTCGCCCTCACCCTCGCGCAGCGGGCCATCTTCATGGAGAAGGGCCAGGTCCGCTTCGAGGGCCCCACCTCCGACCTGCTCGAGCGTCCCGACATCCTGCGTTCGGTCTTCATCGCCGGCGAGGGGCCCGACGTGGCCGACGAGACCGGGGAGGGTGAGGCCGGTGACGGGGGCGAGGTCCCGCAGGTCGAGGTCAACGAGACCACTGAGATCCCGGCCCAGGACGGGGCCGCGACGGATGGTCAGCCGACGGCGACCGTGCTCGAGACCAAGGGGCTGGTGAAGCGCTTCGGCGGTATCACCGCCGTCAACGGGGTCGACCTGCAGCTGCACGAGCACCAGGTGCTGGGCCTCGTCGGGCAGAACGGCGCCGGCAAGACCACCCTGTTCGACATCATCTCCGGGTTCCTGCCCGCCGACGAGGGCGAGATCCTCTACCGGGGGACCGCGATCACGGACTGGCCCGCGCACGAGCGTGCCCGCAACCGTCTGGGTCGCTCGTTCCAGGACGCCCGCCTGTACCCGATGCTCACCGTGGCCGAGACCATCACCGTCTCCCTCGAACGGCACCTCGGGTCGCGCGACATCGTGGCGGCGGCGATGCGGCTGCCGGCCTCGCTGGAGTCGGAGCTGATCGCCATGGAACGGGTCGACGAGCTCACCGAGCTCATGGGCCTGGGCGGCTACCGCGACACGCTGGTGGGGGAGCTGTCCACCGGGACCCGTCGTGTGGTGGAGCTCGCCTGCATCCTCGCCCAGGACCCCGGGGTGCTCCTGCTCGACGAGCCCTCGGGCGGTGTCGCCCAGAAGGAGACCGAGGCGCTGGGCCCGCTGCTCAAGCGGGTCCAGTCGGTGACCGGCTGCGCGATCATGGTGATCGAGCACGACATGCCGTTGCTGCGTTCGATCTGCGACGAGATGTACGCCCTCGAACTCGGCGGCGTCATCGCGCAGGGGACGCCCGAGCACGTGCTCAACCACCCGCGGGTCATCGAGTCCTACCTCGGCACCGACGAGGCGGCCATCAACCGCTCCGGCGCGGTCACCAAGGCCTCCTGAGAGCGCACGGAGACGTTCGGCGCGGGCCGGTCCTGATCGGAGGCCGGCCCCGTGGTCGTGGACCGGGGCGGGACTACGCTCGCCGGCCCGCCACGAGAAGGACCCCCGTTGCACGACGCCGCCGTGCCGAGCCCTCCCGTCCCCGAGCGTCGCGATCACGTGGTCGAGCGGCACGGTGAGACGATCCACGACCCGTGGTACTGGCTGCGCGAGCGCGAGGACCCCGCGGTGCTCGCCCACCTCGAGGCCGAGAACGCCCACACCGAGTCCTGGTTCGAACCGCTCGACGGGCTGCGCACGACACTGTTCGAGGAGATGCGCGACCGCATCCAGGAGACGGACGCCTCGGCGCCGGTGCTGGTGCGCCCCGAGGCCGGTGACGGACCCGCCTGGCTGTACTACCGCCGCACCGTCGAGGGCCGGCAGTACGCGATCCACTGCCGCCGGCCGGCGCCCACCGGCATCACCGACCCGCGCGACCTGCCGGACGAGCTGCGACGGCCGGTGGACCCCCACGACCCGCCCGGTGACGAGCAGGTGCTGTTCGACGAGAACGTGGAGGCGGCCGACCACGACTACTTCCGACTCGGCGGCCTCGCGCCCAGCCCCGACCACACCCGGCTCGCCTACCTCGCCGACACCACCGGCGGCGAGGTCTACACGCTCCGGGTCCGCGACCTGGCCACCGGACAGGAGCTCGACGACGTCGTGGCGCGCACCGGCTACGGACTGGTGTGGTACGCCGACGGGCAGCACCTGCTGTACACGGTGACCGACGACGCGTGGCGCCCGCACCAGGTCTGGCGCCACCGGCTGGGCACGCCGGCCAGCGAGGACGTGCTGGTCCTCGACGAGCCGGACGAGCGCTACTGGCTCGGTATCGGCCGCACCCGGTCGCGCCGGCTGCTGGTGATCGCCGCCGGCAGCAAGGTCACCTCCGAGTTGCACGTGCTCGACGCCCACGACGCCGGCGCCGCGCCCCGGCTGGTGGCGGCCCGCGAGGAGGGCGTCGAGTACGACCTCGAGGACCGCGGCGACACCCTCTACCTCGTCACCAACGCCGACGACGCGCAGGACTTCAAGCTCGTCACGGCGCCACTGGCCGACCCCGGTCGCGAACACTGGCGCGACCTCGTCCCCCACCGCCCCGGGGTGCGTCTCGAGGACGTGGACGTCTTCGACACCCACCTGGTGCTCTCGGAGCGCACCGAGGCGCGCACCCAGCTGCGGGTCGTCGACCCCGGCACCGGCCGGGGGGAGGTGCTCGCGTTCGACGAGGAGGTCTACACGGCGGGCGTGGGGGCCAACCCGGCCCCCGACACCCGCACGCTGCGGCTGGGCTACACGTCCCTGACGACCCCGATGCGCGTGATCGACCTCGACCTCGACTCGAGCGAGCGCACCGTGGTCAAGCAGCAACCGGTCGGCGGTGGCTACCAGCGACAGGACTACGTCTCCTGGCGGGACTGGGCGCGGGCGCCGGACGGCACCCTGGTGCCGATCAGCGCGGTCCGCCATGTGGAGACCCCGCTGGACGGCTCCGCGCCCTGCCTGCTCTACGGGTACGGGTCCTACGAGATCTCCATGGACCCCGCCTTCTCGCCGGTCCGGCTCTCCCTGCTCGACCGGGGCATGGTCTTCGCCATCGCGCACGTGCGCGGGGGAGGGGAGATGGGCCGCGGGTGGTACGAGGACGGCAAGTTCCTCGCCAAGCCCAACACCTTCTCCGACTTCGTCGCCTGCGCCGACCATCTCGTGGAGCAGTCGGTCACCGCCCGGTCCCGCCTGGCGATCCGGGGCGGCTCGGCCGGCGGGCTGCTCGTGGGCGCGGTACTCAACCTGCGTCCCGACGTGTGCACGGCCGCGGTCGCGGAGGTGCCGTTCGTCGACGTCGTCAACACCATGTCCGATCCGACGATCCCGCTGACGGTGATCGAGTACGACGAGTGGGGTGACCCCGCCGACCCCGCCTACTACGAGGTGATGCGCTCGTACTCGCCCTACGACAACGTGCGCGAGGCCGACTACCCGGCGCTGTTCATCACCGCCGGGCTCAACGACCCGCGGGTGCAGTACTGGGAGCCCGCGAAGTGGGTGGCCCGCCTGCGGGAGCGGATGACCGGGGGCGGGCCGGTGCTGCTCAAGACCGAGCTCGGCGCCGGGCACGGTGGGCGCTCCGGCCGCTACGACGCCTGGCGGGACGAGGCGCAGGCGTTGGCGTTCGTCCTCGACCGCACCCGGGTGGGCTGAGGGTGCGGGTCGTCGCAGGGGCGGCACGCGGTCGCCGGTTGCGTGCCCCGGCGGGCACCGGGACCCGCCCGACCTCGGACCGCGTCAAGGAGGCGCTGTTCTCCTCCCTGCAACCGGAGCTCGTCGGGGCGAACGTCCTCGACCTCTACGCCGGGTCCGGCGCGCTGGGACTGGAGGCCCTCTCACGTGGGGCGGCGCGGGTGACGGCGGTGGAGTCGGATCGGCGTGCCCTGGCCGTGCTGCGCGACAACGCCCGTGTGGTGGGCCTGCCGGGGCACGAGGTCGTCGCCGGCGAGGTGGGCCGCGTCCTACGTGGCGAGGTCCCCGGGGCGCCCTTCGACCTGGCTCTGCTCGACCCGCCCTACCGGCTCGGCGGTCAGGACCTCGGCCCGGTCCTGACCGCGCTGGCGGGACATCTGCGCCCGGGGGCGCTCGTGGT
Source organism: Nitriliruptoraceae bacterium (assembly GCA_007130695.1). GTDB lineage: Bacteria > Actinomycetota > Nitriliruptoria > Nitriliruptorales > Nitriliruptoraceae > SKLC01. The sequence goes on from SLRZ01000041.1 coordinate 48,368, forward strand.
ACTCGAGCGGGCGAGCCGCGACGGGGAGGTCGCCTGGCCCCCCGATCTGCTCGGCGAAGGGGCCCGGCGCTACGGTGACACCACACTCCACCGCGCCCGACGCTCGGGGCCGGGGCACGGCGGACGCGACACTTAAGGAGAGCACGTGAGCGTTGCAGCGGTCTGTCCGGGCAGCTTCGACCCGATCACCATGGGGCACCTCGACATCGTGCGGCGCGCCGCCGACGAGTTCGACCGGCTGGTCGTCGCCGTGCTCGACAACCCCCGCAAGACGGCTTCGGCGATGTTCAGCGCCACCGAGCGCATGGATCTGATCCGTGAGACCGTCAGCGACCTGCCGGGCGTCGAGGTCGATTCGTTCTCCGGTCTGCTGGTGGATTTCTGCCGGGACAAGGGCATCACCGTGGTGTGCAAGGGCCTGCGTGCGGTCAGTGACTTCGAGTACGAGCTCCAGATGGCCCAGATGAACCAGCGGATCGGCAGCGTCGAGACGCTGTTCATGTCGACCAGCCCGGAGTACTCCTACCTGTCGAGCTCGCTGATCAAGGAGGTCGCCAAGGGTGGGGGTTCGATCGCCGGCACCGTCCCGGACAACGTCGAGAAGGCCATGCGTCGCCGGCTCGAGGAATCCGCCCCGTAGGCGTTGGGTTCCCCGCCGCGTGTCCGTCGGCGTACGACGGCGCGGTCCATGGCCGTCCGCCCGCTGTCGGCCCCCCTCGCAGCGGCGGTAGGCTCTCGGGTGCTCCCACCGCGCGACACGACTCCCGAAGGCTGCGTTCCATGTCCGATTCCCACGGCGTGCCCGCCGACGTCGACGCGCGTCTGAGCCATCTCGAGCGCCTCGTCGGGGACGCCAAGGCCGTGCCGCTGTCCGCCTCGATCATGCTCAACCGCAGCGAGGTCACCGAGGTGGTCGCCGCCATCCGTGACTCCCTGCCCGAGGAGGTCACCCAGGCGCGCTGGGTGGTCCGCGAGCGTGACGAGATCCTCGAGCGGGCGGGGAGCGACGCCCAGCGCCTGATCGAGGACGCCGAGGCCGAGCGGGACCGCCTCGTCTCCGAGCAGGAGGTGGCCCGCACCGCCCGACGCGACGCGGAGCGGCTGCTCGAGGAGGCACAGGAACAGGCCCGGCAGATGCGCCTCGAGGCCGAGGACTACGTCGACGCCAAGCTCGCGAACTTCGAGGTCGTGCTCCACAAGACGCTCGGTGCCGTCGAGAAGGGCCGGGCCAAGCTGCGTGGGCGCCTCGACACCGACCAGCTCGCCGACGACCTCGACGACGACCTCGACGACGAAGGCTGACACGGCCGGCCGGCACCCGGTTCCCCACGGCCGGTCGGGGACCGTTTCCGGCCCGCACCTCCCGGCCGAGGACACCAGCACAGCGATTCTGCCCGCTGTGGTACCGTGGCGGGCCGTCCCGCGGGCGGCCTGAGCCGGCGTGCCCCGGGTCGACGGTGTCGAGCCGGCTGACCGTCGCTTTTTCGGCCGCAGCCCCGGGCCGTCGGGTCCGTCCGACGTGATGTCGGGCCCAAGTCAATCGTGAGGTACCTCCTTCGTGCGCGTCCCTGTCAGTGATCTCGTCGGCCACCCGGGTGAGACCCGGGCGCTGCGTCGTGCCGTGCCGGCCGACGCCTTCGGCGATGCACCGTGGGGGCCGGCCGAGGGTGGCGTCCGGGACCCGGTGGAGCTCGACCTGCACCTCGACGCGGTCGTCGAGGGCATCCTGGTGCGAGGATCCCTGGGCTTCGAGGTCGAACTGCCCTGCGCGCGGTGCCTCGCGCCGCAGGAACTCGCGTACGAGGTGGCGGTCGCCGAGTTGTTCCAGGATCCCACCAAGCGCGAAGATGACGACGAGGACGATCCGGGCTACGAACTGATCGACGACCTCACGGCGCTGGACCTGTCCACCCTGGCGCGCGACGCCCTGATCGTGGACCTTCCCGTCCGCGTACTCTGCGACGAGGACTGCCAGGGGTTGTGCGTCGAGTGCGGCGCCGACCGCAACCTCACCGACTGCGGGCACC
>SLRZ01000121.1 GCA_007130695.1 Nitriliruptoraceae bacterium
GCAGGCGATGATGATGTGGTTCTCGCCCTCGTAGAAGTCCGCAGTCACCTGCTCCCAGGTGTACTGGAACGCGGCCTCGCCACCATCGGCGGAGACGACGTCGCCCGCGACGAGCGGCGCGATGCCCCGGAGGGTGCCGTCCGCACGCGGGATGTAGGTGAGCTCAGTGCGCGAGTAGACCTCGAACCGGACGTTGCCGTCGTACTCGCCGACGTCCGCCGTCACGGGGTGCGTAGCGAAGTACGGGTTGACGTCGGAAGCGGGGCTCACGCCCCAGTCGCCGACGACCGCAGTGGAGATCGGCAGCTCGAAGTCGACGGTGACCGTCTCGTCCTCGCCTACCTCGACGTCGGTCTCGACGACCGTGTCGAAGCCCTCGGCACCCGCGGAGACCGCGTAGGTCTCAGGAGCGTCGACGTCGACCTCGTAGGAACCGTCGGTGTCGGTCGTGGTGGAGAACAGCACCTCGGTGATGTCCTCGTCCCAGACGTTGACCTCTGCACCCTCGATCGGGTTACCACCGGTGGTGGTCACGGTGCCGGAGATGGCGCCGTCCCCGGGCTCGACCTGCTGGTCCAGCCACGCCATGAAGCGCTGCACGAACGCGGCCATCGCCTGACGGCTGGTACCACGGGTGGTCTTGAACTCACCGTCGGCGAAGCCCTCGGTGATCTGGGCGTCGGCCATCCAGCGGATCGCGTCGTAGAAGTTGTGCCCCTCGTCTACGTCGCTGAAGTCCTCGCCGCCACCTTCGGCGTCGGGCTCACCTGCGAAGCGCCACATGAACGATGCGGTCGCCTGTCGCGTCACCGGGTTGGTGGGTCGGAAGGTGTTGTCGCCGAAGCCCTGGGCCACACCGTCTTCCACGGCCCAGGAGATCTCGTCGTAGAACGGGTGGCCCGAATCGACGTCGTCGAACCCGGGGTCCGCGTGCGGGCCGGCGGGTTCGCCGTCGAGGCGGTAGAGGAACGCCACCATCGCCTGACGGGTCACGTTGCGAGTGGTCTTGAACTCGCCATCCCCGAAGCCCTCCATGATGCCGGCGTCGGTGACGAAGCCGATCTCGGAGTGGAACGGGTGGTCGGTTGGAACGTCGGGGTACTGATGCGCCGCAAACGCACCCCCAGCGCTGGTTGCCAGCAGCCCCGCCATCATGGCGAGAACCACCAACATCCTCAGGAGCGTGCTCCTGGGAATTGAATGGTCAATAGGTTCGGTTCGCACCGTAACCTCCTACGTCGTCGTTGCGCCCGCCTCGGCCCCAAAACGGCTGGCTGGCTACCTTCTTCTGTCCCCCGTCCGGGCGGACGTGGCCGACCCTAGCTCAGCAAGGCGGGGTTTTGCCACAAATCGATGCACATGGGGGCCGCTACGCCCCAGATTCTCGTCGCAAGGGCAACTTCCCCGCCCCGACCTCCGCTCTAGGCGGTCTTACCGGCCTAGTAGCGCAGAGGAGTCGCGTCCTCCACGGAGAGTTCCGTACGTGCGAAGAGCGCCCATTAGGGGTTTCGCGCCACATCCGGCCGTTCGGACCACCCACGCAACAGGGCCAGTGCGGCTGTGGCGCGTCCGACCCCAGCGCCTCGCCGTTGGCGCTGGTCGGCCGCCCGGTCGGGTGCACCCGGACAGCCGTCAGCGTTCAGCGGTCGCGCTGATAGCTCTCCTCGGCCACGGCCACCGTCGCGATGCCCGGGTTGTCGCGGAAGAGGATGGTGGCGACCTCGCGCTCGTCGCCGTCGGGGTCCTCGCCGTTGAGTTCCCCGGGCACGAGGGTGAGCACGAGCGCCTCGGCCTGTGCGTCGTCCAGACCGGCCTCGGTGACCGTGTTGCCCTCCAGGGTCAACGAGGCCCCGTCGCCGATGAGGGGCACCCCGCCCAACGGGTCGGAACCGACCTCGACGTGGATGCCGGCGCCGGCCGTGTGGCTGACGCTGTTGCCGACCAGGGTCGCGTCGAACACGCCGTCGCCGTCCTCACCGTGCAGGGCCAGTTGGCCACCGGTCAGCTCGCTGTCCTCGACGACCACCTCGTCGGCCTCGACCCGCAGCAACGGCTGGTCGGCCGAGCCCGCCACGTCACGGCTGAGCGCCAGGCCGGTCAGGGTGGCCCCGTCGGTGTCGACCTGGACGGCGACCGGCGGCTGCTGGCCACTCGCGACCGCCTCGTCGTCGGTGACGGTCAGACCCTCGACCGTCACGTCACCGGCGGAGATCGTCAGGATCGCCTCGGAACCGGACGCACCGTCGTTGGCCAGGCTCGCGTGCCCGCCCCGCAGGGTCATCCCGGAGACGTCGAGGTCGACCTGTCCGGCGAACGCACCGAACGCCTCGAGCGTCTCGTCCGACCCCGCGGCGTCCACGGCGTCGCCCAGGTTACGGTGGGCGAGGAAGCTGTCGACGTTGTGCACGTAGGGCTCGTCGAGCTCGGGCCGCAGGCAGTCGTCGAAGGCGATCGGCGGCGCCGAGCCGTAGTCGTTGTCGACGGCCAGATCCCCGTCGGAGGAGAGGTCGTGGCTGGCGGTGGCATCGCACAGGTAGAGGTCGTTGTCGACGTCGAAGACGTTGTCGGCCACCGTCGTTTCGAGGTCCTCGGCCTCCAGGAGGACGCCCAGCGCGTTGCCCGAGAAGACGTTGTCCACGATGTCGGCGTCGTCGTCGGCGGTGGTCACGCCCACCTCGGTGCCCACGAAGGTGTTGTCGGTGACCGTGGCGGCATTCGGCCCGTCCAGCACGAGCCCGGTGCCGCCGTCGGCGAACGTGTTGTCGGTGATGGTCGGCGAGTCGCCGGCGGTGAGGTGGTCGTCGGAGCCCAGGGCGACGTCGAAGTCCTCGAAGCGAAGGCCGGTGACGGTCTGATCGTCCCCGTCCAGGAAGACCGGCGTGTTGGCCTCGCCCAGGTCGAGCACCCCGTCGTCCCCCCCGTCGACGGTCAGTCCGTCGGTGCGCAGCGGCGTGCCCTGCGAGGCCGCCAGGTCGTTGTGCGGCTCGGTGAGGGTGCCGGACACCACCAGGGTGTCGCCGGCGTCGGCCTCGTGGTCCGCGTCGGCCAGGGTGAAGTGGACGCGGTCCTGATCGACGTTGTGCACGAAGGCGTCCGCGGTGACCAGGGCGTGGTCCTGGACGTCCTCGACCCGGTCCTCCTCGGGGACGTCGAAGGTCGCCCGCAGGTCGTAGACCTCGTCGTCCTCCGCCTCGTCGGGCACGGTGACGGTGACGGTGTGCTCGCCGGCGCTGACGATGCCGGTGGCGCCGGCCCCGTCGAAGGCGAGCCAGTCGCCCTCCTCTCCGGTCTCACGCAGCGTCAGGGCGTACTCGCCGGAGCGGGTGACCTCGAAGGTGACGTCGAGGTCGCTGCCCACCGGGGCGGCCGCCGGCTGCTCGGAGGTCGGGTCGGTGATCTCGACGGCCGGCTCGGCCTCCTCGTGGGGCTCGAGTTCGAAGTCGACACCGGTGAGGTCATCGCCCGCCTCGACGGTGACGGTCTGCGAGTCGGGCTCGTAGCCCTCAGCCGAGGCATTGAGCGTGTACTCGCCCGGGGGGACGTGCGCCAGCGAGTAAGCGCCGTCGGCGCCGGTGACGGCCTCGTGGTCGGTCTCGTCGATCCAGACCCACGCGCCCTCGATCGGGTCACCATCGAGGATCAGGAACCCCGGCTCACGGACCTCGCCCGCGACCGAACCCAGTTGTCCGTCGGTGCGGAACAGGAACGCCGCCACCGCCTGGCGCGACACGGCACGGGTCGGGCGGTAGGTGTCGTCACCGAAGCCCTCCGTGACACCGAGCTCCGCCGCCCACGAGATCTCCTCGTAGAAGGGATGGGTCTCGGGCACATCGTCGAAGTCCGACTCCCAGTCACCCTCCGGCTCACCGGCGAACCGGAACACGAAGGCCACCGAGGCCTGCCGGCTGACCGCCACGGTCGGGCGGAAGGTGCCGTCGCCGAACCCGGACGCGACGCCCTGCTCCGCCGCCCACGAGATCTCCTCGTAGAAGGGGTGGGTCTCGGGCACGTCGTCGAAGTCCGACTCCCAGTCACCCTCCGGCTCACCGGCGTAGCGGAACAGGAAGGCGGCCTTGGCCTGCCTGCTGACCGCCACGGTCGGGCGGAAGGTGTCGTCCGCGTAGCCCGTGGCGATGCCCTCGTCGACGAGCCACGAGATCTCGTCGTGGAAGGGATGGTCGTCGTCGACGTCGTCGAAGTCGTGGCCGGCCAACCCCGGAACGGCCGCCGCAGCGACCAGCGCGGCGGTCAGCGCCAGGACCAGCAGCAGGCGTGCGCGGATGATGAATACAGGAACGGCTCGCACCGTCGCCCCCTTGTCGAGCTTCGATTCCCCGTCGTCGAGCAGGCTCGCGACCCGTACGTTCGTCGGTGGCCTGCACCCGTACACTTCGCTCCCCGCCCGGTGCGATCCTTGTCCTGCGCGCGTGGCGCTCAGGACAGGCCACCCGTCCCGCCCGAGCCCCCAGGAGCGCGTGTGAGCCCGGCCGGAGACGTCACGCAGCTGCTCGCCGCCCTCCGCTCACGCATCGACGCGGTGCTCGGCGAGGCGCTCGAAGGGGCTCGGCGGGTCGCGTTCGTCAACTTCCCCAACCACGGCAACGTCGGGGATCCCGCCCTGTGGCTGGGCGGCCACGCGGCGTTGCGGCGCCTGGGCGTGCGGGTCGGCTACCAGTGCGAACCGCGGACCTACGCCCCGGCGGCCCTGGCGGCGAGTCGCCCGGAGGCGATCCTGATCAACGGCGGTGGCAACTTCGGTGACCTGTGGGCCGGCCAGCAGGGCGTCCGCGAGCGGGTCCTGGCGGACTTCCCCGGGGTCCCCACCGTCCAGTTGCCGCAGAGCATCCATTTCACGAAGGACGAGCCACTGCGCCGCACCCAACGGCTGGTGGCGGCCCATGCCGACCTCACGCTGCTGGTCCGCGATCCCGTCAGCCTGGCGTTCGCCGAGCAGCACCTCGACGCCCCCGCGCGGCTGTGCCCCGACCTGGCCTTCAGCCTCGAGGAGCGGCCCCGGGCCCGCGAGCCCCGGTGCGACGTCCTGTGGCTGGCCCGCCAGGACAAGGAGTCGAGCGGCGCGCCCCCCGACCCCGGGGACCTCGACGCCGAGGTCCTCGACTGGCTGGGAACGCTCCCAGACGAGCCCGACTGGCCCCGTTCGGCCCGGCTGGCCCTGAGGCTCAACCAGAGCTTGACCCCCCGGGCCCGCCGTGATCCGCGCATCGCCCGGCGAACCTGGCGTCTGCTGGCCGCGACGTACCGGCCGTTGGCGGAAGCCCGCCTGCAGCGCGGCCTGGAGATCCTGGCCCGGGGCGAGGTCGTGGTGACCGACCGCCTGCACGGACACGTCCTGAGCCTGCTGCAGGGCATCCCCCACGTGGTGCTCGACAACAGCTACGGCAAGACCCGGGCCCTGGTCGAGGCGGACACGGGGTGCTCCCCGCTGGTGCACTGGGCCGACACCCCTGACGAGGCCCGCGAGATCGCCCGGGGGCTGCTGGCCTCCTGACCGCGCCGTGGGCTCACCCGTCGATGGCGGAGCGCTGCATGAAGGCCGCCATGGCCTGCCGGCTGACCACACCCTGTGGCCGGAACGTCCCGTCCTCGTAGCCCGTCGTGATCTCCTCGCCCACCATCCAGGCGATCTCCTCCGCGAAGGCGTGGCCGTCGTCGACGTCGCTCAGGCCACCCAGGATCGACAGCAGCGAGGTCGGCTCGCCCGCCAGTCGGTGCAGGAAGGCGGCCATGGCCTGCCGGCTCACCTCTCCCCGCGGGCGGAACGTGCCGTCCTGGTAACCGCCCGCGATGCCGCTGGCCGCCATCCAGGCGATCTCGTCGGCGAACGGGTGGTCGACCGCCACGTCGTCGAACCGGGGCGCGCCAGCGGGGACCTCCGGTTGGCCGGCCAGCCGGTAGAGGAACGCCGCCATGGCCTGACGGCTGACGACCCCGCGGGGACGGAACAGGCCGTCCTCGTACCCGCCGGTGATGCCCTCTCCCACCATCCAGGTGATCTCGCCGCAGAAGGCGTGGTCGACCCCGACGTCCGGGAACGGCGGCACCTCACAGGTCCCCGGTTCCGGCCCGGGCTCGGGCTCGGGTTCCAACTCGGGCTCCGGTTCCGGCTCCGGCTGCGGTTCGGGC
>SLRZ01000147.1 GCA_007130695.1 Nitriliruptoraceae bacterium
CACTGGATGCACAACGGCATGGTGCAGATGGGCGAGGACAAGATGTCCAAGTCGATCGGCAACGTCGTCGCGCTCGAGGAGGCGGTCGGCAACTGGGGCCAGGGGCCCTTGCGCCTGTGGTACCTCTCGGCCCACCACCGCAGCCCGCTGACCTACGACAGTGAGCGACTCACCGACGCGAGTGCGGTCCACCGGCGCTTCGTCACCTTCCTGCGCAGCGCCCGGCGGGCCGCGGGCGACATCGCCGCGGACGCCGCCGCCGCGGAATCGCACCGGGACGCCTTCCGTGCCGCCATGGACGACGACCTCAACGCCCCCCAGGCCGTCGCCGCCCTCCACGAGCTCATCACCGACGGCAACGAGCGGCTCACCAAGGCCGAGGCCGGCCACGACGACGCCCGTGCCGCGGTCGCCGGACTGGCCGACACGCTGGTGGAGATCGGCGACGGGGTGCTCGGGCTGGCACTGGAGGCCGCACTGACCGAGGCCGCCGAGCGGGAGCGCCAGCTCGCCCCGCTCGTCCAGCAGCTGCTCGCCCAGCGCAGCGCCGCCCGGGCGGACAAGGATTTCGCGGCCGCGGACGCGATCCGCGACCAGCTCACGTCCGCCGGCGTGGTCGTCGAGGACCGGCCCGACGGGGCGCGCTGGTACGTCGACGAGGCGTGAGTTCCCGACGTCGAGGCAACCGCGAACCCGACCGCGTCGTGGGTGGGCTGCACCCCGTCCGCGAGCTGTTGCGCGCCGGGACGCCACTGCGGCGGCTGCTGGTCGCCGAGGGTCGTGACACCTCGCCGGTCGTGGACGAGATCCACGAGCTCGCGGGGGCGAACGGCGTGCGGGTCGAGCGGGTGGCCCGCGCGGACCTCGACGCACGCGCCGAGGGGCTGGTGCACCAGGGCGTGCTCGCGCTGGCACCCCCGTTCGCCTACGCCACCCTCGAGCAGGTGCTCCAGCGGACGGACGGGGAGCCGCCGCTGCTGGTCGCGCTGGACGGCGTGACCGACCCCCACAACCTCGGTTCGATCGCGCGGACGGCCGAGGCGGTCGGTGCCCACGGTCTGCTGCTGCCCTCGCGACGCGCCGCCGGGATCACGCCCACGGCGGAGAAGTCGGCCGCCGGCGCGCTGGCGCACCTGCCGGTCGTGCGCTTGTCGAACCTGGTGCGCGATCTGCAGAGCCTCAAGGAGCGCCACGTCTGGATCGTGGGGCTCGACGGGGACGGGCCCGAACCGGTCGGTGCGTGCCGACTGCTCGACGAACCCCTCACCCTCGTGATCGGCGCTGAAGGGCGGGGTCTGGCCCGTCTGACGCGGGAATCGTGCGATGCGCTGGTCCACATCCCGATGCGCGGCGAGGTCGGCTCGCTGAACGCCTCGGTCGCCGCGGGGATCGCCCTGTACGAGGTGACGCGGCGACGTGCCGCCGGCTGAGGTGCACCCCGCGCATATCAGTCCCACCCGTCCGCAACCCCGGGCCACCTCGGTCGTTGGACCACCCGAACACCTGGACGAGACAACCCTCGGCGCCCAGGTGGTGGAGGTCCCTCATGGTGGCGGAAGCGGGTTCGCTCGCGACCGAGACGATCCAGGACGTCGCCGACGACGTCCTGGTCGAGCGCTACCGCGCAGGTGACCAGGACGCGCTGTCCGAACTGCTCCGGCGCTACCGCGGGTTCGCCCGCTCCAAGGCGCGCACCTACTTCCTCGTCGGCGGCGACCGTGAGGACGTGATCCAGGAGGGCATGATCGGCCTGTACAAGGCCGTCCGCGATTTCTCCTCCACCAGTGGTGCCTCCTTCCGTTCGTTCGCCGAGCTGTGCATCACCCGGCAGGTGCTCACCGCGGTCAAGACCGCCACGCGCCAGAAGCACGCGCCGCTGAACAGCTATGTCTCCTTCGACCGTCCGCACGACGACGACCCCCAGCGCACCGTCGGTGAGTCGCTCGCGGTCGAGAACGGCGCGGACCCGCTCGAGATGATCGTCGAGTCCGACGAACTGGCCCGCCTGCAGTCCGCGTTCGACGAGGTGCTCTCGGGCCTCGAGGTCGACGTGCTGCAGCTCTACGTGGACGGGCGCAGCTACCAGGAGATCGCCGAGCTGCTCGGCCGTCGGGTGAAGTCGATCGACAACGCCATCCAGCGCATCAAGCGCAAGCTCGAGCAGCGCATCGAGGCCTCACGCTGAAGCTCCCTGCCGTTCGGGCCTTCTCGACGGGGGGAGGCCCGAGCACCGCGTGGTGCGAGACGGTGGGCGGCGCGCCGCGCGCGGTGGGTTCGGCCGCCCTACGGTTCGTGCGGTCACCCGCTCCCACCGTAGGAAGGCTGCCCGGACGTGCGCCCACAGGACCTCGAGCACCTCGCCGTGCCCTCCCAGCCGCAGCTGCACCCCGACGGCACCCGAATCGCCTACGTCCAGGCCGAAGTCGACACCGACGAGGACCGCACGTTCTCGGCCATCCACCTCTGGGACGGGACCCGCAGCCGCCGGTTCACCCACGGACCCTCCGACACCACGCCGCGGTGGTCACCCGACGGCCGGCACCTGGCCTTCCTCCGCAAGGGGCCCGAGGACGGTGCGGTGCCCCAGCTGGTGGTCATGCCCGCCGACGGCGGCGAGGCCGGACGCCGCACGGAGCTGCCCCGCGGCATCACGGAGCTCGCCTGGGCACCGGACTCGCGCCACCTCGTGGTCGTCGGCGCCGAGTGGGCGGGCGACCTTGCGGACCTCGACGACGAGGAACGTGCACGGCGACCGCGGCGCATCACCCGTCTGCCCTACCGCGGCGACGGGCAGGGCTACCTCAGCGACCGCCACGAGCACCTGTGGCTGATCGACCGCGACGGCGGGCAGGAGGCGGTCCGCCTCACCTGGGGGGAGCACGACGAGTCCGACCCGGCGTTCCGTTCCGACGGTCGCCGGGTGCTGTTCCTCGGCGACCGCGGCGAGGTCGGGGAGCTCGACCCGTCCGTGCTGCCGTGGGAGGTCGACACCGACACCCTCGAGGTCCAGGCGGTGGGCCCGCCGGGGATGTGGAACTGGATCGGCGAGGGACCCGACGGCGAGGTGTACCTGGCCGGCCTGCGCGAGCCCTGGGACTGGCCGGGCGTGAACCGGCTGTGGCGGTGTGCCCCAGACGGCGAGGGATTCACGCTGACGGACCTCACCGGGCACCTCGACCGGGACGTGCTGCCCGGCTCGCCCGGGGTGGCGCCGGCCGGCCCCCAGTTCGTCGACGGCGGGTTCGTGACCGCCCTCGACGACCGCGGGCGCACCGGGGTGGTCTTCCTGTCGCTGGACGCGGCCGGCGGCGAACCCGAGGTGCTGCTGTCCGGCCCCCGCTGTGTGACCGGTTTCTCCGTGCGTCACGACCGTTCCGCGATCGCCTTCACCGCCACCGACCCCGCCACGCCCGGTGAGCTCGGCTGGTGGGAGGGCGGCCGTGAACGCACGCTGACCGACCTCGCGCGGGCCTTCCGCACCGAGGTGGACGTGCGGCCCACGGAGCGCTTCGTCTTCGAACGCGCCGGTGTCGACCTGGACGTCTGGGCGACACTGCCCGACCGTCTCGACGACGCCGAGCCCGGCACCGTGCCCGTCCTGCTGTCCATCCACGGCGGGCCGACCGCCCAGTACGGCGAGTACTTCCACGACGAGTTCCAGGTCCACGCCGGTGCCGGCTATCTGGTGGTGGGTACCAACCCGCGGGGGTCCTCGGGCCGCGGCACCGATTGGGCGCGCGCGGTCGTCGGTGCCTGGAGCGACCCCGACTCGGTCGACATGCTGGACCTGCGCGCGGTCGTGGACGCCACGCTGGAGCGCTACCCGCAGGCCGACCCCGACCGGGTCGGCGTCATGGGCGGCTCCTACGGGGGGTACGCCGTGGCGCGAATCATCGCGCGCGACCACCGGTTCCGCTCTGCGGTCGCCGAGCGCGGCCTGTTGCAGTGGGAGTCGTTCAGCGGGACCTCCGACATCGGGCCGTACTTCGACCGCATGTTCCTCGGGGCCGGGTTGGCCGACGGGGCCGACGTGCACCACGCGGCGAGCCCCATCCGGCTCGCCGGGGACGTCAGCACCCCCACGCTCGTGGTCCACAGCGAAGCGGACTGGCGCTGCCCCATCGAGCAGGGAGAGCAGCTGTTCGTGGCCCTCAAACGTGCCGGGGTGACCACGGAGATGGTGCGCTTCCCCGACGAGGGCCACGAGCTGTCCCGGTCGGGCTCGCCCCGGCACCGCGTCGAGCGTTTCGAGATCCTGCTCGACTGGCACCGCCGCTTCCTGCGCAGCGCAGCGGACGGTGCGTGATGGCCGTCGCCGTGATCGACGCGCTCGCCGCCGGACTCCCCGCCGACGCCCTGACCACTGATCCCGACGTGATCGAGGGCTACCGCCGTGACCGGGCGATGACGGCCGAGCCGGGCACCCCCGTCGCGCTCGTGCGCCCCGCCGACACCGCCCAGGTGCAGACCACGATGCGGATCGCCACCGCACACGGGGTGCCGGTCGTGCCCAGGGGTGCGGGGACGGGCCTGTCCGGCGGTGCCACCGCCGTCGAGGGCGCGATCACCCTGTCCACCGAGCGGCTGCGCCACTGCGAGATCGACCCCACCTCGATGCTGGCGGTGGTGGGACCCGGACTGTTCAACGCCGAGGTGAAGGCCGCCGCCGCGGCGCACGGCCTGTGGTATCCGCCCGACCCGTCCTCGTTCGAGATCTGCTCGATCGGCGGGAACCTGGCGACCAACGCCGGGGGCCTGTGCTGCGTGAAGTACGGGGTGACGACCGACTACGTGCTCGGGCTCGAGGTCGTGCTCGCCGACGGCTCGCTCGTCCGGCTCGGCGGGCGCACGATCAAGGACGTCGCCGGCCTCGACCTCAAGCGGCTGTTCGTCGGCTCCGAGGGGACCCTGGGCATCATCACCGGGGCCACCCTGCGCCTGCGTCCCGCCGCACCTGCGGTCGACACCGTCGTGGCCACGTTCGCCGGCGTGGCCGACGCCGGTCGGGCCGTGGCCCGGGTGGTCGGCGAGGTCCGGCCCTCCGCCCTCGAACTGATGGACCGGGCCGCCGTCGCCGCGGTCGAACGGGTCCGGCCGATGGGCCTCGACGCCGACATCGGGGCGCTGTTGTTGGCGCAGGGCGAGGGCGGCAGCGCCGAGTCGGCACGGATCGCCACCGCCTGCGAGGAGGCCGGCGCCACCTACGCCGCGGTCAGTGCGGACCCCGAGCAGGGGGAGATGCTGATGGCCGCCCGCCGGATGGCGATCCCCTGCGTGGAGCGGCTGGGCACCGTGATGATCGAGGACGTCGGAGTCCCCGTACCCCGCATCCCCGAGCTGCTGGAGCGGGTGGCCGGGATCTCCGAGCGGCACACCACCGCGATCCCCGTCATCGGACACGCCGGCGACGGCAACTTCCATCCCCTGGTGACCTTCGACCCGCAGGACGCGGAGGCGGCCGCCCGTGCACGGGTGGCGTTCGACGAGGTGATGGACGCGGCGCTGGACCTCGGCGGCACCGTCACCGGCGAACACGGTGTGGGGACGCTGAAGACCCGCCACCTCGAAGCGCAGGTCGGCCCGGAGGTGATGGCGCTCTCGCGGCGGATCAAGCAGGCCCTGGACCCCGACGGGATCCTCAACCCCGGCAAGTGGCTCTAGGGTCAGACGCTGACGTCGGTCCTGGGTGTCCCGAGCATTCCCTCGGCACAGAGGCGGGCGGTGACGTCGGCGAGCAGACGCTCCACGGTGGTCTGTGCGACCCGGTGCAGCGCGAGCGTGTCCGCCGCGGCACCGACCGCCCCACCGGGGGGCCGGTAACGGCCCTCGAAGATCACGGTCGCCACCCCCCGCATCTCGTGCAGACCGATCTCCCCGTCCAGGGAGGGCAGCAGTCTCGCGCTGGGCCCTTCGCCGATCGCGCGGCCGGCCGGTTCCCACGACATGGTCCGCCAGGAACTCTTGCCCAGCGACCAGGGCTCGCCGATGCGGATCTCGACCGGGCGGGCGAACTGCCACCCGCTGACGAGCACGACCCAGTGGCCCGGGCCGGACTGGCGGACCACGGGGAGCCACCGACCGGGGTCGCCGAGGAACGCCTCGCGCAGCTCGGACGGCTCGCCGGGGGCGGGGAGGAAGGCGCGCACTGACTGGATCATTGGGGTCTCCGCGAGGTGGCATGTCGGCGGTGTACTCCTCAGAGAGTCTCCCTCGCGGCCCGTCGCCGGCAGCGACGGATGACACCAGTCCGCGGGGCCGAAGGTCCATACCGCCGGCGGGCACGGTCACCGTGGCCCCGGAGGTCGCGGATCGCAGCCCGGGCCACGGGTCGCTAGGGCCCTTCGGCCCGACGCGGGGCGTCGCTGGGCCCTAGGAGCCCGCTGCCGGAGCTGGTCGCATGGTCCTCGGCACCCGGAGCCGGAGCCAGGCCACTCACGAGCACACCACCGGGGCCCCGTCTGGTCGACGCGGCTGGCCGACCCTGTGAGTCACCGCCCCGGAGGAACCCATGTCCCGAGCCGTCTCGTTCGCCCCCCTGCCCGTGGTCGGCCAGGGCACCGGGCGCGCCCGGGGCCGCTCGCCCTTCGCGGCGTCGGCGCCCAGCATCGCCATCGCTCTGGCCTACCTCGTGGCCGTCCTGGTCTGGCTGGTGATCGGCGACGCACTCCCCGGCGGCCGCTGGCTGGCCGTCCACCTGTTCACCCTCGGGGTGCTGACCAACCTGGTGCTGACCTTCAGCGAGCACTTCGCGAGGACCGTGACCCGGACGCCGGGGGAGCGCGCGTGGTGGTGGCCGGTCGTCACCAACGTCGGGATCATGGGGGTCCTGCTCGGCGCCGCCGGTCACCAGTGGCTGCTCGCGGCGGGCGGCACCATCCTCACGGGGGCCGTGTTCGCCGCCTACTGGCGGCTGCGCCGTATGCGCCGGGCGGCGATCGGTGCCCGGTTCGCGTGGATCGTGCGGGTCTACGAACGTGCCCACGGCGCGTTCATCCATGCCGCCGTCCTCGGGATCGTCCTCGGGGTGGGGCTGGTCTCCGGTGGTTGGTACCTCGGTGTGCGCGCCGCCCACCTCCACGCCAACGTGCTCGGCTGGGGCGGACTGACCCTGCTGGCGACGCTCGTCTTCTTCGGACCGACGATGGCGCGGACCCGCATCGAACCCGGCGCGGACGGTCGGGCGGCGCGGGCACTGCGTCACGGGGCCACGGGCCTGACCGTCGGCGTGGTCCTGCTGCTGCTCACCGGCGCCCCCGGGGCCCTGGGCACGGCGGCACGCCTCGGCGCCGCCGTCGGGTTGGCCGTCCTGGCCTGGGCGGCCACCGTGGTCTGCCTGCCCGTCGCCCGGGCGGCCCTGGGTGCTAAGCCGACCGCACCGCGCTGGCCGCTGATCGCCGTGTGCGTCTGGTTCCCGCTGGTGGTCTGGGCCGACGTCCTCGTCGTGGCCACCGGCCAGTGGCGGTGGCTCGACGCCCTGGGCGCAGCGGCGCTGGCCGGCGTGCTCGCCCAGGCGGTGGTCGTGACCCTCACCTATCTCGCCCCGATGCTGCGGGGGCGCAGCACGCCGGAACGCGACGCGGTCCGGACGCGGCTGGAGGTCGGCGCCCGCACACGTGCAGCGGCCTTCCAGGTCGGGGCGGGCCTCGTCGTGCTCGCCTCGGCGAGGATCGTCGACGTGCCGTACGGGGCGGCGGTCGGGTGGGCGTTGCTGATCGGGGTGCTGCTCGCGACCGCGACCGCGGTCGCGTGGCGTCTCCCGCGCCCCGAGGCCTGAACGTGGGGTGACCGACGGTCCCCCGGCTTTGGGGCCGTGCGGCCCTGATTTCCGGTGTCCCGGTCCGGCATGCTCGAAGCTGACAGGCGGCGTCCGAGAGGGGGCGTCGCGCGCCGAGGAGCCGGGTGGATGACGATCATGACCGAGAAGCCGACCGACCGACACGGACTCGAGGTGCTCTCCCTCAGCGAGTGCCTTGCCCTGCTGCGCAGCAGGCCGCTCGGGCGCATCGCCTACCTCGAGGCCGGTGGCCCGACCGTGGTGCCCGTCAACCACCTCGTGGACGGGTCCAGCGTCGTGCTTCGCAGCCTCGGTGGAGGCAAGCTCGACAAGGCCGTCGTGGGCGCCGACGTGGCCTTCCAGCTCGACGACCACGACCCGGCGCGCGGGACGGGCTGGAGTGTGCTGGTGCGGGGCCGCGCGACCCTCGTGGAGGACCAGGAGGAGATCGACCGCTTCCGTGCCTCACTGGACAGTTGGGCCGTCGAGGAGGAGGCGGACGTCTCCTGGATCCGGATCGTGCCCGAGGAGATCTCCGGCCGCCGCCTGCGGCGCGCGGAGTGAACATCGCCGCCCTGGCGGTGAATGGAGCCGAGGACGGGACTCGAACCCGTGACCTGCCGCTTACAAGGCGGCTGCTCTAGCCAGCTGAGCTACCTCGGCGCGCGCGACAGCGTAGTGAGCCGCTCGCCGGCCCTCGGCGCCAGCTCCTAGCATCACCCGTGCGGGCGGACGCCCGACGGGGAGCGAGACGACGGAGCGCGAGATGACGGACCTGGTGGGCTACGAGCTCGATGCCGGGGTGGCCCTGGTGACCCTCAACCGGCCGGAACGGCACAACGCCTGGACGATGGAGCTGCGTGCCGCCTACCTCGACGCGCTGGAGGCCGCCCGCGACGACGAGTCGGTCCGGGCCATCGTGGTGACCGGCGCCGGTGACTCGTTCTGCCCGGGTGCGGACATGGAGATGCTCTCGGGCGCCTCCTCCGGCGGGGAGCGCGCCGCGGCCGACGAGCGGCCCGAGACGCTGCCGCTGAGCATCCCCAAGCCGCTGATCTGCGCGATCAACGGGGCCTGCGCCGGCATCGGACTCGTCCACGCGCTCATGTGCGACATCCGGTTCGCGGCCGAGGGGGCCAAGCTCACCACCGCCTTCGCGAAGGTCGGACTGATCGCCGAGTACGGGAGCTCGTGGCTGCTGCCGCGGGTCGTGGGTACGGCGAACGCCCTCGATCTGCTGCTCTCGGCGCGCGTGGTCCGCGCCGAGGAGGCCCGAACACTCGGGCTCGTCAACCGCGTCCTGCCTCCCGACGAGCTCCTCGAGGGCGCCATGGAGTACGCCCGCGTGCTGGCGCGCGACGTCTCGCCGACCGCGATGGCCGTCATCAAGCAGCAGGTCTACGGCCACCTCGACGTCGGGCTCGCGGAGGCGAAGGCGGACTCGGACCGGTTGATGGCGGAAGCGTTCGACCGGCCCGATCTCGCGGAGGGGGTCGCGGCCTTCACCGAGCGCCGTGCGCCGCAGTTCCCGCCGGTGGACCCTTCGGCGCTGTCCGGCTGAGGTTCCCCCGTCCCGGTGCGGTCCCGGTAGGGCTCAGCCCGCCAGGCCCGAGGTGGTGGTCGTGCCGACCGGTTCGGCGGCCGGCACCGCTTCGAGGTCGGTGCGGCGCGGCGCCCGGGGCGGTGTGCGTCGCGACTCGCGACCGGCGGCCTCGGCGGCGGCGCGGTCCTCGCGGTCGAGACGGGCGGCGAGCTCCTCGGCGGGCAGGGCCGGAGCGAACAGGTAGCCCTGGCCCAGCGCGCAACCGCGTAGGGCGAGGGCCCGACGCTGTTCCTCGGTCTCGATGCCCTCGGCCACCGTCTCGAGCTGGAAGGTCTGGCTCAGCTGGAGGATGGCGCGGGCCAGGGCCGCCTCCTCCGGGCCGCGTCCGACACCGGCGACGAACGAGCGGTCGATCTTGAGGACGTCGACCGCCACGTCCTTCAGGTAGCTCAGCGACGACCAGCCGGTACCGAAGTCGTCGATGGCCAGCCGGACACCCGTGGCACGCAGCTGGCTGATGCTGGACAGGGTGACCGGGTGGTCGTCGACGAGCACGCTCTCGGTGATCTCCAGTGTGAGCTGGCCCGGTTCGAGGCCGGTGGTGGCCAGGATGCTGGTGACCTCCTCGACGAAGTTCTCCTCGCGCAGCTGCACGGTCGAGACGTTGACGTGGATGTTCAGTGCCCGGTCGGGGGTGCTCATCGCCTTCGCCTGCCAGCAGGCCTCCCGCAGCACCCAGGTGCCGATCGGCACGATCGACCCGATGCGCTCGGCCACGGGGATGAACTCGCTGGGCGGGATGTCGCCGTGGACCGGGTGGCGCCAGCGCAGCAGGGCCTCGGCGCCGACGGTCTCGCCGCCCGTGAGATCGACGACCGGCTGGAAGAGCACGCGCAGTTCCTCGCGCTCCAGGGCGCGGCGCAGCGCGGCCTCGAGCTCGATGCGGTTGAGGGTCTCGGTGGCCATCTCCGGGCTGAAGGCCGCGACCCGGCCGCGCCCGTCGCGTTTGGCGACGTACATGGCGACATCGGACTCGTGCAGCAGGTCGTAGGAGGTTCGGCCGTCTCCCGGGCGTGCGACCGCGACGCCGACGCTGGCGTCCATCTCGATCTCGTGGCCGTCGAGCACGATGGGCTCACGGATCGTCTCGAGCAGGCGCCCGGCGATGACGTCGGCCTGCTCGTCGGTGGTGTCGCGCAGGAGCACCGCGAACTCGTCCCCGCCGAGGCGGGCCGCGAGGTCGCCCGGTCGCACGCTGGCCCCGATGCGCGCGGCGACGGTGGTCAGCAGCCCGTCACCGATGGCGTGCCCGAGGCGGTCGTTGACGTCCTTGAAGCGGTCGAGGTCGATGAAGACCATGGCGTCGTGGGTCTCGTCGTCACCCCGGGTGAGCTCCTGGGCGAGCTGGCGTCGGTTGGCGAGTCCCGTCAGGGCGTCGTGGTTCGCCTGGTGCTCGAGCTGGCGCTCGAGGCGCTTGCGTTCCGTGACGTCACGGTGGTTGGCGACGATGCCGGCGACGCTCTCCTCGTCGAGGAGGTTGGTCAGTCGGCTCTCGATCCAGCGCCACCCACCGTCCGGCCGACGCAGTCGCCGTTCGATCAGGGTCGTGCCGTGCGGTTGCGAGGAGAGCTCCTGCAGCGCGACGTCGACGTCGTGGGCGTCGTCGGCGTGGACGAGTTGTTGGAGGGTGCGTCCGACCAGCGTGGACTCCTGCACCCCGAGGATGCGGCCCATCGCGGGACTCGCGTAGGTGATCGTGCCCTGGCCGTCCTGCACGGTGATGGCATCGGGGGCGTGCTGCACCAGGGACCGGAAGCGCTGCTCGCTGCGCCGCAGCTCCTTCGCCAGGCGGCAGCGCTCGAGCGCGAGCACCACGTCGCCGGCGACCAGGCTCAACGCGGAGCGGGTCCCGGCACCGATCGGGTGCTGGCTGCGCACGACGAGCATTCCCTGTGCGGGGTCGCGGTACAGCGGGTGGCGCACCAGATACGGGGCCACCGTCTGGCCGTCCTCGCCGTCGGCGCCGAGGCTCGGGGGGTCCCCCGGCAGCCACAGTTCGACGGTCCCGGACCCGTCCGAGACCAGGGAGGAGGTCGAGCCCACGATCTCGCCGACCTCGCTGACGAGTTCGGCCCGGGCCAGTCGGGCGGCGACGTCGGCGACGGTGAGCTCACGCTCGCTCGCGGCGTCGCGGTCGACCAGGGTCGCGCCGAGTCGGTTGACGGTCTCGGCGAGACGCCAGAGCACGAGGCTGAGCATGACCGCCGTCACGCCGGCGGCCAGCACGATGTCGGTGGCCAGGTGCTCGGGGGCGACGTGGCCACCGGTGGTCGCCAGGGCGAGGAAGGCCATCGGCGAGCACAGCGCGGCCAGCCACAGGGCGACGAGACGGCCGTGGGAGAGCCCGTCGGGTGCGGCGGAGGGGTACCCGACCGTGCCGAGGTCGCCGCGCAGCGCCGCGACGGCGATCAGCAGCGGGGCCACGAAGCCGACCGCCGACAGTGCGGAGCCCTCGAGGGGTGTGCCGGCGACCGCCGCCGTGGTCGAGGCCACCTGGGAGACGAGCAGCGCGAGCAGGCCTCCCAGGACGAGCCACAGCGCGGGTCCGCGGCGTCTGGGGGCGAGCGCGAGGCACACCACGGTGCCGAGCAGGGCCAGGTCGAGGAGGGGATAGGCGAGGGCCACCACCCGGTCGACGCCCGCCAGCGCGGGGTCGTGGACGATCTCGACCATCACGAGCAGCCACAGCGCGAGGGTGCCGGCCAGTGTGATGACGCCGGCGTCCGCCAGCGATTCGCGCAGGCCACCGGGGCCGTCGTCGGCGACGAGCCAGAACACCCCGAGGACGAGCGCGGCGCCGCCGGCCAACAGCGGCAGGTCCATGACGGAGGCCTGCGTGGTGGTCCCGGCGTGGACCGTGGGTTCGAGCAGGGTCAGGAGCCGACCGACCCCGACCAGTGCCCAGCCCAGGGCGAACGCCACCCAGGCGTGGATCCGCGGCGGCCGGTTCCGTCGAACACCCCACACGATCGCGGCGGCCGCGGTCAGGGCGGCCAGCGCCTCCAGGGGGGTGCGCAGACCGCTGTCGGCGGGGACCGCGAGGTAGGTGGCCAGTGCCCCGACGACGAGGATGACCGACGTTCTGCCCCGCACTGCTGACCCTTCGGTCGTCTCTGGGGGCTTCTCGCCCGGAAACCCCTGTCGTGTCCGGAAGATCGGCGCGGTGAACCACGCGCCCCAGTCTGCGCGCGTCCAGCGCTCAACGGTCAGTTCATGCGCACGTTCTGTCTCCACGGTGCCGCCGGGTCACCCGTTCCTCCGGGGTCGCGGGCGAGCGAGGTGCACCGGCGTAGTTGCACGGATGTGGTTTCTCTGCGACCCTTTCCGGGACGCGGAGGGTGAGGACATGGCTCCATTCCATGATGGTGACCGGGACACGTCCGGTCTCGACGACCGGTCCCGGCTGATCCTGGACTTCGAGCGCGAGTGGTGGAAGTACGCCGGCGCGAAGGAGCAGGCGGTGCGCGAGCACTTCGACCTCTCGCCCACCCGCTATTACCAGCTGCTCAACCGGGTCATCGACGACGAGCGTGCGGAGGACTACGACCCGATGCTGGTCAAGCGTCTCCGCCGCCTGCGGGCCTCCCGTCAGCGTCAGCGTGCCGCGCGGCGCCTGGGCGCCGACGCGCGCTGACGAGGATGACCGCGAAGCACACGCCACCCGGGGACGGCAGCTTCCGTTCGTCGATGCTGCGCAATCTCGGTGGCGGTGCCGCCCTCGTCGTGTTCGTGGCCGCGGTCTTCTTCGGCGTCGGGCAGTTCGCCGGTGATGAGGGCGCACCCGAGGTTGCCGGGGCGGCCCCGGAGCAACCGGAGCCGGAGGATCCCGACGCCGACGAGGACGTCGAGCCCGAGCCTGAGCCCGAGGAGCCCGAGCCGGAACCCCAGGAGCCCGAGCCCGAGCCTGAGCCCGAGGAGCCCGAGGAGGCCGAGGAGTCGGACGACGCGGCCGACGAGGAACCGGCCCCCGAGCAGCCCGAGGAGCAGCCGGAGGAGACCGAGCCGGCCGTCGAGGCGACCGAGATCCCCCGCGGCGACATCAGCGTGCAGGTCCTCGACGGCGTGGGCACGGACGGTGGTGCGGCCTCGCAGCGGGTCGCCTCGGAACTCGAGGGAACCGGCTACCGGATCATCGCCCGCAACCCGGCGCTGGCCTACGAGCAGACCACGGTCCTGTGGACCAGCGGCAACGAGGACCGCGCCCGGCAGGTGGCCGCCGACCTCGGCGGCGTCCCGGCACGAGCGCAGCCGGGCAACCTCTCGGAACAGGTCGACGTGCACGTGGTCGTCGGCGCCGACCGCGCCTGACACCGCCGCGGTGCCGGATCCCCCCTGGCGGAGCGGCCCGCGTGGACGTCAGGAGTTCTGCAGCAGCCGCAGCTTCTCGAGGACCAGCGCCCGGCGGCGCTCCTCCTCTTGGACGTCGGTGGCGAGCACGTCCTGGAGGACCTGTGAGAGCGACAGGGGCGAGAACGGCTTGGTGATGTACTCGGCCGCGCCGTGCGACCACCCCCGGATCTGGTCCTGGTCCTGGACCTTGGCGGTCAGCATGACGACCGGGATGTCCTTGAGTTCCTCGTCGGCCTTGACCGCCTCGAGGACCTGCCAGCCGTCCATGCGGGGCATCATGACGTCGAGCAGCATGACGTCGGGGCGCTCGGAGCGCAGCAGCGCGAGGCCCTCCTCGCCGTCCGCGGCCTCGATGACGTCGTACCCCTCGAACTCGAGGTTCACCCGGCACAACAGCAGGACGTCGGGCTCGTCGTCGACCACGAGCACCTTGGGGGGCATGGGCCACCTCTTCGCTTGACGGCACGACCGACAGTATCGCCGTTCAGGCCGCCGCACGCTGCTGATCGGCGGACTTTTCTGGGCGGGTCGACGGGTACGTGCGCGTTTTCCGATTGGCATGGTGGCCAGCGGCATGGCACGCTGATACGTACTGGTGCTCATCCAGAGAGGTGAAGGGCTCGGGCCCGTCGCAGCCTCGGCAACCCCCGCGTCCCTGGCGGGAAAGGTGCCAAACCCGGACCCGTCGGAGGGTCGATGAGCGAGGACCACCCCTGTGGTCTTCAGTTCCTCAGCGATGGCCTCCCCGACGGGGAGGCCGTTGGCGTGTTCGGCGGCCTCCAGCCCGCGACCCGGCGGGCACCCCACGACGGGACGATGAGGACAGGACGCCACATGACCGCCGCCACCACTGAGGCTCCATCCGGGGTCACGGTCGAGGGCCTGCGCTGCCGCGAATGCCGCGAGCAGGAGGCGATCGGCCCCTCGCACGTCTGCAGTTTCTGTTTCGGCCCCCTCGAGGTCGTCTACGACACGGCCGGCATCGCCGGGCGCGTCTCGCGCGAGCGCATCGCCGCCGGCCCCGCCTCGCTGTGGCGTTACGCCGACCTGCTGCCGGTGCTGTCCGCCGACCCGGCGCACCGCATCGATCTCGGGACCGGCTTCACTCCGCTGCGACCCGCACCCCGCCTCGGTGCGCGCCTCGGTCTCGACGACCTGTGGATCAAGGACGACACGCGCAACCCCAGCGGCTCGTTCAAGGACCGGGTCGTGACGATGGCGATCTCCGCCGCGCGTGCGCTCGGCCTCGACACGATCGCCTGTGCCTCGACCGGCAATCTGGCCGGCGCCGTGTCCGCCCACGCGGCCCAGGCCGGCATGCCCGCCTACGTCTTCATCCCCCGTGACCTCGAACGCGGCAAGATCCTGGGCGCCGCCGTCTACGGCGCCAACGTCGTGGCGGTCGACGGCAACTACGACGACGTCAACCGGCTCTGCGCCGAGGTGGCCGACGCCCGCGGCTGGGGCTTCGCGAACGTGAACCTGCGGCCGTTCTACGCGGAAGGATCCAAGAGCATCGGCTTCGAGATCGCCGAGCAGCTCGACTGGACCCTGCCCGACCACGTGGTGATCCCCATCGCGTCCGGGTCGATGCTGACGAAGATCCACAAGGCCTTCGGGGAACTGCAGGACTTTGGGCTGGTCGACGACGCCACCCCCCGGATCTCCGGCGCCCAGGCGACCGGGTGCTCGCCGGTGGCGGAGGCGTTCGAGCGGGACAGCCTCGACATCCGGCCCCAGAAGCCCGACACGATCGCCCGGTCGCTGGCGATCGGAAACCCCGCCGACGGCTACTACGCGGTCAAGGTCGCCAACGAGACGGGCGGGACCATCGGTCACGTCCCCGACCGGGAGATCGTCGACGGCATGCGGCTGCTGGCCGAGACCGAGGGCGTGTTCGCCGAGACGGCCGGCGGGGTCACCGTCGCCAACCTCAAGCGCTTCGCCGAGTCGGGCCGTATCGGCCGCGACGAACGGGTGGTCGCGGTGATCTCGGGCAACGGCTACAAGACCCTCGAGGCACTCGAGGGCCACATCGGGCCGACCTTCGAGGTCACGCCCACGCTGGACGACCTCGACCGGGCGCTCGCCGGCTGAGGGACACCCGCCGCGACCCGACC
Source organism: Nitriliruptoraceae bacterium (assembly GCA_007130695.1). Classification (GTDB taxonomy): domain Bacteria; phylum Actinomycetota; class Nitriliruptoria; order Nitriliruptorales; family Nitriliruptoraceae; genus SKLC01. The sequence continues at coordinate 15,848 of SLRZ01000147.1, forward strand.
CATCCGCTTCCAGGAGACGACAACGTGCCGAAGGTCCGCATCCCCACCCCACTGCGCAAGCTCACCGACGGGCAGGGCGAGGTCGTCACCGACGCTGGTGACCTGCGCAGCGTCATCGACCGACTCGAGCAGCAGCATCCCGGTATCGGCGACCGCCTGCTGGACGAGAACGGCGAGCTGCGCCGGTTCGTCAACGTCTTCGTCCGCGACGAGGACGTGCGCTTCCTCGACGGCCTCGACACCGAGGTCGGCGAGAGCGACACCGTCTCGATCGTCCCCGCGGTCGCCGGGGGCTGAAAGCGCCGTGGTTCAGTCCGCGAGGTGCTTGCGCACGGGGCCGTCGATCCAACGCCCGAGCAGGGCACGACCCTGGGGCACGGTGAAGCGCACGCGACGCTCCGCCTCGGCGACGAGGTCCTCGGGGGACACGCCGGCGGCGTCGAGCTGGGCCCGCAGGTCGGGGTGCTCCACCCACCCGGTCAGTTGCTCGAGGGTCACCTCGGGGTGGAACTGCACCGCCAGCGCGCTGCCCGAACGCCAGGCGGCGTGGGAGTCCGAGCCCTCCAGTAGCACCTGCGCGTCGTCGGGCAGGGCGGTGACCTGGTCTCCGTGGAAGAACAGCGTCACCGTTCCGTCGGGCCAGCCGGCCGCCACCTCGTCCTGTGCGGCCGCCTCGGTGCGGCGCAGCGCGAGGTAGCCGATCTCGGGGGTCTCGCGGTGTTCGACCCGGCCGCCCAGCGCGGTGGCGAGCAGTTGCGCCCCCAGGCACACGCCGAGGACCGGCACGCCGGCCTCCACGACCCGGCCCAACCAGGCGACCTCGTCCGCCGTCCACGGGTGGTCGTCGGCCTCGGGCACGCTCTGCGGCCCGCCCATGACCAGCACCCCCCCGAGGTCCTCGACCCCGGGCAACGGGTCGCCGTCGGCCACGTCGAGGGCACGCCACGGCACCAGATGTGCCCGTCCGTCGAGGACCTCGGTGAAGGCGGACGGCCCCGTGTCGGGGTGGTGGTTCAGTACGAGCAGTTCGGCGGCCACGGCATCCTCCTGCGGCGGTAAGACGGCGCGTGCGCCACCCCGGCGGGGACGGAGCCTACCGTCGTAGCCGCGGCCGGATCGAGCCTCACGCCAGCAGCGGCATCACGGCGAGGTAGCCGAGAAGCAGGACCGCTCCCTCCCAGCGTACGACGCGGCGTCCCGTCGCCATGAGGAACGTCGCGAGCGCCGCCACGGCCACCATCAGGATCGTGGCCAGGCCGGTCAGGGTGGGGTCCGCGGCCGTGCCCGGGCCGATCAGCGCCACGGCGCCGCCCACCGCGCCGCTGTTGAACAGGTTGCTGCCCAGCAGGTTGCCCACGATCAGGTCGGTCTCGCCCTTCCTCGCCGCCTGGACCGCGGTCGCCAGCTCCGGGAGCGACGTGCCGATGGCCACGATGGTCAGGCCGACGAAGCCCTCGGCCAGCCCCACCTCCCGGGCGATCGTGGTGGCGGCCTCGACCAGCAGCCAGGCGCCGGCCAGGGTCCCGGTCAGGCCCAGCGCGACCCGGACGGTCTCGCGCCGTGAAGAGGGTGGCCCCTCGGTCACGAACTCGTCCACCTCGGCGGTGAGCGTTGGGTCGCCCCCGCGGGCCGAGCGCAGGATCAGCCACAGCGCGACGCCCAGCGCGACGAGCAGCGCCACCCCCTCGGGACGACCGAAGGTGCCCTGCAGGAGCAGGGCGAACAGGACGACCGCGCCCAGCGAGATCGGTGCCTCGCGACGCAGGACGGTGCCACGCACGGCGATCGGGGTGAACAGGGCCGCGGCCCCCAGGACCAGACTGAGGTTCGCGATGTTCGAGCCGACGATGTTGCCGACGCCGATGTCGAGCGAGCCCTGCCCCGCGGCGATGCCGGAGACCAGCAGCTCCGGGGCGCTGGTCCCGAAGCCGATGACCACGGCGCCGATCACGACCGGGGACAGGCGCAGCAGCGCCGCCGTGCGGGCGGCGCCGATGACGAACTGGTCCGAGGCGTAGGCCAGCAGGACGAGTCCCACGGCCCCGCCGACGACGGCGACGAGCATGCGGCGCACGCTACTCGCTCGCCGGGTGGGCCCTTCGCCGTAGCCTCGGTGCCGTCCCGACCTCCAGGAGCCGGTCCGTGCCAGCTGTCCGCCCCCGGTGCGGCCCCGGCCTCGTCCTCGCCCTCGCGGTGCTGCTCGTGGCCGGCTGCACCGACGGGGAGGGTGGAGGCACGGAGTCCGAGTCGCCCTCGGCGGACACCCTCGACACCGGCTCCCGCCCAGAGATCGACCTTCCGGAGGGCCCGCCGCCCGAGGGGCTGACGGTGGACGACCTCGTCGAGGGAGATGGTCCGCAGGTGGAGGACGACGTGCGGCTGACCCTGCACTACGTGGCCCTGACCTGGAGCGGGGACGAGGTCACCTCGACGTGGGACCGCGGCCAGCCCCTCATCTACCGCTACGGGGACGGGCGCTGGGTCGAGGGCTGGAACGCGGGCCTGGAGGGCATGCACGAGGGCGGCCGGCGACGGATCGTGGTGCCGGCCGAGTTCGGGTACGGGCAGCGTTCGGTGCCCGGCGTCCCCGCCGGCGAGACCCTGGTCTTCGTGGTCGACCTCCTCGAGGTCGGCTGATGCGCACACTCGGGGACCTGCTCCGCCTCGGTGACGTCGACGCCCTCGTCCGCGAGGTCGACGACCGGTGTGCGCGTGAGGATCACGCGGGCGTGAAGGAGGTGCTCGAAGGGTGCCGCGAGGCCACCCTCGAGACCGGGCGGCAACTGTGGGGGCCGGCGCAGTACGCGGCGTACCGGCTGGCGCTGGAGGCGCCCGCCCCGCTGGCCGCGGAGGTGGTGGAACCCGGTGCGGCCCGCTTCGCCCTCGGACCGTTGACCGAGGTCGTCGCGCAGCGGCACACCTTCGGTGAGCTCGCCCCCTTCCTCGACGGGCCCGTGCGCGCACCCGTCGCCCAGGAGCGGATCCTGCGCGGCGAGGACCTGAGCACGGACCCCCGGGCCGACCTCGACGACGTCGGGCTCCCCGGCCGCCTGCAGCCCTGGGAACCCGACTATCCGGTGCCCTCCTACCGGCCGACCGAACGGCTCGAGCCCGGCCCGCCCCCTCCGGACGCACCGTTCCGGGAGGTCGAGGTGGATGCCGGACGTCCCCGGGCGTTGCCGGCGCTGGCGGCGGCGCTGAGTGACCTGGTCGCGCCCTGGCAGGAGCACTCCGAGGGCGCGGTCGAGGTGGCCACCGTCGCCGGTGGGCCGGCACAGGCCGTCGCGGCACTGGTGGGTGGCACGTGCCGCATGGCCCGACTCACCCTGCCGGAGGTGATGGCCCAGCTCGCCTGGGCGGGTGCCTCGGGAGGTGCCTACGGACGGCGCCGGGGTGGGGCCGCCGGACGCGCCGGGGCCTGGTGGGTGGCGCACGCCGCCGGCGGTCTCGGGTTCCCGGCCGAGCCCGACGAACTCGAGTACCACCTCGAGGAACTGGACTGGTTTCTGTTCGAGGACGGTGCCGAGGGTGCGACCGAGGGCGAGGATGCCGGGCGGGGTCCGGGGGACGGCGGGGACGGTGACGGCGCCGCGTACCGGGCCGGTGCGCGGACGGGCTGGGATCTGCGGGTGGTCGTGGCGGGCCCGGGCTGGGCCGCCGCCCTCGACGCACACGACCGTCGCGACCCCGGTGCCGGGTGAGTCGTCCGCGAGGCCGGACCCGGATCCCGCGATGCCGGGGCGCTACGGTCGCCGGCCGGCCGAGACACCCGCACGGAGGCGACGCAGATGGATCCCGAGACCGCCAACGAACGCCGCGACGAGGTGCTCCTGCTGGATGTCCGCGAGCAGGACGAGTGGAGCGCGGGGCACATCGAGGGCTCGGTGCACATCCCGATGGGGCAGCTCGCGGCACGGCAGGACGAACTCCCGCAGGACCGCACCATCGTCGCGGTGTGTCGCACGGGCCGGCGCAGCGCCGCGGTCACCGAGGCGCTCAAACGGGCCGGCTACGACGCACAGAACCTTGTCGGGGGCGTGGCCGAATGGGACGGGGTCGGGCTCGACCTGGTCGATGACGGGGGTGGCCCGGGTACGGTCGTCTAGGAGACACGACCGGGCACGGCGCGGGTCGGACGCGGTCGGGAAGGGCACCTGGAGATGCGACAGCGGCTGGTGGTTGTCGGGGGTGACGCCGCCGGCATGAGCGCGGCGTCGCAGGCACGGCGTGGCCGTGGCCCCGACGAACTCGAGATCGTGGCCTTCGAGCGGGGCGCGGCGACCTCGTACTCCGCCTGCGGGATCCCCTACTGGATCGGTGGCGTGGTCGAGGACCGCGAGTCGCTGATCGCCCGGCATCCCGAGGAGTTCCGCGAGCGTCAGGACATCGACGCGCGCATCCACCACGAGGTGGTGGCGATCGACACCACCTCCCGGACCGTGACGGTGCGCGACCTCGTCGCCGGGCGGGAGCGCGATGAGTCCTACGACCAGCTGCTGATCGCCACCGGTGCGACGCCCCTGCGCCCGCCGATCCCGGGGATCGACGCCGAGGGCGTACTGGGAGTGCAGACCCTCGACGACGGTGAGCGGGTGCTGGCCGAACTGCAGGAGCGTCAGCCACGCACCGCGGTGGTCATCGGCGCCGGCTACATCGGCCTCGAGATGGCCGAGGCGATGATCCAACGGGGGCTGGAGGTCCACGTCGTCACCCGCGACGCCTGCCCGATGGCCACCGTCGACGCCGACATCGGTGAACGCATCGCCGCCGCCATGCGGGGAATGGGGATCCACCTCCACCTCGGTGCCGAGGTGGAGTCGATCCGCACCGACGCGCAGGGTCGCGTGGAGGCGGTGGTCACCGCGGACGGCGACCTGGCCTGTGACCTCGCCGTGCTCGGGACCGGCGCCCGGCCGTTCAGCGACCTCGGCGCCGAGGCGGGCCTGCCGGTCGGGACCTCCGGTGGGCTGGTGGTCGACCGACGCATGCGGACCCCCGTCGAGGACGTGTGGGCCGCCGGGGACTGTGTGGAGACCTTCCACCGGGTCTCGCAACGTCCGGTCGCGATCGCCCTGGGGACCATCGCGAACAAGCAGGGCCGGGTGGCCGGCATCAACCTCGGTGGCGGTTACGCGACGTTCCCGGGCGTGCTGGGCACGGCCGTGACCAAGGTCTGCGGCCTGGAGATCGCCCGCACGGGCCTCGGGGAGTCCGAGGCGCACGAGGCCGGGTTCGACCCGGTCACGACGGTCGTCGAATCGTCCACCCGTGCCGGCTACTACCCGGGCGCCGGGCGTATCACGATGAAGGTGATCGCCGAGCGCGACACCGCGAGGCTGCTGGGGGCGCAGGTCGTCGGGGACGAGGGCGCGGCCAAGCGCATCGACGTCTTCGCGGTCGCGTTGTGGAACGGGATGGCGGTCGACGACCTGCTCAACGTGGACCTGTCCTACGCGCCACCGTTCTCGCCGGTGTGGGACCCCGTCCTGATCGCGGCCCGCAAGGCCACCCAGGCGGTCGAGGCGGCCCGCGGCTGAACGCTCAGGCCGACTGCCGTTTGCCGCGGGCCCGCCCGGTGCCCCGGTTCTTGTCGATGAAGTCGATGACCTTGCCGGCCACGTCGACGCCCGTGGCCTCCTCGATCCCCTCGAGCCCGGGTGAGGAGTTGACCTCCACCACCACGGGCCCGTGGTTCGAGCGCATCAGGTCGACGCCGGCGACGTTCAAGCCCAGGATCTTGGCGGCACGCTTGGCGGTGGCCCGCTCCTCGGGCGTGAGCTTCACCCGTCGGGTCGACCCGCCCCGGTGGACGTTGGAACGGAACTCGCCCGGTGCGGCGGAGCGCTCCATCGCGGCCACGACCCGGTTGCCGACGACGAAGGCGCGGATGTCGCTGCCCCCGGCCTCCTTGATGAACTCCTGCACCAGGATGTTGGCGTCGAGCTGACGGAACGCGCCGACCACGGACTCGGCCGCCTTCTTGGTCTCCGCCAGCACGACGCCCATGCCCTGGGTCCCCTCGAGGAGCTTGACCACCAGCGGCGCACCGCCCACCAGGGAGATCAGGCCGTCGATGTCCTTGGTCGAGTGGGCGAACGAGGTGACGGGCAACCCCACCCCCTCGGCGGCGAGCAGCTGCAGGGAGCGCAGCTTGTCCCGTGAGCGGGAGATGCCCTGCGACTCGTTGGTCGGGTAGACGCCCATCATCTCGAACTGCCGGACGACGGCGGTGCCGTAGAACGTGTGCGTCGCGCCGATGCGGGGGATGATCGCGTCGGCGGGGCCCAGCTTGTCGCCGCCGTAGTGGATCGCCGGCCGGTGGGAGGTGATGTCGATCACGCAGCGCAGGTAGTCGACGACGCGTACGTCGTGGCCTTTCTGCTCGGCGGCCTCGCGCAGGCGGCGGGTCGAGTACAGCTGGGAGTTGCGGGAGAGGATCACGAGGTTCATGTGCGAATTCCGTGGGGCGTGACGTGCCGGGGAGGGGCGCCCACGCTATCCAGCGTCCGCGGGGGTGGCGGTGGCCGGCCGGTGGGGCCCGCCGGGGTACCGTCCCGGCGCAGCGGCGAGGAGCGAAAGGGCCGGCGGTGACCAACCTCGTGACACTGGTGGCGATCTTCACGCTCGTCGTGCTCGCGGCGCCGCTGTGGCCGTGGAGCCGGGGCTGGAGCTGGGCCCCGGCCGGGATGCTCGCGCTGGGCCTGGCGACGATGGCGCTGTTCTGGTGGAGCGTCGTGCCCGAGTGAGCCCACCGCTCGCGGGGCTCACCCCTTCGCGGCGGCCTTGCGGGCACGCTTGAACTCCCGGACCTGCTCCAACGATGCCGGGCTGGTCACATCGGCGATGGAGCGGTGGCCGGGCTCGCCGTACTCACCGGCGGCCTCGCGCCAGCCCTCGGGCCGGACCCCGCACTGCTTGCCCAGCAGCGCGAGGAAGATCCTCGCCTTCTGCCGTCCGAAGCCGGGCAACGCCTCGAGGCGGCGCCGCAGCGCACGGCCCTCGGCGACGTCCTCCCACACCGCCTCCGCGCGACCGTCGTGATGTTCGACGAGGTGGGCCGCCAGCGCCTGCACCCGTCGGGACATCGAGCCGGGGTAGCGGTGCAACGCCGGTTTCTGCCTGAACAGCGCCTCGAGCTCCTCCGGGTCCTGGGCCGCGACCGTAGCCGGGGTCAGCTCGCCGTCGAGGCGCTGCGCCAGGCGGCGGGGCCCCACGAAGGCCAGCTCCATGGCGATCTGCTGGTCGAGCAGCATGCCGACCAGCAGCGCGAACCCGTTGTCGGAGAGCAACGCGTCGGCCTCGTCGTCCCCGGTCAACGTCAGCGTGGTCACGGTCGTCGCTCCTGTCGGTCCGGCCCGGAGATTGCGGACAGCGATTTTACTGATGCCCGTGTTCGGCCCATCAGTCGTCGGCCGGTTCGGCCTCGTCGTCGTCCGCCTCCGCACCGTCCTCGGCGACCGCGCCGTCGTCGTCCAGCAGCGATTCGAGCTCACGCACCAACCGGCCGGCGATCGGCCCGGCGACGCGGCCACCGGCGCCGCCCTCCTCGACGAGCACCGCGAAGCCAAGTCCCTCGTAGGAGCCGATGAACCAGGCGTGCTCGACGTCGTCGGCCGCCTCGGCCGTGCCCGTCTTGCCCCGCACGCCGTCGGCGACGTCGGCCTCCGTGCCGGTGCCGTCGGTGACGGCTTCGCGGAGCAGGTCCCGCAGGTCGTCGAGGATCCCGTCGGCCAGGTCCCGCTCCTCGTCGCGCTCGCGGTCGACCAGTAGGTGGGGCGGATACCACGTCCCGCTGTCCGCGGCCGCGGCCACCGAGGCGAGGTGCAGCGGGCTCGAGGCGACCCGGGCCTGCCCGAACGCGGCGGCACCCAGTTCGGCGTCGTCGCCGGGTTCGGCGAAGACCCCGCCCCGGGCGCTCAGTCCCAGGTCGGGCTCCCACCCGAAGCCGAAGCGCCCGGCGGCCTCGGTGAGCGCCGACGCCCCGAGCTCGGCCGCCAGGGGCGCGAAGGTGGTGTTGCAGGACGCGGCGAAGGCCTCCCGCAGGGTCGTGGTGCCCAGGTCCACGTCGCCGGCGTTGGTGATCGCCAGCCCGCCGACCCGGGTGTCCTCGGGGCAGGTGACCTCGTCGTCGGGGTCCATCCCGTCGGCGAGCAGGGCCTCGAGGGTGACGACCTTGAACGTGGAGCCCGGCGCATAGGTACCCGACCAGGCCCGGTTGTAGCCCCCCAGGGGCCGGCTCGCGCTGCCCCGGACCGCGCCGCTGTCGGCGTCGACGACCACGATCGCGGCCGTGGTCTCCACGCCGACGAGGGCGTTCTCCACGGCCCGCTGGACGGTCACGTCCAGGGTGGTCTCCAGCGGCTCGGACGGGTCGGCCTGGTATTCGAGGATGGTCTCGCGGACCGGCCCGTCCTCGCCGTCGCGCAGCGAGACGGTGACCTCGTCGCTGCCGACCAGCTCGCGCTCGAACGCGGCCTCGAGGCCGAACTGTCCGACCACGTCCCCGACCTCGTAGGGCGCGCCGAGCTGCTCGAGCTGTTCCGCGGTGGCCTCGTCGACGCGCCCGACCACGTGCTGGGCGAAATGTTCCTCGAGCAGGCTGCGGCCCTCGGTGGTCCGGCGCAGCACCCCGTCGAGGTCGCGCAGATCCGCCCAGGCGTCCTCGCCCCGCTCGCTGCTGAGCGTGACGACGGGGTAGAACCAGTCGTCGACCAGGTCGCCCCGGCCGAGCTCGCGTGCTGCCCGTTCGCCGGTGCCCGGCACGGCGTCGTCGAACGCCTCGGCGACCGCCTCGGCATCGGTGACGGTGGACGGTTCGAAGCCGAGGGTGACCTGCTCGCCCTGCCCGGCGAGCTCCGTCCCGTCATGGGCGAGGATCGGTGCCCGCTCGACGGGTGCGGTCGAAACGTCGAAGACCAGTCCGGGCTGGAGCTCTGGGTGCACCGAGGCGTGGTCCCAGGCCACGTCCCACTCCCCGCGTTCGCGCAGCAGTTCGAGCTCGATGTCCCAGACGAGGTCGTCGGCGTAGGGGACCTCCCAGCGCAGCTCCACCCCGGTGACCGCCCGGCCCGCGTCCTCGTTGCCGTCGTGTCGGGTGACGGCGGTGGTCAGCGTCTCCGGTTCGATCGCCGAACGCAGCTGGTCGTGCACCTCGACGAAGTCCTCGTCGGGGGAGCGGACGAGCGCGGCCATCTCCTCGTGGCGGGCCGCCTCCCAGGCCTCGAGGTAGGCCGCCGCGGTGGCCTCGGCGGTGTCGCCCGGTTCGTCCTCGCCGAACAGGCCGCCGCCCTCGAGCAGCCACCAGCCAACGCCGGCGACGGCCCCGAGGACGAGCACCGCCGCCAGGCCCGCGATCAGGTTGCGCAAGCTGCCTCGTCCTTCGTGCCGCCGGGTGGCCCTCGACGGTAGCGGTTGGGGGAGGGCCCTCCCGGGGCCGGGCTCAGCCGGTGTGCTCGGGGGTGGGCGCCGCCGTGCGGGTCCGGGCCCGGCGCCAGACCGCGAGGAGCGCCAGCACGGGCAGGGCGAGGATCGCCACCACCGGCAGGACCCCGACGGTGAGCCAGATCGCGGCGTCGGCGAGCCGGCTCAGGCCGCGCACGGCGGCCGTCATGGCCTCGTGGACCGTCTCGAGGGGCTGCCAGGTGGGGTCCGCCACGGCCAGCGCGGAGGGTGCGGGCTCGATCGACACGCTGACGGTGGCGAGCTCGACCTGGTCGGCCAGGGAGGCCAGACGCCCCTCGATGGTGTCCACCTCGGCGCGGACCTCCCGGATCCGTTCGAAGATCCGCAGCAGGTCGTCGGGGGAACTGGTGTCCTCCCGCACGTCCGCCAGCAGGGAGCGCAACTCCTGTTCGTAGGCGGTCAGGTTGGTCAGTCGCGCTTCGAGGTCGCTGGTCTCGTTGGTCACGTCGTGTTCGTCGATGCGGCTGACCGGCGCCCGGACGGCCAGTTCCTCGAGCCCGCGCAGCACCTCGAGGAGGTCGTCCGAGGGCACGCGCAGGGTGATCGTCCCCCGCAGCAGGTTCTCCTCGTCGCGGCGCAGGTCGGTCGTGGCGACGAAGCCGCCCGCGCGCTCCGCGAGGCGCATGACGTCCTCACTCGTGCGCGCCGAGTCCTCGGCGAGCAGTTCGATCTCGGCCGTGCGGACCACCCGCCGACCACCGGCCCGTGAGGCCGGGCGGACGGTCGCGTCCGCGGCCGTCTCGCCGTCGTCCGCGGCCTGCGGGGCCCGTTGCGCGTCCGGCATCGCGGCGGCGGGTGCATCCTCCTCCGCCTCGGTGTGGTCGTTCGCCACGGTCGTGTCCGGTGCGTCGGAGGCCGTCTCGTCGTCCGGACTGCAGCCGGCCAGCACGGTCAGGGCCAGCAGCAGGGCCACGGTCAGTCGTCGCATCCTTCGTCCTCGCCTCGGGGTCGACGGGTGGGACGTCAGGCGACGTCGACCGGTTCCGACGGGTCTCGCGGACGCCGTGGCCGTGGACCTCCGCCGCCGGACGGACGCTGGGGCGGCCGGACGCCCCGCGCGCCGTGCGCGGCCGGACCGCCCCGGCACCGCACTCCTGGCGCCGTGGGCATACCCTCGGGGCGACCCCGCCCCGGAGCACCGCAACCACCATGGCCAGCAGCGCAGAAGCCTCCAGTCGATCCCAGTCGGAGCTCAACACCTGGCTCGTCGAGGAGATGTACGAGCAGTACCGCGAGGACCCGTCCTCGCTGTCGAAGAGCTGGCGTGACTTCTTCGCCGACTACCGCCCCGACTCGCCCGCGGACGGCGGGGGCGGCAACGGGAGCAAGACGGAGCAGAAGAAGAAGGACACGGGCGAACCGGGCCGCCGTCGGGCCGTCGCCCAGGTCAGCGAGGACGGCCCGCAGCCGGAGAAGCTGCGCGGTGCCGGGGCCCGCATCGTCGAGAACATGGAGACCTCGCTGGGGGTGCCGACGGCGACCTCGGTCCGCGACGTGCCCGCGAAGCTGCTCGAGGTCAACCGCCGCATCGTCAACAACTACCTGCGCCGCACCCGGGGCGGCAAGGTCTCCTTCACCCACATCATCGCCTATGCGATGGTCCGGGCCGCCGAACACGTGCCGGCGATGAAGAACACCTTCACCGAGACGGAGGACGGCAAGCCGGCGGTCCTGCGCCCCGAGGACTTCGGCCTGGGCCTGGCCGTCGACATCGAGAACGACGACGGGTCGCGCTCCCTGCTCGTGCCGGTCATCCAGAACGCGCAGTTGCTCACGTTCGACGAGTTCCTGCGGGCCTACGAGGACATCATCCGCAAGATCCGCACGAAGAAGCTCGATCCCGCGATGTTCTCGGGCGGCAACATCACCATCACCAACCCCGGCACCATCGGCACGGTGCACTCGATCCCGCGGCTGATGTCCGGGCAGTCGGCGATCCTCGGGGTGGGCAGCATCGACTACCCGCCGGGCTACCAGGCGGCCGACCCGCGCGTCATCGCCAAGCTCGGCATCAGCAAGGTCATCACGCTGACCTCGACCTACGACCACCGCGTGATCCAGGGCGCGGAGTCCGGGATGTTCCTCAAGCGGGTCCATGAGCTGCTGCTCGGCGAGCACGGGTTCTACGACGAGGTCTTCACCTCGCTCGGTATGCCCTACGAGCCGGCACGGTGGCGGGCGGACTCCTCGGAGTTCGACAGCGAGACCGACCTGCTCACCAAGCAGATGCACGTCGACCAGCTGTTCAACATGTACCGGGTCCGTGGGCACCTCATCGCCGACCTCGATCCGCTGCGCCTGACCCCGCCGTCGATGCACCCGGAACTCGACCCGACGTACTACGGGTTGTCGATCTGGGACCTCGACCGCGAGTTCCTCACCGACATCGGCGGGACCGCGCAGCGGATGCCGCTGGGCGACGCGCTGGGCGTGCTGCGCGACGCCTACTGCCGCACCATCGGCATCGAGTACGGCCACGTCCTCGACCCGGAGCAGAAGACCTGGATCCGCGAGCAGGTCGAGGGGGTCGACGAACAGGTCTCGGCCGAGGACCAGCAGTGGATCCTCGAGCGTCTGAACTCCGCGGAGGCCTTCGAGAGCTTCCTGCACACCAAGTACGTGGGCCAGAAGCGTTTCGGGATCGAGGGCGCGGAAGCACTCATCCCGTTGCTCGACCGGGTCATCGAGCGTGCGGCCGACGAGGGCATCCGCGACGTGGTGATGGGCATGGCCCACCGCGGGCGGCTGAACGTGCTCTCCAACATCCTCAACAAGAGCTACCGGCAGATCTTCGGCGAGTTCGAGGGCCACATCGACCCCGACACGGTGCAGGGGTCCGGCGACGTCAAGTACCACCTCGGTTTCCGTGGCTCCTACACCTCCCGGGCCGGTGAGGAGATCGAGCTGCACCTGCCGCCGAACCCGTCGCACCTCGAGGCCGTCAACCCGGTCGTCGAGGGGATCTCCCGGGCGTTGCAGGACCACTACGACCAGGGTGAGGAGTTCCCCGTCCTGCCCGTGCTCATGCACGGGGACTCCGCGTTCGCGGGCCAGGGCGTGGTCGTGGAGACCCTCAACCTCTCGCAGCTGCGCGGATACCGCACCGGTGGCACCGTCCACGTGGTGATCAACAACCAGGTCGGGTTCACCACCACGCCGGACTCGGCACGGTCCTCCTTCTATGCGACCGACGTCGCCAAGACCGTCCAGGCCCCGATCCTGCACGTCAACGGTGACGACCCCGAGGCCGTGGTCCGGGTGGCCCAGCTGGCGTTCGACTACCGCCAGCGCTTCCACCGCGACATCGTCATCGACCTGATCTGCTACCGCCGCCACGGGCACAACGAGGCCGACGACCCGTCGTTCACCCAGCCGCAGATGTACGCGATGATCGACAACCAGCGCTCGGTGCGCAAGGTCTACACCGAGCGGCTGGTCCGTCGCGGCGACATCTCGATCGAGGAGGCGGAGGAGTTCCTCGAGGACTTCGAGTCACGGTTGCAACAGGCCTTCGACGAGACCAAGCAGGCCGCTCCCCCCGAGCCGCCCGAGGTGGTGCCGGCCGGCGAGTCACGGGGTCCGTTGCCGCCCGTCGAGACCGGGGTCCCGCGCGACCACCTCGACCGCATCGCCTCCGTGCAGTTCGACACCCGGGACGACTTCACGCGCCACCCCAAGCTCGACCGCATCTTCAAGAAGGCCAAGGAACGCTACGAGTCGGGGTCGATCGACTGGGCGCTGGGCGAGACCCTCGCGTTCGGCTCGCTGCTGCTCGAGGGCACCAACGTGCGGCTGGCCGGTCAGGACTCGCGTCGCGGCACGTTCTCGCAGCGCCACGCGGTGCAGGTCGACTTCAAGAGCGGTGAGGAGTACCTGCCGTTGGCCAACCTGGCGGAGGAGGGCGAACAGGGCAAGTGGTTCATCTACGACTCGCTGCTCTCCGAGTACGCCGCGGTCGGCTTCGAGCACGGCTACTCGGTACAGGACAAGCAGGCGCTGGTGTGCTGGGAGGCGCAGTTCGGCGACTTCGTCAACGGTGCCCAGATCCCGATCGACCAGTTCCTGGTCTCCGGTGAGGACAAGTGGGACGAGACCTCCGGGCTGGTCCTGCTGCTGCCCCACGGCTTCGAGGGGCAGGGCCCGGAGCACAGTTCGGCGCGGATCGAACGCTTCCTGACGCTGTGCGCCGAGGACAACATCCAGGTGTGCAACGCCACCTCGGCGGTGCAGTACTTCCACCTGTTGCGTCGCCAGATCCACCAGGGCGTGCACAAGCCCCTGGTCGTGTTCACCCCGAAGTCGCTGCTGCGCTCCCCCCGGGCGTTCTCCCCCCTGGAGGCGTTCACGACCGGGCACTTCCACGAGACGCTCGACGACCCCGCCTTCGCCGACGACGGTGACCGCGATCCCGCGCACGCCACGACCGTCGTGTTGTGCTCCGGCAAGGTCGCCTACGACGTCATGGCGGAGCGCGACGAGCGTGACCTCGACGTGCCGGTGGTCCGGGTGGAGCAGCTGTATCCGTTCCCGGACGAGCAGTTGGGGGAGATCCTCGAGCGCTACCCGGGGGCGACCGACATCTGCTGGACGCAAGAGGAGCCGGAGAACATGGGCCCCTGGGGCTTCGTGGCCGGCCGCCTGCGGGAGGTGCTGGCCGGACTCGGCGACGGACGCAGCCTGCGCCACGCCTCGCGCAAGGCATCGGCCTCCCCGGCGACCGGGCAGCACGTCATCCACGACCAGGAGCACCGGGTGCTCATGGCCGACACCCTCGATCCGGCCGGCAAGGCCTGACCGGGGGCCGGGCGGCACGCCGTCGCCCGGCCTTCCGGGCCGGTGGCGTTCAGCCGCGCGTGCGGTTCGGGACGTCGCGGATCGCCTCGTCGACGGGCCCCGGACGGGATCGGTCAGTCGTCGTGGACCTCGTAGGCGTCCACGGTGTAGTTCACGTGGCTGTCCCACATGATCCACTCGTTGACGTCGCGGTCGAGCGCGGCCCGGATCTGGTCTCGGACGTACTGACCCCGGTCGGCGACCCCGAGGCTGACCGGGTAGTTGCTGTCCTCGAGCCACGGCACCACCCGGGCGCGGCCGCTGGCCTCGGTGATCTCGAGGAACTCATCCAGTGAGGCGTGGATGATGTCGTAGGGCTGCTGGACGGGGTTGGCGACGTCGTACTCGCCGGGGCCCCAGTGGGAGGGGTAGAGCATCGGGGCGACGTAGTCGAGGTGCTGGGACATGCCCTCGATGTCCTGGGCGATCTGGGTCGGACGGGTCGCGGCGATGCCGTAGACCGAGGCGCCGTGCTCGACGTGGTACGGCTCGAGCGCCTCGTCCGCCCTGGCGACGAAGTCGACCACGGCCTGCTCGAGGGTGGAGCCCCCCGCGTCGTCGGCCAGCCCGTCGTAGACCATCGCGTCGGGGTCACCGTCCGGGCGGCGGACGTAATCCCACAGAATCCCGTCGACGCCGGCCTGGGCCGCCTCGATGGCGAGCCCGATGTTGTAGTCCAGTACCTCGTCGTTGGCGAAGCTCGTGAAGCAGCAGCCGTAGCCGGCCGTGTAGGGCTCGCCGTCGGGGGTCTGGACCAGCCACTCCATGTCGCCGTTGCCCTGGGCGTACTCGCCGAGGTGGGGGTCGTTGAAGGCGACGACGCGGCCGATGACGTGCACCCCCATGTCGTGGAGTTCGTCGACGACGTCCTCGAGGTCGTAGAACCCGAAGGACGCGCCCATCTCGTTGGCCAGTTCGACGTCGGTGTTGTTGTAGATGCGGCCGCTCTCACCCTTGATGTCGAGCTGGACCGAGTTGATCTTGCCGTCCTCGATCATCTCCATGACCTGGCCCCGCAGGCCGTCGTGGTTCCAGGCGTTGCCGGTCACGTGCACCGCACGCACCTCGTCGACCTCGACCCGGCTGCGCAGCACCGTCAGCTCACGCTCGTCCACGGTCTCGTTGCCGGCCTCGTCGACGGCGACGATCGTCAGCGACTCCGAGGGCGGCTCGTCGTAGGTGACCTCGAAGCTGCCGTCCTCGCCGACCTCGACCTCCTCGCCGTCGACGGTGAGGGTCGCGTCGGGGTCGGTGATTCCGGCGACCACGGTCTCCTGGTTGAGAAAGACAACGGCACCCTCCGGCGAGGCGACCTCGAGCTCCGGCGGCGTGGCGTCGACGGTGAAGCTCCAGCGCTCGCTCTGGCTGCCGACGCGGGAGGGCACGGAGATCTCGACCTCGTGCTCGCCGTCGCCGAGCTCGCGGGGGGCGTAGACCAGCGCGCTGTCGGCGAGCTCGGCGTCCTCGGTGACGTCCTCGCCGTCGAGTTCGACGGTCGCCTCCGCGAGCGTCTCCGCCCGCTCGGCGGTGACCTCGAAGGAGAGCTGCTCGAGCGCCTCGGCGTTGATGAGGTCGTCGTCGGGTCCCTCGAAGGCGACGTCGTCGTCGGAGCCGCCGAGGGCCATCGTCGCGCCCACGGCCAGGGCGGCCAGGACCAGCAGTCCCAGGACGAGGAAGGTGCGGCGACGGCGGGTCGCGGAGGTGGGCGCAGGTGAGGTTGGCAACGCGATCCCCGGGTGGTCGGCGTGGAAGCGGCGGACGATCGGCCAGCGGACGGCCGGGCCCTCGAGTGGACGGCCAGCAGTGGGCTGACGGTACCGTTCCGGCTCCGCACCGACGCGACGACCGAGGACCTCCAGGACCGTGTCCATTCGACGCCCCCACGTGAAGGCCCCTGCGGCCGCACTGGCCCTCGCCCTGGCCCTGGCCGCCTGCGCCGACGGCGAGCGCGACGACGCCCGTGAGGACCCCGGCGACGTCGAGTCCGCCGAGCCCGAGCCGGACGAGCCGGAGACCGACGAGGAGGAGGACGAGCCCGAGCCGGAGGAGCCGGAGGTCGACCCCGCGGAGGTCGGTGCCGACGAGCTCGGGCAGATCCCGGTCCTGATGTACCACCAGCTCCGCGACGACGGCGGCAGCGACTTCGACATGACCCCGGAGGAGTTCCGCAGCGAACTCGAGTTCCTCTTCGACGAGGGGTACGTGCCGATCACCACCCTGCAGCTGGCACGGGGCGAGATCGACGTGCCGGCCGGCAAGAGCCCCGTCGTGCTCACCTTCGACGACTCGACCCGCAGCCAGGCCTACCTGGACGACGACGGCGAGATCGCTGAGGACACCTCGATGGGGATCCTGATCGACGTCGCCGCCGACTACGACGACGTGGAGCCGGTGGCGTCGGTGTACGTGATCTCGGGGTCCCTGTTCGGTGGCCAGGAGGACGGCGAGGAGATCCTCGCGGCCCTCCACGAGGCCGGCATGGAGATCGGCAACCACTCCCACACCCACCCGAATCTCTCGTCCCTGGGTGACGACGAGGTGCGCGAGGAGCTCGGCCGCAACGTCGACGTGGTCACCTCCATCGTCGACGACGCCGAGGTGGCCACCCTGTCGCTGCCGCTGGGGCTGTTCCCGAACGACGAGTCGTTGGCGGTCAGCGGTGAGTGGGAGAGCACCGGCTACGAGCACGATGGGGTGCTGCTGGTGGGCTACAACCCGGCACCCTCCCCGTTCGACGCGGACTTCGACCCGGCGGCGATCCCCCGGATCCAGACCAACGTCGACCCCGAATTCCAGTTCGGCTCGGCCTGGTGGCTCCGGGCGCTCGAGGACGGCAGCAACGTGCGCCGCTACGTCTCCGACGGTGACCCCGACCGGATCTCGTTCCCGGAAGAGGTCGAGGAGGAGCTCGCCGAGGAGCACGCAGACCGGGCGAACCCCTACTAGAGGCAGTTGGAGATTCCCGTGGCAGACCCCGTGGACGACGCCGACCGACTGCTGCCACCCGCACCGGTCACCTCGCTGGCCGAGCATCTGCGCCAGGGCGGCGGGGTCGGGCTGCAGGCGGCCCTCGGGATGGAGCCCGGGGAGGTCACCGACCTCGTCGACCGGGCCGGCCTGCGCGGCCGGGGTGGGGCCGGCTTTCCCACGGCGACCAAGTGGCGTGGCGTGCAGGCCACCGCGGCCGAGCACGGTGGCCGGGTCACGCTGGTCGCCAACGCCGCGGAGGGGGAACCCGGTACCTACAAGGACCGGGTGCTGATCGCCCAGCAGCCCTATGCGTTCATCGAGGGGATCTGCATCGCACTGCACGCCAGCGGCGCGGAACACGCCTACATCGGGATCAAGGAGAAGTTCACCCGACCCGTTCAGCGGCTGAGGGAAGCCTTGTCCGAGGCGGTCGCGGCCAGCTGGCCGGGCGCCGAGCGGATCGAGGTCGTCACCGGTCCCGACGAGTACCTCTTCGGTGAGGAGACGGGGATGCTCGAGGTCATCGAGGGCAAGCTGCCGATGCCGCGCATCGTCAAGCCCTTCGAGGCGGGCCTGTACGCCTCGACCACGCAGTCCAACCCGACCATCGTCAACAACGTCGAGACCCTCTCGCACGTCACACGCATCCTCGCCCACGGTCCGGACTGGTTCCGCGGTGCGGGCACCGAGGGTTCGCCCGGCACGATGGTCTTCACGGTCGTCGGCGACGTCGCCCACCCCGGGGTCTACGAGTTGCCACTGGGGACGAGCCTGCGCACGCTGCTGGTCGACATCGCCGGTGCTGATGACGTCAAGGCGGTCTACTCCGGGGTCTCGGCCGCGGTCATCACGCCGGACAAGCTGGACACCCCGCTCGGTTTCGACGAGATGCAGGAGGCCGGTCTCGGGCTCGGGTCGGGCGGGTTCATCGTCTACGACTCCTCCCGCAACATGGTCGACGTGCTCTCGGTGCTGGTGAACTTCCTGGCCGTGGAGTCGTGTGGGCAGTGCAACGCCTGCAAGCTCGGCAACATGGAGATGGCCGACGTGCTGTCCTCGGCCCAGCGGGCCGAGGCCACGCAGACCGACCTCGAACGCATGCTCAAGCGCAACCAGACCGTCACCGACCAGAATCGCTGCTACCTGCCGGTCGGTGCACAGCTGTTGGTCGGCAGCACCGTGCAGGCATTCGCTGCGGAGTTCGCCGGCACCGTCGAGCGCGGCGAGCCCACTTCGGCCGACCTGCCGACCCCGTTGATCGACCACATCGACGAGGACTCCGGCGAGGTCACCTACCACCCCCGCTACCACCTCAAGCAGCACGACTGGTCCTACAGCGACGTCGATCCGGTCGAGGAGCGACGGCGGGCCCTGCGCGAGATGCGCTGACCCGTGAGGCGGTCCGCGGTGTCGGGAGCGGGTGACGACGCCTCGGGGATCAGCCACCCACGAGGTGGGTGGGAACCTGCTTGCCCAACAGTCTGTGCGTGGTCTGTCGGCCCCACTCGTCGAGGTCGGCGATGCGGTCGCTGGAGGCCATGAGTCCGCCGTAGCGCTCGACGTGCGACGCCCACTGCTCGCGGCGCTCGACCGCCGGGCGCACGATCAGGCAGTCGGGATCGTTGACCCAGAAGCGGCCGTGCTGGAAGGCCCGTGCCGCCCCGGTGAGCATCGCCGAGCGGGTGGACGGCAGGCACAGCTCGCCCTCGAGAGGCTCGTGGTCGGGGCCGGTGTCGGGGCTGATCCGCATGGCGTCCACCTTCCCGAGACTCGGCAGCAGGGGCGCGCCGCAGCCCAGCAGATAAGCGTCACCGATGGCCTCGCGGATCAGGTCCAGCCCCTCGCGGTAGGCCACCAGCGGGTCCGGAGTGCCGTGCCGGCGACCGTGCAGCGCACCGGCGTAGAGGAAGTCGATCTTGAAGTAGTCGAAGCCCCAGTCGCGCATCGTGGAGAACACCCGGGTCAGGTAGTGGGCCGCATCCGGATGGGTGACGTCGAGGGCGGCGAGGTCCTGGCCCCAGTTGTGTCCGGCCGACACGGGGGCCTGGGGGCCACCCACGAGCCAGTCGGGGTGCTCGGCGGCCAGCCGCGAGTCGGCTCCGGCCAGGAACGGCGCGACCCAGATCCCGGCACGACGGCCACGGTCGCGGATGCGGCGGCTCATCGCCCCCACCGACGCGAAGCGATCGGACAGGGTGAGCCAGTCGCCGATCGCCGCCTGGTAGCCGTCGTCGAGCTGGACGACGTCGACGGGCAGCTCGACCTCCTCGATGGCCTGGAGGTTCTCGTCGACATCCCGCTCGGTGACGTCGGTGAAGTAGTGGTACCACGAGCACCACACCGTCGGTGCGGGCCGCACGGGTGGGAGGGCCAGACGAGAGACCACCCCGTCCGCCCAGCGTGCCAGTGCCCCGTCGATGCCCCCACGGCCCTCGTCGACGAGGTGGTCGACGGCGGCGTCCGCGGTGAGCCGCAGGCGGGTCCCGTCGAGTTCGGCGCGGATCGTCGGGACCTCGGTCCGGCCGTCGGGGGCGGCGACGACGTGGACGGCGCCGTGACCGGTCTCGACGGCGAGCAGCCCGTCGCCCTGGAACGCCTCCGGCCCGGGGACGGGTGCGTCCGCGCGGCAGTGGAGGAGACGGAACAGCTCGTGCCGCGAGCGGTGGGGTGCCTCGTCGACGCGGTAGGTCGCCGTCGGGGTCCACGACTGCCAGCCGTGTTCGTGCACCCGGGCGAGCGCGGGGTCGATGTCGATCTCGGCGACGGTCTGCATGGGCACCTCTCCGGTGTCGCCGGCCGCCCGGTGCCGTGCGGCACGCGGCGGGAAGCGGCATGATGCCGCACGGGGCCCGCCGAGGGGAGAGGGACGAAGGTGATCCCGACGACGACGCGCCTCGCCGACGGTCGCGAGATCGTCTACTTCGACGACGCCCCGGGCGCTGACCGTGCCGCGGTCGACACCCGGGACCTGGCACCGGCGACGAGCCACTCGGAGCTGCGCCACGACCCCCTGCTGGGGGAGTGGGTGGTCGTGGCCTCCCACCGCCAGGGACGGACGCACCTCCCACCGACCGATGCCTGCCCCCTGTGCCCGTCGACCGCCGGACGCGCCACGGAGATCCCCAGCGGCGACTACGACGTGGTGGTGTTCGAGAACCGGTTCCCGAGTCTGGGTGCCGGCGTCGCCGCCGACGTGGACGACGGCGAGCTCGCCGACCCGGCCCTGCGCCGGTGGTCGGGTGGCGGGCGCTGTGAGGTGGTCTGCTTCACCAGCGACCATGGGGCCTCTTTCGGCTCGCTCTCGGACGTCCGCGCCCGCACGGTGGTCGAGGCGTGGGCCCAGCGGACCTCGGCGCTCTCGCGCCGCGCCGACGTCGCCCAGGTCTTCGTCTTCGAGAACCGTGGGCAGGCGATCGGGGTCACCCTGCACCATCCCCACGGCCAGATCTACGGCTATCCCTTCGTCACGCCCAGAACCCGGCGGATGCTCGACCGGGCCCGCGAGCACGAGGAGCGCACCGGCCGCGGCCTGCTCGCCGACGTCCTCGCCGCCGAGGTCGAGGCGGCCCGACGGATCGTGACCGCCGGCGCGCACTGGACCGCCTACGTCCCGGCTGCCGCCCGGTGGCCGTTCGAGGTCCACCTCGTGCCACACCGACGGGTGCCCGACCTGCCGGCGCTCGACGAGGCCGAACGGGCCGAGCTCGCCGAGGTCTACCGCGACCTGCTCGCACGCTTCGACCGGGTCTTCGACGATCCTCTGCCGTACGTGGCCGCCTGGTACCAGGCCCCGGTCGCCGAGGACCGCGACCTCGCCCACCTGCACCTGCAGCTGTTCTCGATCCAGCGGGCCCCGGACAAGGTGAAGTTCCTGGCCGGGTCCGAGTCGGCCATGGGCGTGTTCATCAACGACGTCGCCCCCGAGCGGGCCGCGGAGCTCCTCCGGGATGCCGGACCGACCTCCTCGGTCGAACGCCCCGGGGGTGGGAGGTGACGGCCCGGAGCGACGGCGCCGGCGGCACACCGGGACGCGATGCTCCCTCGGCCCTGGCCGGGGTCGTCGAGCGGTGCGGCGGCCTGCTCTACGGCGGGGACTACAACCCCGAGCAGTGGCCCGAACAGGTGCGGGCACAGGATCTCGAGCTGATGCGCGCGGCCGGGGTGAACCTCGTCACCGTCGGGGTGTTCAGCTGGGCACTGATCGAGCCCGCGCCCGACCGGTACGAGTTCGCCTGGCTCGACCGCGTGCTGGACGACCTCGCCGGGGCCGACATCGCCGTCGACCTCGCGACGGCCACGGCCTCGCCTCCCCCGTGGCTGGCCCACCGCCATCCCGAGACGTTGCCGGTGACCCGCGACGGACGCCGGCTGTGGCCGGGAGGCCGGCAGGCGTTCTGCCCCAGCTCGTCGGTGTTCCGCGACCGGGCGGTCCGCCTCGCCGGGCGCATGGCCGAGCGCTACGCCGATCATCCGGCCCTGGTGCTGTGGCACGTGGGCAACGAGTTGGGTGCCCACAACGCCCACTGCTTCTGCGACGTCTCCGCCGACGCCTTCCGCGGCTGGCTGCGGATCCGCTACGCCGACGACCTCGATGCGCTCAACGACGCGTGGGGGACGGCGTTCTGGAGCCAGCGGGTCCACGCCTGGGAGGAGGTGCTGCCGCCGCGGGCCAACCCCGCCATCGGCAATCCCTCCCAGGAGCTCGATTTCCGGCGCTTCTCCTCCGACGAACTGCTGGCCTGCTTCACCGCTGAACGCGACGTCCTGCGGCGCGTCACCCCCGAGGTCCCGGTCACCACCAACCTCATGGCGATGTGGGTGTTCCGCGACGCGGACTACTGGAGTTGGGCGCCCGAACTGGACCTCATCGCCAACGATCACTATCTCGTCGCGGACGATCCCCGGGCCCACGTGGAACTGGGTCTGAGCGCCGACATCACCCGCGGCCTGGCGAGCGGCCGGCCCTGGTTGCTGATGGAGCATTCGACCGGCGCGGTGAACTGGCAGCCGCGCAACCCGCCCAAGGCACCGGGACAGCTGCGCCGCAACAGTGTGCAGCACATCGCGAGGGGTGCCGACGGGGTGCTGTTCTTCCAGTGGCGCGCATCGACGGCGGGAGCGGAGCGGTTCCACTCGGCGATGCTGCCGCATGCGGGCCCCGACACGCGGGTGCACCGCGAGGTGCGGGCGCTCGGCGCGGACCTGGCACGGCTCGCCGAGGTCGTCGGCAGTCGTGTGGTGAGCGAGGTGGCGCTGATCTTCGACTGGCAGAGCTGGTGGGCGGTCGAGCAGTTCGCCCATCCCTCGGTCGACGTGACCTACCGCGATCGGGTCCGTGCGTGGCACGCCGCGCTGTTCGACACCCACACCGGCGTGGACGTCGTGGCGCCCGGGGCCGAGCTGTCCGGCTACCGGCTGGTCGTGGTGCCGACGCTCTACCTCGTCGACCGGGCCGCCGTCGAGACGATCGAGCGCTTCGTCCGCGCCGGCGGCACCGCGCTGATCACCTATTTCTCGGGCATCGTCGACGAGCACGACCGGGTGCTCCCCGGCGGCTACCCGGGGGCGTTCCGCGAGCTGTTGGGGATCTGGGTCGAGGAGTTCCATCCACTGTTGCCGGAACAGGAGGTACGGCTCGACGACGGGGGGACCGGCAGCGTCTGGACCGAGCACCTGCACCTATGCGGCGCCCAGGCCGTGGCCACCTACAGCGACGGGCCCCAGGCGGGCCTCGCGGCCCTCACCCGTCACGCCGTGGGGGAGGGCGCGGCCTGGTACGTCGCCACGGAACTCGACGACGACGCCCGCGTGCGACTCGTACGACGGGTCCTGGACGAGGCCGGGGTCCGACCCGTGACCCGTGCACCGTCGGGCGTCGAGGTGGTGCGGCGCTCGCACGAGCAGGGACCGAGCTATCTCTTCGTGCTCAATCACCGCGATGCGATGGTCGAGGTCGATGCGGCGGGCGTCGACCTGCTCACCGGGGCCGAGGTGAGCGGGCGGATCACGGTGCCGCCCGGTGGGGTCGCGGTGGTCCGCGAGGTGGACGCGTGACGCCGATGCCGACCGAGCGACGGTTTTCCGCCCCGGGACGAGCGAACCTGATCGGCGAGCACACCGACCACACGGGCGGACTCGTGCTGCCTGCCGCGATCGACCGGGCGATCAGCCTCGAGGTGAGGCCGGGCGGTGACACCATCACGCTGCGCTCCGACGGTGCCGGCGAGGAGGTGCGCCTGCCCGCGGACGGCAGCGAGGGGCCGGACCGGGGCTGGGGACGGTACGTGCGGGCGGTCGCCGCCGAGCTGGACGACGCCGGCCGCCGCCCTGTCGGCCTCGTGGGCCACCTGAGTTCCGACCTGCCACAGGGTGCGGGGCTGTCGTCCTCGGCGGCTCTCGAGGTGGTGGTGGCCACAGCGCTGTGCGCTGTCGCCGACCTCCCCCTCGACCACCTCGAGCTCGCGCGACTGTGCCGGCGCGCCGAGCGCCGGGCCGTCGGGGTGCCGTCGGGGATCATGGACCAGGCGGCCTCGATCCTGGCCCGCGCGGGTCACGGCCTGCTGCTCGACTGCCACACCCTCGAGCACCGCCACGTGCCGCTGCCGCCAGACCACCTCCTGCTACTCATCGACTCGGGGGTCCGCCGGGAGCTGGAGGCCTCGCCGTACCGCGCCCGAACGGAGGAGCTGGGCGCGGCGCTGCCCGTGCTCGGTGGTCGTCGACCAGCCGACGTCGACCCGGAAGAGCTCGACGGGCTGCTGGCCGGACTCGACGACGTCCCCGCCAGGCGGTTGCGGCACGTGGTCACCGAGAACGCCCGGGTCCTCGAGGTCGAGGCCGCCCTGCGGTGCGGTGATCTCGACCGACTCGGCGAGTTGTTCGACGATGGGCACGCCAGCCTGCGTGACGACTTCGAGGTGACCATCCCGGAGCTCGACACGTTGGTGGCCTTCGCCCGCGGTGCGGGAGCCACCGCGGCGCGGATGACGGGGGCGGGCTTCGGTGGCTCGATCGTGGCGCTGGTTCCCAGCGCGCGAGCGGCGGTCGTCGGTGAGGAAGTCGTCGACGCCTACCGCCGGCGGTTTCCGGACCGGACACCGACCGTGCACCTGTGCCGCGCGGTGGACGGCGCCGGCAGGCGGCCCCCTCCCGTGGACATTTCGGAAACCTGACAGTGTCTCGAGTCGGTGAGCCCGTCACCAGTCGCCCGTGCGCGGTGGGTCGGCGCCGCGCCGGGTGCAGGCCAGGGCGGCGGCGCCGGCCGCATAGGTCAGGGCACCGGTCAGCTGCCCGGTATCGAGGTGGTCGAGGCTCCCACGTGTCAGCCGGTGGTCCACGGCGAGGGTGGCCAGCAGCGCCGAGGTGAAGGCGTCGCCGGCGCCGACGGTGTCGACCACCTCCACCTCGATCGCGGACACCTCGACCTCCCCCACCGGAGCGCCGGCCCACACGCCGGAGGCGCCGCGGGTGACCACGACCAGGGCCGGTCCGAGGTCCCGCCAACGCCGCGCGACCTCGATCGGGTCACGGTCGGGGTAGAGGGCCGCGAGGTCCTCGTCGCTGACCTTGACGAGGTCACAGCAGGCGACCGCCTCCTCGAGCAGCGTGCGGTAGGTCGCGTGGTCGGTGACGGCCTCGGCCCGGACGTTGGGGTCCAGGGAGACGAACCGCCGACCACGCTCGCGGTCGAGCAGGGTGCGGTAGGTCTCGCCGGCGGGGACGGTCCGCAGGCCGACCGCTCCGAGGGAGAGGTGCAGGGCCGCGCCGTGCGGCAGGGCCGGCAGGTCCTCGGGTCGTAACCCGACCGCGGAGGTCCCCTCGAGGTAGAAGCGGTAGCCGGCCCGACCCTCGGCGTCGAGGTGCACCACGGCGAGGGTCGTCGGCGCCCGGGTCGGGGTGGCGAGGATGGTGTCGGCACCCTCCTCGGTCAGGCCCCGGGCCAGCAGCCGACCGAAGCCGTCGTCGGAGAGCGGGCCGAGGTAACCCACCCGTCGACCGAGTCGGGCGAGGCCGACGGCGACGTTGTACGGCGAGCCGCCCGGTGACGGCCGCAGGAGCCCACCCTCGGGCACCAGGTCGATCAGCGCTTCCCCGGTGACGACGATCACGACGGCAGCCGCACGTAGGCGGTCACGTCGGCGGGCAGGTGCAGCTCGCGGTCCTCCACCCGGGTGTCGCCGCCGGTGGCGTGCACCAGCTCTCCGTCCGCGGGGAGGGTCACCACCGCCGACCGGTCGCCGGCGTTGCAGGCGGCCAGGACGTCGCCGCGCCGGAAGGCCACGACCCCGGGGGTCGTGTCCAGCCACTGCACGGTGGCGGCGGCGTGGAGACCGGTCAGCCCACGTCGGCAGGCCAGCAGCCGACGGACCGCGTTGAGGTGCGACCCGGGGTCGGCGTCCTGGGCGAGCATCGTCAGTCCGTCGTGCCGGTTGGCGCCGAAGCCCAACCAGGGTTCGCCGGTGGTGAATCCGTAGCCGGGGCCCGGGGCCCACGGTATGGGGGTGCGCGCCCCGTCACGTCCCGTCGCCCCGGGGTTGCGCACGGCGATGGGGTCGGCGCCGGCCGCCACCTCGCCGTCCTCGAGGCCGAGCTCGTCGCCCTGGTAGATGAACGGCACGCCCGGCAGCGCGCACAGCAGCGCGAGGTAGGCCAGGGCCCGGCGCGAGCCCGTGGGCCCGCCACCGAACCGGGTCGCGGCGCGCGGGTCGTCGTGGCTCGACAGGGGCCAGGCGAGGCGGTCGCCACCGGCCGCGACGCTGCGTTGGAGGATCTCCCGGATCCGGGGCCCGTCCCAGTCGACCTTGAGGACGGGGAAGCAGAAGGCCGCGTGGAGTCCGTCGCGGCCCTCGACGTAGCGGGTCAGGGCCTCGGGACGGAGTAGATAGACCTCGCCGACCAGGACCGCGTCGTAGCGCCGGGCCACCTGCCGCCACTCCCGGTAGATGTCGAGGACCGCCGGCTGGTCGAGGTCGTGGACGTGGTCGAGTGCCGCGAAGACCTCCTGGGGGGAGGCGTCGTCGGCGGGCGGGCCGTCGATCCACGGGTCGTCGCGCAACCCGGGGTCCTTGACGAGTGCGTGCGCGACGTCGATCCGGAAGCCGTCGACCCCGCGGTCGAACCAGAAGGTGAGGATGCGTCTGAACGCCGAGCGGACCTCGGGGTGGTCCCAGTTGAGGTCGGGCTGTTCGGGCAGGAACAGGTGCAGGTAGTACTGCCCGGTGACCTCGTCGAAGGTCCAGGCGGGTCCACCGAAATGGCTCACCCAGTTGTTCGGCGGGCCGCCGTCGGGGGCGGGGTCCCGCCACACGTACCAGTCGCGTCGGTCGGAATCGCGCGACGCACGGGCGTCGGCGAACCACGGGTGGCGGTCGGAGGTGTGGTTGGGCACGAGATCGATCAGCACCCTCAGTCCGAGGCGGTGTGCGTCGGCGACGAGGTGGTCGACGTCCGCCACGCTGCCGAAGACGAGATCGACGCCGGTGTAGTCCGACACGTCGTAGCCGTGGTCGGCCTGTGGGGAGGGGTAGAAGGGGGTGAGCCAGATCACGTCCACACCGAGGTCGGCGAGGTAGGGAAGTCGCTCGCGCGCCCCCGGCAGGTCACCGACACCGTCGCCGTCGGCGTCCGCGAACGAGCGCACGTAGATCTGGTAGCCGACGGCGCCCTCCCACCATCCGGTCACCGGCTCGCCCTCCTGATCGCACGCCAGTGGGACACGCCGCCCGCACGGCGGGGAGCATGGCCCGACTCGAGCCGCCCACGATACGCCCGCCGGCGCGGTCACGGCGCCGCGGGCGTCAAGAGTCCTCTGCCCGTTGCCGGGGCCTGCCCATGGCGTTACGGTCTTCTCCGCTGGGGCTGGCGACCGGTCCGGTCGCCCGTGAGCGGAGGGTGGCGTCGCATGGCCGAAATCGTGTTCGAAGGTGTCAACAAGATCTTCCCGGACGGGACACACGCGATCATCGACCTCGATCTCGAGGTCGCCGACGAGGAGTTCGTGATCTTCGTGGGGCCGTCGGGGTGCGGGAAGTCCACCGCCCTGCGGATGGTCGCCGGGCTCGAGGACATCACGCGCGGGAAGCTGAGCATCGGTGGGCAGGTGGTCAACGACCTCACGCCCAAGGAACGCGACATCGCCATGGTCTTCCAGTCGTACGCGCTCTACCCCCACATGTCGGTGGCCGACAACATGGGCTTCGCGCTCAAGCTCGCCAAGGTGCCCAAGTCGGAGATCGAGCGGCGCGTCAACGACGCGGCGGAGGTCCTCGGACTCACCGACTATCTCCACCGCAAGCCCAAGGCCCTCTCCGGTGGCCAGCGACAGCGAGTGGCCATGGGACGTGCGATCGTCCGGAGCCCACAGGCGTTCCTGATGGACGAGCCACTGTCGAACCTCGACGCGAAGCTGCGGGTGCAGATGCGCGCGGAGATCGCGGACCTGCAGAGCCGGCTGGGCGTGACCACGCTCTACGTGACCCACGACCAGGTCGAGGCGATGACCATGGGTGACCGGGTCGCGGTCCTCAAGGCCGGCCGGCTCGAGCAGTGCGACGCACCCCAGCGGCTCTACGACCACCCCGACACCATCTTCGTCGCCGGCTTCATGGGCTCGCCGTCGATGAACATCGCCGAGGCCCAGCTCGTCAGGGACGGCGACACCGTGTTCGTGGAGCTCGAGGACGGCAACATCCGCCTGCGGGTCCCGGACGCTGCGATCGAGCAGTATCCGGGTGTGCCCGATCACGTCGGGGAACGGGTCGCGGTCGGTCTGCGCCCGGAGCACTTCACCCTCGCGGACGAGGTGGCCCAGGATCAGCGCCTCCCGGGCCGCGAGATCCGCATGGTCGAGATGCTGGGCGCCGAGATGCTGGTGCACTTCAAGACCGGGGCGGCCCCGATCGTGTCCGAGGACATGCGGGCCGCGATCGACGATGTGGACGCCTTCGAGGAACTCCAGCGCCGTGCCGCCGAGGGCGGCCAGGACTTCGTCGCCCGCTTCGATGCCCAGGCGCCGCCGAGGGTGGGGGAGCGCGTCGACTACGGCTTCCGTACCGAGTATCTGCACTTCTTCGACTTCGAGGGTGGCGCCGCACTGCGCTAGCGCCACGCACGACCCTCGTCGCGCCCCGCGGCCGGGGCTTGCGGACACTTCGGATACCTGACAGTATCCCGTGTCGGATGAGGGGAAGAGCGATGAGCACGGTGCAGGCGACCGCGGAGGAGCTGCGGCCATTGGCCGTCGAACTGCTGGGGTCGCCCGCGCCCCCACAGGACCCGTACCCCAAGTACCACCAGCTGCGTGACGCGGCGCCGATGTACCGCGACGAGGAGCTGGGGATCTGGTTCCTCACCCGGTACGCGGACTGCTCCGAGGCGCTGCGCGACCCCAGGCTCGGTCGGGCACCCGAGGACGTCGAGTCGCAACTCAACGGTGGCGTGCGACGCCAGCGCCGGCGGCAGCGCCCCTCGATGCTGTTCCTCAACCCGCCGGAGCACACCCGCCAGCGCAAGCTCGTCAACCGCGGCTTCACGCCACGCCGGGTCGAGTCGATGCGTCCGCACGTGGCCGAACTGACCGACGAGTGCCTCGACCGGATCGCGGAGCAGGGTGAGGCCGACATCATGGACCTGCTCGCCTTCCCGCTGCCCGTGGCCGTCATCGGCGAACTCGTCGGGGTGCCCCGCGCCGAGCAGGCCCAGTTCCGCGACGTCGCCCAGGATCTGACCGCCCGTCTCGACCCGATCCAGAGCGACGAGAAGGTCGACCGTGCCGAGGTGGCCGCGGACTTCTTCCGTGAGTACTTCCTCGACCTGATCTCCAAGCGGCGGGCCGAGCCGCAGGACGACCTCACCAGCCTGCTGGTCCAGGCGGAGGAGTCGGGCGACGTCCTCGACGAGGACGAGATCATCTCGGTGACGATTTTGCTGTTCGCGGCCGGGTTCGAGACGACCACCAACCTGATCGGCAGCGGGCTGCTGGCACTGCTGCGCAACCCCGGCGAGCTGCAGCGGCTGCGTGACGATCGCTCTCTGCTGCCCTCGGCGGTCGAGGAGATGCTGCGTTACGAGAGTCCGGTCCAGGTCAACGGCCGCTACGCCCTGGCGGACACCGAGATCGGCGGGCATCCGATCCGGGCCGGCGAGTCGGTGGTCACCTTCCTGGGTGCCGGTAACCGCGACCCGGAGCAGTTCCCCGACCCCGACCGCTTCGACGTCGGGCGCGACCACGGGGCGGCGTTGAGCTTCGGCGGCGGGATCCACTACTGCCTGGGGGCGGCCCTGGCCCGCCTGGAGGCGCAGGTCGTCTTCGACCGCCTGCTGGACCGCTTCGCGACGCTCGAGCTGCTGGAACAGCCGACCTTCCGGCCCAGCGTGACCCTGCGCGGCGTCGAGGAGCTGCGGGTGCGCTGCGAGCCGGCCTGAGCGCCTGCCTCACCGCTCCAGTCCGTCGAGGAAGTCACGCAGGACCTCCAACAGCTGCTCCGGACACTCCTCGTGCGGGGTGTGCCCGCAGCCGCCGAGCACCTCCAGCCGAGCGCCCGGGATGGCGGCGGCGGTCCGGGCGTTCCAACGGGGCGAGATGACCCGGTCGGCGGCCCCGGTGACCACGAGCGTCGGGACGTCGATGCGGCCGAGCAGGTCCCCGAGTGCGGGCGGGGGCTCGGCGGTCACGGCCTCCCACAGCCCCCGGTCCCAGCCCTGGACCTCCAGCGGGCGTTGGTAGGCCGCGAGGTCGTCGGGGGTCGCCCTCGACGGGTCGTGCCACGAGCGGGTGATGCGCTCGAGGCTGATGTCGGCGGCGCGACGGCGCACGAGCCGGGGCCCGAGCCGGCGCGCCTGTGCGCTGCGCAGCAACGGACGGACCGCCGCGGGTGGGCCGACGTCACCCGTGATCGCCGGGCTGATCAGTACCAGGGCACGGACGCGCTCGGGTGCCCGCGCATAGGCCTCCAGCGCCACGGTCCCGCCCGCCGAGGCGCCCACGAGGACCGCTTCCCCGGCGCCGACCTCGTCGAGCAGCCCCAGGGTGATGCGGGCCGAGGCCCCACGGGTGTAGGGGTTGGCGTCCTGCGGCCACCGGTTCCGTCTCGGTCGCTCGGTGAGGCCGAACCCGGGCCGGTCGAAGGCGACCGTGCGATGGGTGGGGGACAGGCCGGCCAACACGTGGCGCCAGGTCGCGGTGCTGCCGTAGAAGTGGTGTAGCAGCATCACCGTCGGCGCGTCGGCCGGCCCGGTGGTCTCGTGGTGGACGTCGACCCCCGCGAGCCGGGAGAACCGGCCGTCGGGGCCGGCCAGTTCGCGGCCGTCCCGGGTGCCGGCGTCGGGTCGGGGGAGCAGGACGGGACCTCCGAGCAGCAGGGCGAACAGCACGAGCGGGATCAGCAGGCGGGTGGACGGCATCGCCCGACGTTCGTCACGGAGGGCCGCCCGGACGGGTGGGGACGGTAGCGGCGAGCACGGGGCCGCCGGGCGGTGCGCCTCTGCCGGAGCGGGTCGTCACCGCGGTGTGGGCGGCCGGGCAGTGCACCGGGGATCGGTAGGATCTGCGCATGAGTTCCCCCACCGACACCTCCCGGCACGTCCTCGTCGCCGTCGCATGGCCGTACGCGAACGGCCTGTCGCACCTCGGCCACATCGCGGGCTGCTACCTGCCGGCCGACATCTTCGCCCGCTACCACCGCATCGCGGGGGACCGGGTGCTGATGGTCTCGGGCACCGACGCGCACGGGACCCCCATCACCGTCAAGGCGGACCAGGAGGGGGTCGACCCGGCTCAGATCGTGGAGCGCTACCACCCGCGCTTCCTCGAACAGTGGGACCGGCTCGGGATCTCGTTCGACCTGTTCACCACCACGATGACGGACAACCACCGTGAGGTGACCTGGGACCTCTTCCGGCGGCTGCACGCCGCGGGCTACATCGACACCAAGACCACCGAGCAGTTCTTCGACCCGCAGGCCGACCGCTTCCTTCCCGACCGCTACGTCGAGGGCACCTGCCCGTCCTGTGGTTCGCCGGACGCCCGTGGCGACCAGTGCGACGGCTGTGGCGCCACCCTCGACCCGATCGATCTGATCGACCCGCGCTCCAAGCTGACGGGGGCCGTGCCGGAACCACGCGAGACCGAGCACTACTTCCTGCTGCTGCCCAAGCTGCAGGAGGAGTTGGCCACGTGGCTGGCGGGACGGGAACACTGGCGAAGCCACGTCATCAACTGGGCCCAGGGTTTCGTCCGCGAAGGGCTGCACGACCGCGCGATCACGCGTGACCTCGCCTGGGGGGTGCCGATCCCGCCCGAGCTCGACATCTCGACGGAGGCCTCCGAGAAACGGATCTACGTCTGGTTCGAGGCGGTGATCGGGTACCTGTCGGCGTCCAAGGAGTGGGCGCAACGGTCCGGGGACCCGGATGCGTGGAAGGCGTGGTGGGAGAACCCCGAGGCCGAGTCGTACTACTTCATCGGCAAGGACAACGTTCCGTTCCACGCCGTGTTCTGGCCCTCGTACCTGCTGGGTCACAACACCGAGGCCGAGCGGCCCCTGAACCTGCCGACCAACGTGCCGGCGAACCAGTACGTCACCTTCCGGGGCGCGAAGGCCTCCAAGTCCCGAAATGTGGGCAAGTCGCTGCTGGACTACCTCGAGGCCTACGGCGCGGACGAGCTGCGCTACGCCCTGGCCACGATCCTGCCGGAGCAGGCCGACACCGACCTGGCCGAGGACGAACTCGTCCGCCGGATCAACGACGAGCTGGTGGCGACCTGGGGCAACCTCGTCAACCGCGTGCTGGCGATGACCCGCAAGAACTTCGATGGCGAGGTCCCGGCGCCCGGAGAGCTCGACGAGCGCGATCACCAGCTGCTCGCGACCGTCGACGAACAACTCGCCGAGCAGGCCCGGATGATCGAGGCGGTCGAACTGCGCCGGGCGCTGAAGGCCGCACTGGCCGGGGCGCAGGCCGCCAACGGCTACCTCAACGCCCTGGAGCCTTGGCAGACGGCGAAGACGGACCGGGACCGGACGGCGACCACGCTGTGGACCGCCCTCCAGGCGATCAACGGTCTGAAGGTGGCCTTCGCCCCGTTCACCCCGTTCGCCTCCGAGAAACTCCACGGCTGGCTCGGTGGTGAGGGCGACCTCGTCGACCACGGCTGGCAGCGCCACGAGGTCCCGGTCGGGACGAACCTGGGGGCGCCGGCACCGTTGTTCCAGAAGATGGACGAGCCGGAGACCGACTGACACTCGACGGCGCCGGCCCTCGGGCGGTGCAGGCGGAGCGAGAACCCCGTGACACAGCTGCTGGCCGCGACCGAGTTCGGAGGTGTCTTCGAGCAGGTCGCCGGCGTGCTCGCGGTCTGTGTCGTGATCGGTCTGGTGGCCTCGCTGTTGCGTCAGCCGCTGCTGGTGGGGCTGATCGTCGCGGGAATCGTGGTGGGTCCCGAGGCCCTGGGGCTGGTGGAGGCCTCCAGCGAGATCGAGCTGTTGGCCAAGATCGGGATCTCGATCCTGCTCTTCGTCGTGGGGCTGAAGCTCGACGTGCGGGTGATCAAGCAGCTGGGACCGGTCGCCCTGGCCACCGGTCTCGGCCAGGTGGGCTTCACCTCGCTGTTCGGGTTCCTGATCGCGCTCGCCCTGGGCTTCGACACGGTCGCGTCCATCTACATCGCCGTGGCGCTGACGTTCTCCAGCACGATCATCATCGTCAAGCTGCTCTCCGACAAGCGGGAGCTGGACGACCTGCACGGCCGGATCGCGATCGGGTTCCTGATCGTCCAGGACATCTGCGTGGTGCTGGCGATGATCGCCCTGACCGCCTTCGACGCCGAGACGGGCCAGTCGCTGCCCGCCCAGTTCGTCGAGGTGGCGCTGAAGGGCGTGGGGCTGCTGGTCGGCATCGTGCTGATCGCCCGCTACGTCGTGCCACGCGTGACCCCGCGCCTGGCCCGCTCGCCGGAGCTGCTGGTGCTCGCGGCCGTCGGGTACGCGGTGGCGCTGGCGTCCTTCGCGCTGTGGCTCGGGTTCAGCGAGGAGGTCGGTGCTTTCCTCGCGGGAATGTCGCTCGCGTCCTCCGACTACCGCGAGGCCATCAGCGGCCGGCTCACGACGCTGCGGGACTTCCTGCTGGTCTTCTTCTTCATCGACCTCGGCGCCAATCTGGCGCTCTCGGACGCCACCGAGCAGCTCCTGCCGGCGCTGATCTTCTCCGCGTTCGTGCTGATCGGCAACCCGATCATCGTGATGGTGATCATGGGGTTCATGCGCTATCGCAAGCGCGTCTCCTTCAAGGCCGGGCTGACCGTCGCGCAGATCAGTGAGTTCTCGCTCATCCTCGTGGCGCTCGGGGTCGGCCTCGGCCACGTCGGTGACGACGTGATGGGACTGGTGACGGCGGTCGGTCTCATCACCATCGGGGTGTCCACCTACCTGATCTACGGCTCCGACAAGGTCTTCGACCGCCTTGAACCGCTCCTGCGGCCGTTCGAACGCTCGGGTGCGGACGCCACCATCGACCTCGACGACCAGCGGTTGCAACCCGACGTCATCGTCTTCGGGCACGGCCGGCTCGGCAGCACCGTGGTCGACGAGCTCCGAGAGCAGGGCGACGAGGTGCTCGTCGTCGACTTCGACCCCCGGACCGTCACCGAGGACCGGGGTGACGACGTACCGGTGATCTACGGCGACGCGGAGGACCCCGAGCTGCCCGAACAGCTGCCTCTGGCCTCGGCCCGGTGGGTGGTCAGCACCCTGCGTGGCTACGAGGTCAACGCCGCGCTGCTGAGCTCGCTGCACCACTACGGCTACAGCGGGCACGTGGCGGTCAGCATCGACGAGGAGGAGGCGGGCGAACGGTTGATGGCCCTGGGCGCCGATCTCGTCGTCCGGCCGTTCCATGTGGCCGCCGGCCCGTTCGTCCAGCGACTCCACGCGCACGACCGCGATCGCCGAGCCGAGGACTGAGAGCCACGGCCCGGACCCGAATCCGACGGACGCGGCGGTGACCAGCCATGGGGTCGGCGATCGCGGGCTCTGAGCTCGAGATCCCCGGCTCCCTGCATCGCCGTCGAGGGCGCCCCTGGCAGGAATCGAACCTGCGGCACGCGGTTTAGGAAACCACTGCTCTATCCACTGAGCTACAGGGGC
>SLRZ01000116.1 GCA_007130695.1 Nitriliruptoraceae bacterium
CGTCGGCGAGCTTGAGCAGGTCGGGCAGGTCCTGGGGCAGCGCGACCTGCGAGAGCCGGTCGTCGTAGAACAGGTGCTGCCACTGGCGCACCATGCCGAGGAAGCCGTTGTTGATGACGCAGAACACGACCGGGATGTCGTGCTGCACCGCCGAGGCGATCTCCTGGAACGTCATCTGGAAGCAGCCGTCGCCATCGATGGCGACCACGGGGACGTCCCGGCCCACCCCGACCTTGGCCCCGATCGCGGCGGGCACGGCGAAGCCCATCGTGCCCAGCCCGCCGGAGTTGATCCACTGCCGGCCCCGTGTGTAGGGGATCAGCTGGCTGGCCCACATCTGGTGCTGGCCCACGCCGGCCACGTAGACGGCGTCGTCGCCCCAGGTGGCGTGGATGGCGCGGATGGCGGTCTGGGGCTTGAGTACACCGGTGTCGGGCTGCTCGACCCGCAGGGGGTGGTCGCGCTTGAGGTCGTCGAGGTGGGCGCGCCAGGCCGCGGTGTCGGGGATGAGTGCCCCGCCCGAGCCGTCCTCGAGCTTGTCCCGCAGGATCTTCAGCATCTGCTCGAGCACGACCTTGACGTCACCCACGATCGGGACGTCGGCGTGACGGTTCTTGCCGATCTCCGCCGGGTCGACGTCGACGTGGACGACCTTGGCGTGCGGGGCGAAGTCGTCGAGCTTGCCGGTGACCCGGTCGTCGAAGCGGGCGCCGAGGGTGATCAGCAGGTCGGCCTGCTGAAAGGCCTGCACCGCGGCGTAGTGGCCGTGCATGCCGGGCATGCCGACGGCGAGTTCGTGGGTGTCGGGGAAGACGCCCCGGGCCATCAGCGTGGTGACCACCGGGAGGTCCAGCGTGGTCGCGAGCTCGAAGAGCTCCTCACCGGCGCCGGCACGCACCAGTCCGCCGCCGGCATAGACCACGGGGCGCTCCGCGGTGGAGATCAGCTCGAGCGCGTCACGGACCATCTTGCCGTGTCCCCGCACGGTCGGCCGGTAGCCGGGCAGGTCCACGCGGTCGGTCCACTCCCACTCCACGAGCTGGTTGAGCACGTCCTTGGGGAT
Organism: Nitriliruptoraceae bacterium; assembly: GCA_007130695.1. GTDB lineage: Bacteria > Actinomycetota > Nitriliruptoria > Nitriliruptorales > Nitriliruptoraceae > SKLC01. The sequence continues at coordinate 1,064 of SLRZ01000116.1, forward strand.
GTCCACCAGCACCGGCCCCGGTCGACCCGACCGGGCCACGTAGTGGGCCTCGCGGATCGCGCCGGCGATGCGCTCGGCGGTGGGCACCAGCTCGTTGTGCTTGGTGATCGGCATGGTGATGCCGGTGACGTCGGCCTCCTGGAAGGCGTCCGAGCCGATCGCGGTGGAGGCGACCTGGCCGGTGATCGCCAGGATCGGCACCGAGTCCATCAGCGCGTCGGCCAGGCCGGTCACGAGGTTGGTGGCCGCCGGCCCCGAGGTGACGATGCACACCCCGACCCGACCCGTGGCCTGGGCGTAGCCCTCGGCCATGTGGATCGCACCCTGCTCGTGGCGCACCAGGACGTGGTCCAGGCCGGCCTCGATCAGCGGGTCGTAGGCCGGCAGGATCGCGCCGCCCGGGTAGCCGAACACCACATCGACACCGAGGGCCTCCAGGCTCTTCATGACCGCCTGTGCACCGGTGATCTGCATCGCGTCACTCCCTCGCGCGGTCTCGCGCGACGTCACGTTCCTCACCACGGAAATCTCACCCTACGAAGAGAACCTCCCTGGAGCGGGAGGTTCGCGCGTACCCGAAGCGGGCACGCGCTACACGACGACCACGAGTACACCCGACCGCAGCCTCGGCACGGTCGTCTCGCAACCCTCATCGTGCAGCACGGACGTTCACCTCGTAGCGCTGGATCGTCGCAGGTCGACCGCCGTCGTGACGGTCGACCCTGATGTTCACCGATCGCTCGCCCGGGCGTCAAGTCGCGCATCGAGGGCGGCCTCACCGTTCGTCGGCGAGTGCCTTGCGGGTGGCGGCCGCCACGCCGGGACCGTCGAGGCCCAGTTCGCTCAGGATCCGGTCGGGGCTGCCATGGGGGACGTAGGCGTCCGGGGTCCCCAGCCGCAGGACGGGCGGGGCGTGCCTGACCCCGGTGCGCTCGACCAGGCGGTCGGCGAGGTGGGCGCCCGCGCCGGCGGCCACCATCCCGTTCTCGACCGTCACCACCAGCGGCGCGTCGGCCACGGCGTCGAGCATCCGCGGGTCGGCCGGTCGCACGCACCGCACGTCCCAGACCGCGACCTCGACCCCGTCCTCCGCGAGCAGCTCCGCCGCCTCCAGCGCGGCGCCGAGCCGGTCCCCGACCGACAGGATGGCCGCATCGGCACCGTCGCGGACGCGGCGGGAGGCCAGACCGTCCCCCGCCCCGTCGAGGCCGAGGTCTGCAGCGCTCGCGACCGCACCGGCGGGGAACCGCACGGCGACGGGACCGGAGAGGTCGACGGCGGCCCGCAGCAGGGCCCGCAGGTCCTCTCCACAGGAGGGCGCGAGCACCGTCATCCCCGGCACCCGCAGGCACAGGGCGAGGTCGAGCACGCCGTGGTGGCTCGGGCCGTGGCGACCGGTGATACCGGCCCGGTCGAGCGCGAACACCACGTGTTCGTCGTGCAGACCCACGTCGAGGTTCGCCTGGTCGAAGGCACGCGCCAGGAAGGTCGAGTACACGGCGACGACCGGCACGCGCCCGGCACAGGAGATGCCGGCGGCGGCGGCGACGGCGTGCTGTTCCGCGATCCCGACGTCGATGACCCGGTCGGGATGGCGTTCGGCCATCGGGAGCAGCCCGGTCGAGCCCGGCATCGCCGCGGTCAGGGCCACGACGTCCTCGCGCTCGTCGGCCAGCTCGACCATGACCTCGCTGAACGTGTGGGTCCACGAGGGGCGCTTGCTCTGTTTCGACGGCCCCGTCGCGAGGTCGAACGCCGAGGTGTCGTGCAGCTTCATCTCGGGGTCGGTCTCGGCCGGCGTGTAGCCCTTGCCCTTCTGGGTGATGACGTGGACCAGCACGGGCCCGTCGAGCCGGGCCGCGGCCACCAGCCCGTGCTCGAGGCGTGCCACGTCGTGGCCGTCGAAGGGGCCCACGTAGCGCACGCCGAGTGCCTCCACGAACGCCTGCAGCGCCGGCGCCTCGGACACCGCGGCCTTGAGGCCCTTGAAGCCGGCGCCGGTGAGCCGCTTGGCCAGCGGGATCCCCGAGACCGCCTTGTCGAGCCGGTCCCGCCACGTGCGGTAGCGCGGGTCGGAGCGCAGGTCGGCGATACGGCCCGACAGGCGCCCCACGGTCTCGGCGTACGAGCGCCCGTTGTCGTTGAGCACGATCACCGCGGGCAGCTGGTGGTGGCCGAGGTTGTTCAGCGCCTCGTAGGCCATGCCCCCCGTCAGCGCCCCGTCGCCCATGATCGCGACGATGCGGCGACGCTCCTCGGCGGGCAGGCGACGCTGCCCGTGCGCCATCCCGAAGGCCCACGACAGCGCCGTAGAGGCGTGGCTGTTCTCGATCACGTCGTGCGGGGACTCGACCCGCGACGGGTACCCGGACAGCCCCCCGGCCTGGCGCAGCGTGTCGAAGCGGGCACTGCGTCCGGTGAGCATCTTGTGGACGTAGGCCTGGTGTCCCGTGTCCCACAACAGCACGTCGCGGGGGCTGTCGTAGGCGCGGTGCAGCGCGAGGGTGAGCTCGACGACGCCGAGGTTGGAGCCGAGGTGGCCGCCGATGCGTGAGACGGCCTCGATGATCGCCTGACGCAGCTCCGCGGCGAGTTCGGGGAGCTGCTCGACCGGCAGCTCCCGCAGGGCCGCCGGCGAGTCGATGCGCTCGAGAACCACTTCGCTCCCTCATCTTCTTCGCGGTGCGCGTGGTACGACGCGCCGGCGGTCAAGGGTACGCGACCACGGCGCGGCGGTTCACCCTCCACCGGGCCGTCGCCCGCAGGATACGTGAGCCCGGCGGGGCCCCGCCGGGCTCACGCCGGGGCTCGGTGCGTCCGTCGCGTGCGGTGGGCGCAGGAGGGCCGGTGCGAGTGGCGCGGGACCCGAGGCATCGAGGAGGCTGTCCCCCGGCGTGGAGGGACACGAGGCAGATGCGGCTACCCGTCAGAGCACTCGTCCTCACCGTGTCCCTGATGGTCGCGCTGCCGCTGGCACCCGTGCTCGGCGCGTCCGGGTCGGGGTCGTCGCCCGCGGCCTCCACGGGGTCACCGCCGCCCACCCTCGTCCCCGTGGTCGAGTACGAACTCCCCCCGGCACGCCCGCCGGCGGCCCCCCTCACGGGTGTGGAGGTCACCGAGGAACAGCTCGGGGAGCTCCGGGACCGTCCGGCGGCGATCGTGAAGATCCCCAACAACGAACTCGCGCATCCCCACACCGGTCTCGAGCACGCCGACGTCGTCTACGAGCAGGAGACCGAGGGCGGCACCACACGCTTCGCCGCGGTCTTCCATTCCCGGCTCCCGGAGGTGGTCGGCAACATCCGCTCGGCACGTCCGGTCGACATTCCGCTCATCGCCCCCTACGAGGGGGTCTTCGTCTACGCCGGCGCACGGGCCGAGGTCCTGGACCTGATCGAGGAGGCCGGGCTGGTGTCGGTGGGTGCCGGCGGGCCCGGCTACTTCACCGACCCGGCCCGTAACGCCCCCCACCATCTGTACTCCCGGCTCGACGAGGCGCTCGCCGAACGCGACGCGCCCGGCCCACCGGCCAAGCCGTGGCGATTCGACGAGCGGCCCCCCAACGGCGGCCGTGCACTCGACGGTCGGCTGCGGGTGCTGATGTCCTCGATCGCGGCGACCAGCTGGGAGTGGGACGAGTCCGCCCGCCGCTTCCGGCGCTTCCAGAATGACGCACCCCACCTGGTCACGGGCCCCGACCGGATCGGCGCCACGAACGTCGTGATCCTCGACGTCCCGGTCACCGGCCGGGACTCGGCCGGCGCCCCCGCCTACGAAATCGACGGCACCGGCGACGCCTGGTTGCTGCGCGACGGTCGGGTCTTTCAGGTCGGCTGGACCAAGGACGGCGACGAGGGGCAGCTCGACCTGGTCGAGGGGGTGGACGAGGCCCTCCTGGCCCCCGGCCCCACCTGGGTCCTGCTCACCTACGACGGCGTGCTGGATTCCCTCGCCGACCAGCTCGAGCCCGGCGCAGCCGACGACCGCGAGGGCGCACCGGCCCCCGACGCCGAGGGAACGCGGTAGCACCCGGCGGGACGCGACCCGCTTCAGGCGCACCCGGCCTGCGGCGTTGCCGGGTCCGGGCTCAGCCGTCGATGGCTGCCCGCAACAGCTCGTTGGTCTTCTTCGGGTCGGCCTGCCCCTTGGTGGCCTTCATGACCTGGCCGACGAGCGCGCCGATGGCCTTGTCGTTGCCGCCGCGGATCGCCTCGACCGTCCCGGCGTTGTCGGCGACCACCCCGTCGACGATCGCCTGCAGCTCGCCCTCGTCGGAGACCTGCTCGAGTCCGCGCTCGCTGGCCACCTGCGCCGGGCCCTTTGCGCCACGCTCCTCGATCACGCCGCCGAGGACGTCCTTGGCCATCTTGGTCGACAGCGTGCCGTCGTCGATCAGCCCGACGAGCTCCGCGACGTACCGGCCGGTCAGCCCGGCCTCGGCCGGGTCCAGGGAGGCGGCCGACAGCTGTCCGGTGACCTCACCGGTGAGCCAGTTGGCGACGGGTTCCGGCGCGGCGCCCGCGGCGACGGCGTCGTCGTACAGACCGAGCAGCCCACCGGTGACGACCGTGGCGGCCTGCTCGTCCGGCAGTCCCGCGGCCACCAGGCGCTCGCGTGACGCGGCCGGCAGCTCGGGCAGGCGCGCCCGCAGCCCTTCGACCCACTCGGCCGAGGAGTGGATCTCGACCAGGTCGGGGTCGGGGAAGTAGCGGTAGTCGGTGACCGACTCCTTGCGGCGCAGGGTCTCGGTGACCCCCCGCCCCTCGTCCCAGTGGCGGGTCTCCATCACGATCTCCCCCCCGGCCTCGAGCACCTCGATCTGGCGCCGGGCCTCATAGGAGATCGCACGGCCGAGCGAACGCACCGAGTTGAGGTTCTTGATCTCACAGCGGGTGCCGAGTTCGTCCCCGGGCCGACGTACCGAGACGTTGGCGTCGCAGCGGATCGAGCCCTCCTCCATGCGCGCGTCGGACACGCCCAGGGTGCGGACCACCCCCTGCAACTCGCGCAGGTAGGCCTGGGCGGTCTCCGGGTCGCGGATGTCGGGATCGGAGACGATCTCGAGGAGTGGGATCCCGCAGCGGTTGTAGTCGATCAGGGAGCGGTCGGCGCCGTGGAGGCGGCCGGTCGAGCCCATGTGCATCGACTTGCCGGTGTCCTCCTCCATGTGGAGGCGCTCGATGCCCACGCGCCGCCCGACGTCCTCGCCCTCCTGGCTCGACACCCGCAGGTCGAGGTGGCCCTCGTGGCACAGGGCCACGTCGTACTGGCTGATCTGGTAGTTCTTCGCCAGGTCGGGGTAGAAGTAGTTCTTGCGGTGGAAGCGGCACACCGGAGAGATCGAGCAGTTCAGCGCGAGGCCCAGCAGCGCGGCGTCCTCGACCGCCTGGGCGTTGACCACCGGCAGGGCCCCGGGCTGTCCCGTGCACACCTCGCACACGTTGGTGTTGGCGGGGCCCCCGAAGTCCGTCGAGCAGCCGCACCACATCTTCGTGTTGGTCTGCAGTTCGACGTGCACCTCGAGGCCCACGACCAGCTCCCACTCGCCGGTCTCGCCCTCCAGCAGCGGCGCACCCTGCTCGAGTGCCGTGGTCGTCGTGCTCATCGGCTCACCTCCAGGGCGTGCGCGCCGGCGGGCGAGGGCGGGAACCCGAGATCCTGCTCGAAGGCCCACGCGGCCCGGTACATCAACTCGTCCCGCAGCAACGGGGCCATCACCTGCAGCCCCACCGGCAGGGCGGATCCCGGCACGTCGGGGGCCTCGGCGGTCCCGGCCGGCAGCGACAGCGCGGGGATGCCGGCGAGGCTGGCGGGCACGGTCGCGACGTCGTTGAGGTACATCGCCAGCGGGTCGTCGACGAGCGCACCCACCTCGAAGGCCACCGTCGGGGAGGTGGGGCTGACCAGCACGTCGGCCTGTTCGAAGGCGGCGGCGAAGTCGCGCGCGATCAGCGTGCGCACCTTGGACGCCTGCAGGTAGTAGGCGTCGTAGTAGCCGCTGGACAGCGCGTGGGTGCCGATCATGATGCGCCGCTTGACCTCCGGCCCGAACCCGGCCTCGCGGGTGGCGGCGTTCATCTCCTCGGCGGTGGCGGCATCGACCCGCTGCCCGTAGCGCACGCCATCGAAGCGGGCGAGGTTGGAGGAGGCCTCCGAGGGGGCGATGAGGTAGTAGGCGGCCAGCGCGTAGTCGACGTGGGGCAGGGAGACCTCGACGATCTCGGCCCCGAGCCGCTCGTAGCGCTCGAGGGCCTCGGCGAAGACCCGCTCGACCCCGGGCTGGTAGCCCTCCCCCTGCAGTTCACGGACCACGCCGATGCGCAGGCCCTCGACGCCGTCGCGCAGCGTGGCACGCACGTCCGCGACCGGTTCGCGTACGGAGGTGGAGTCCCGCGGGTCGTGCTGCTGGATGAGGGTCTGCAGGGTGGCCGCGTCCTCGACCGTGCGGGCGAACGGCCCGGCCTGGTCCAGCGAGGAGGCGAACGCCACCAGGCCGTGGCGCGACACCGTGCCGTAGGTCGGCTTCGCGCCGACGATGCCGGTCAGGGCCGCAGGCTGGCGGATCGACCCCCCGGTGTCGGTCCCGATCGACAGTGGTGCGAGCATCCCCGCGACCGCCGCCGCCGACCCCCCGGAGGAGCCGCCCGGCACCCGGCCGAGGTCCCACGGGTTGCGGGTGGGCCCGTAGGCCGAGTTCTCGGTCGACGAGCCCATCGCGAACTCGTCCATGTTGGTCTTGCCCAGCACGACCACGTCGGCCTCGCGCAGCAGCCGTGTCACGGTGGCGTCGTAGGGCGCCTCCCACCCCTCGAGCATGCGAGAGCCGCAGGTCGTGGGCGCACCACGCATCGTCAGCACGTCCTTGAGCGCCAACGGCACGCCGGCCAACGGCCCGAGACGCTCGCCGGCGGCACGCCGCCGGTCGACGTCGGCCGCGTGCTCGCGGGCGGCGGTCGCGGTCACGTGGAGATAGGCGTGGACGTCGGTCTCGACGAGGTCGTCGGCCTCCCGCGACGCCCACACGTCGCCGTCGGCCACGACCCCGTCGTGGGCGGCGATGCGCTCGAGGTGGGCCTCGACGAGTTCGACGGACGTGAGGTCACCGGTGGCCAGCCGCTCGGCCGACTCGGTGGCACTGAGGTGGGTCAGCTCGCTCATCAGCCCTCCTCCGCGACGATGCGGGGCACCGCGAAGCGGTCCTCCTCGACCTCGGGGGCGGCGCGCAGGACGTCCTCGCGGGGCAGCGAGGGACGGCGCTCGTCGGGTCGCAGGACGTTGGCCAGCGGGAAGGGGTGGGTGGAGGCGGGCACGTCCTCGGCCGCGACCTCGCCGACCTGCTCGGCGTAGCCGAGGATGGCCGACAGCTGCGGGGCGAGTTCGGCCACCTCGGCGTCGCTCAACGCGAGGCGGGCGAGGGAGGCGACGTGGCGCACCTCGGCGTCGGACAGGGCCACCGGGGGGCCTTTCGATTCGAAACGGGTTGCGACGCGCCCGAGGCTAGCGGCCGCCGGCCCGTGTCCCCGACGGCGACGGCGGCGCCGGCGGCACCGACGAGTCAGTCGCGCATCGTGGCGTTGGCTGCGGCCTCGGCCACCAGCCCCGGGATCACCCCGCCCAGTTCCGCCGGGTCCCAGCGGGCGTCCTTCGTCGCCGTCGGACCCCGGTTCCAGCCCTCCCCCACGCTCACGGTCCCCCCGGCGACGAGGAAGACCCGTCCGGTCACCTCACGTGACTCCGCACTGGCCAGCCACACCGCCACCGGCGCGATGTTGTCGGGCGCACCGGGGTCGAACCGCCCTTCCGGCACCGTCTCGCGGTCCGGGTTCAGCCCCTCGGTCAGGCGGGTCAGCGCTCCCGGGGAGATCGCGTTGACGGTGATGCCGTAGCGCTCGAGTTCGCGCGCCGCGATCACCGTGAACCCGGCGATGCCCGCCTTCGCGGCGCCGTAGTTGGTCTGCCCGGGGTTGCCGAAGATGCCCGACACCGAGGTGGTGTTGATGATCCTCGCGTCGAGGGGACCGCCCTGCTCCTTCGATTCGGCGCGCCAGTGCGCCGCGACGTGGCGCGACGGCGCGAAGGTGCCCTTCAGGTGCACCTTCGTGACGAGGTCCCATTCCTGTTCGGACATGTTGACCAGCATGCGGTCCCGCAGGATCCCGGCGTTGTTGATCAGCACGTCGATCCGGCCGAAGGTGTCGATGGCGCGCTGGATCATCCGCGCGGAACCGTCCCAGTCGCTGACGTCCTCGCCGTCGGCGACGGCCTCGCCCCCGAGGCCACGGATCTCCTCGACGACCTCGCCGGCCGGCCCCGGCGAGGCCCCGGTGCCGTCGGGCTCGGCCCCGAGGTCGTTGACCACGACCAGGGCCCCCTGCCGCGCGAGCTCGAGCGCGTACTCGCGCCCGATGCCACGTCCGGCGCCGGTCACCACCACGACACGGCCGTCACAGATCCCGCTCATACGTGCTCCTCGTCTTCGCTTCGGGGGGCGGCCGGGCTGCGCGCCCGGTCCGTCAGGCGTCGATCAGCTGCCGCGCCAGTTCGGCGCGGTGACGGCGGGCCCCGCCGAGCATCGCCGCCGAGGACGTGGCACGCCGCAGGTACAGGTGCGCGTCGTGCTCCCACGTGAAGCCGATGCCGCCGTGCACGTAGATGTTGCGGTTGGCGCAGTCGACGTAGGCCTGCGAGGTGAACGCCTTGGTCACCGCGGCCACCGTCGCCAGCTCCTCGGCCTCGTGCTCTGCGGTCCAGGCCGCATACTGCACCGCCGACCGTGCGGACTCGACGTCCACCAGCATGTCGGCGCAACGGTGCTTGACCGCCTGGAAGGAGCCGATCGGCCGACCGAACTGGTAGCGGTCCCGGCTGTAGCCGACCGCCATGTCCAGACACACCTGGGCCCCACCGAGCATCTCGGCCGACAGGCAGACCGCCGCCTGGTCGAGGATCCGACGCAGCACCTCGCCCGCGTCGGATCCCTCGCCCAGGCGCGTGGCCGGCACACCGTCGAGGTCCAGCCGCGCCTGCCGCCGGGTGAGGTCCATGCCGGGCATGGCCGTGCGGTGCAGGCCCTCGGGCCCGCCTTCGACGAGGAACAGGCCGACGACGCCGTCGACCCGTGCCGGCAGGACGATCAGGTCCGCTCCCAGTCCGTCGACCACGTGCCGGGCGTGGCCGGTGAGCGTGTACCCCCCGCCCGACGCGCCTGCCTCGATGGTGAGCCCGTCGGGGCCGCCGATCGCCTCCGCGTAGGCGAGCGTGGCGATCTTCTCCCCGGCGGCGATCCCGGGCAGCCACCGGGCGCGCTGCTCCTCGGTGCCGGCTTGGAGGATCGCGTTGGCCCCCAGCGCGACCGTGGCGAGGTAGGGGCTCGGCAGCAGCGTGCGCCCGAGCTCCTCGAACACGATCACGAGCTCGACGAAGCCCACGCCGCTGCCCCCGTACTCCTCGGGCAGGTGCAGTCCCTGCAAGCCGAGCTGTCCGCTCATCTGCTTCCACACGCCGGGGTCGTATCCCTCCGCGGTGTCCATGAGCCGGCGCACGGTGCGGCTGTCGGCGTTGGCCTCGGCGAAGCGCCGCACCGAACTGCGGAACTCCTCGAGCTCTGCCGAGGGGGTGAAGACGTTGGTGGGCATGACGGGCCTCGTTCGGACGGTGGTCCGGCTCGTTCGCGGTGGCTCCGGAGCCGGATCGGTGGGCGGGTCGCTGGCGGTCGGGCGGACCCGGGGATGGCCCGGGGGTGGGTTCAGCGCTGGGTACCGACGGTGATCTCGCGGAACGGCACGTCACGGTCGACCTGGGGTTCCTTGGGCAGCCCCAGGACCCGCTCGCCGATGATGTTGCGCATGATGTCGCTGGTCCCCCCGGCGATGACGGACCCGGGCGAGGACAGCACCGCCTGCGCCCAGCGGTCCTCGTCGTCGCCCTGCGCCGACCAGGAGACCGCGTCGAGGCCGTGCAGGTCGACGCCCAGCGCGGAGGACAGCTGGCTGATGGTCGAGCCCTGCAGCTTCGCCACCGACCCCAGCGGCCCCGGGGAGACCCCGGCACGCAGGGACTCCTTGAGCCGCATGCCGAGGTAGCGCAGGACCCGTTGGCGCACGTAGAGCTCCGCGATCCGCTCGCGCGTGGCTCCGTCGTCGGTGAGCCCGAGGTCGTGGACGGCCGCGACGAACGGCTCGATCGGATCCCGGTCACCCCCGGCCGAGCCGATCGAGACCCGTTCGTTCATCAGGGTGGTGATGGAGGCCCGCCAGCCGTCGTCGACGGCACCGACGAGGTCGTCCGCCGGCAGGTGGACGTCCTCGAAGAAGACCTCGTTGAAGTTGGCCTCGCCGGTGATCTGACGCAGCGGCCGGATCACCACCCCGTCGGCGTGCATGTCGATGATGAACATCGTGATCCCGCGGTGCTTGGGCTTGTCGGGGTCGGTGCGGGCGATGACGAGCCCGAAGTCGCAGTAGTGCGCCCCGGAGGTCCACACCTTCTGGCCGTTGAGCAGCCAGCCGTCGTCGATGGCCACGGCGCGTGACTGCAGGCCGGCCACGTCGGATCCGGCACCGGGCTCGGAGAACATCTGGCACCACAGTTCGTCGCCGCGCAGCATCGGCGGGAGGTAGCGCTTCTTCTGCTCCTCGGTGCCGTGCTCGAGGATGGTCGGCCCGCACATGCCGAAGCCGATCAGGAAGATCGAGGTCGGCAGCGGGTAGGCCGCGGCCTCCTCCTCGAAGATCCGGCGGTAGCGGTTGTCCAGGCCCTGGCCGCCGTACTCCCGGGGCCAGGTGAGGCCGGCCAGGCCGGCGTCGAACAGCCGCGCCTGGAAGTCCTTGGCCTCCGCCACCGGATCCGCGGGGCCCTCGGGGTCGCGGGCACGTGGGGCGTTGTCCCGCAGCCAGTCGCGGACGCGGTCACGGAACGCCGCCTCGTCGCCGGACTCCTCCCGGGTCGTGCCGTGCTGTTCATCCATGACCGACTCCCTGGCTCACCACCGGGCTCCCGCCGATGGTTCGGAAACCGAAACCTAGTACCACTCGGTACGCGAAGCGTCGGATCCTGCGCACAGGGCCGGGCACGGCGCACGTCCCGCCGGCCGCGGCGGCGACGGGGCCGGATCTCTTCCGAGCGCCCCCGGGGGCACCTAGCATGGGCCGCAAAGAGCCGGACACCGGGAGCAGAGCATGGACGCCGACGACACGCGCATGACCATCGACGGCCGCCAGGTCGCCGCGGAGCACACCTTCGACGTCCGCAACCCCGCCACCGGGGAGGTGTTCGCCCGGGCGCCCGACTGCAGCCGGGAACAACTCGACGAGGCCATGGCCGCCGCGGAGCGGGCCCAACGCGACTGGCGCACCGACGAGGACACCCGCCGCAAGGCCCTGGCGGCCTGCGCGGACACGCTGTTCGCCCACGCCGAGGAGATCGCCCCGCTGCTGACGGCCGAGCAGGGCAAGCCCCTCCAGGCCGCGACCGAGGAGCTGCTGGGCACCGGCGTCTGGTTCAAGTACTACGCGAACCTCGAGCTCGAGCCCGAGGTGATCCAGGACGATGACAAGGCCTACGCCGAGGTGGTGCGTCGACCGATGGGCGTGGTGGCCGCGATCACGCCCTGGAACTTCCCGGTGATCCTGGGCTCCTGGAAGGTCGCCCCCGCACTGCGGGCCGGCAACACCGTCGTGCTCAAGCCCTCCCCCTACACCCCGCTGTCCACGCTGCGCGTGGCGCAGCTGCTCTCGGAGGTGCTCCCGCCGGGCGTGCTCAACGTGGTCTCGGGCGGCGACGACCTCGGCAGGTGGATGACCGCCCACCCCACCCCGCGCAAGATCTCCTTCACCGGCTCGGTGGCCACCGGCAAGCACGTCGCGGCCGCCGCCGCACCCGACCTCAAGCGGGTCACCCTGGAACTCGGCGGCAACGACCCGGCGATCGTGCTCGACGGCACCGACGTCGAGCAGGTGGCCGCCAAGCTGTTCTGGGGCGCCTTCGCCAACAGCGGGCAGGTCTGCTCCGCGATCAAGCGGGTCTACGCCCCCCGCGGAGCCCACGACGACCTCGTCGAGGCTCTGGCGGAGCAGGCCCGCACGGTGCGGGTCGGTGACGGCATGGACCCCGAGTCGAAGCTCGGCCCGGTCAACAACCGGATGCAGTTCGACAAGGTGCGCGAACTGGTCGACGACGCGGTGGCCTCCGGCGGCAGCGTCGCCGCGGGTGGCGGGCCGGTCGACGGTCCGGGCTACTTCTTCTCCCCCACGATCATCGCCGGGCTGTCCGACGGCGCCCGCCTGGTCGACGAGGAGCAGTTCGGCCCGGCCCTGCCCGTGATCGCCTACGACGACGTCGAGGACGCCGTCGCGCGGGCGAACGGCACGCACTTCGGGCTGTCGGGCTCGGTGTGGGCGAACGACCCGGAGCAGGCACGGGCGATCGCCGACCGGCTGGAGTGCGGCACGGTGTGGATCAACTCGCATCTCGCCCTCGCCCCCCACCAGCCCTTCGGCGGCTTCAAGTGGAGTGGTGTGGGCGTGGAGAACGGCCCGTGGGGCCTGGCCGGCTTCACCGAGACCCAGGTCCAGTACCAGGCGCGGTAGGACACCTCACGGATCGGCGCCCGGGTGCACGACCGGTCGTCCGGCCGTGCCCGGGTATGCCCCGACGTTCGCCCGGGCCTTGCCCGCTGCCCGGCGCGGCGACACGTGGGACCCTGGATGTCCCGCCCATCGAACGCGAAAGGGCAAGAAGATGAGCCTGACCGACAAGCGCGTGCTGATCCTGGCCGCCGACCTCTTCGAGGACGCCGAGCTGCTCTACCCACTTTGGCGACTGCAGGAGGAGGAGGTCGACACGACGCTGGCCGGGATCAGCGACGATCCCGTCACCGGCAAGAAGGGCCACGGGCCCGTCCCCGTCGACACCACCGTCGGCAAGGTGAGCGCCGAGGAGTTCGACGCGCTGATCGTGCCCGGTGGCTTCGCCCCCGACAAGCTGCGGCAGTCGGACGACGTGCTCGAACTCGTCAAGGCCTTCGACCGGGCGGGCAAGCCGATCGCCTTCATCTGCCACGCGGGTTGGGTCCCGATCTCGGCGGGCATCATCTCGGGCCGCCGGGCCACGAGCGTGGGCGCCATCAGGGACGACATGGTCAACGCGGGCTGCGAGTGGAGCGACGAGGCGACCGTCGTCGACGGCAACCTGATCTCCGCCCGCCACCCCGGCGATCTCGGCCCCTGGTTGCGGGCCATCCTCACCGCGCTGGAGGGCTGAGCGCGGGCCACGCCGGCGGGATCACGACGTGGCGCGGGCCGACAGCTGTTCGCGGGTCCGCGCCCGGAGTGCCAGGACGAGCAGTCCCGTGGCCACCAGCGACACCCCCGAGGCGGCCGCCGCCCCCGGGGTGTAGCTGCCGAACGCGTCGCGCAGCGCACCGAACAGGATCGGCCCCGTGGCGATGCCCAGCGTGCCGATGAGCTGGTTCATCGCGAAGATCCGGGCGTAGGGCCCCAGGCCGAAGGCCTCGACGAGCACGACCGGGATCAGCACCAGCAGGTTGCCGACGCTGAGGCCGAAGATCGCGGTGGCCAGCAGCAGCCCCGGCCGGCCGGCGTCGAGGGCCAGCAGCCCCATCGAGACCACCTGGAGCCCGGCGAGCAGCACCGTGAACACCATCGCGTCGAGCCGTCGCAGGACCAGCACGCCGAGGAAGCGGCCGACGACCGACGACGCGGCGACGGTCGAGACGGCGAGCGCGGCGGTGGCCGAGTCCGCGCGGTCCACGCCGATGCCGTACAGGTGGGCCAGGGCGCCCACCTGGCTGAGCATCAGCAGGGTCACCCCGGCGGTGAGCCACCGGAACGTGCGGGTGCGGTAGATCTGGGCCGCACTGAGCTCCTCGGCCTTCACCACCGGCAGGTCCGGGTCCGGCGGCGCGTCTCCGTCCGGCTGCAGGCCGAAGCGCCCCGGGAAGGGCCGGATGAGCGCGAGCACCACGAGGAGGGTGCCGGCCGTCCAGGTCAGGGCGAGCCACGGCGCCACCGTGGCGAGGTCGGTGCGCTCGATCGCGCCGGCGCTGGCCGGGGTGATGGCGATGCCGCCGATGGACAGCCCCGTCGTGCCCAGCGTCAGGGCGAGCGCTCGGCGGCGCGCGAACCAGCGGTTGAGCAGCACCGTGCCCGGGACGAACGAGATCCCCGCGAACGCCACCCCCAGCGTCGCGAAGACGACGAACAGCTGCCAGGTCTCCCAGGCCGCCCCCAGGCCCAGCAGCGCGGCCCCGCCGAGCACCGCCCCACCGACGATCACCGGACGCGGGTCGCGGTCGGCGATCCAGCGCGAGATGGGCAGGCCGGCGAGCCCGAACGCGACGAAGAACGTCGCCGACGCGCCGGACGCGGCGGCGATCGGGATGCCGCGCTCGGCGACCACCACCTCGAGGTAGACGCTGGCGTTGTAGAAGCCCAGGCCCGAGGCGATCGCCATGAGGCAGAAGACCCCGGCCACCACGCGCCATCCCCGGAACACGCGCGCGGACGCGGCGTCCTGCGGGTGGCTCCGGCGTGACATCGAACGCTCCTCGCGAGGGCGCACGGTAGCGGCCTCCTCGCCCCCGGCCGTTCGTCGGCGCCGGCACTGGACGCCCCCACGCGCGCCAGTTAAGGTCACAATGACCAATACCGGGTTTCCCGAAACCCGTGTGCCCCGCGAACAGAGGTCCGATCCTGGCGAGCACCGCACTGCTGACCGACCACTACGAACTCACGATGGTGGACGCCGCGCTGGCCGACGGCTCGGCGCAGCGTCCGTGCGTGTTCGAGGCCTTCGCGCGCGGCCTCCCGCCGTCACGGGCCTACGGCGTGGTCGCCGGTCTCGGCCGCCTCATCGAGGCACTCGAGGACTTCCGCTTCGACGACGCGGTCCTCGGCCACCTCGACGACCACGACGTCGTGGGGCCGGCGACCCTGGACTACCTCGCCGACTTCGCCTTCACCGGGGAGGTCCACGCCTACCGCGAGGGCGAGGTCTACTTCCCCGGGTCCCCGGTGCTGACGGTCACCGCCCCGTTCGCCCAGGCGGCGCTGCTCGAGACCCTGGTGCTCTCGATCCTCAACCACGACAGCGCCATCGCCTCCGCGGCGGCACGGATGGTCACCGCCGCCCGCGGCCGGGCGCTGCTCGAGTTCGGGGGCCGGCGTACCCACGAGCAGGCGGCCGTCGCCGCGGCCCGTGCCGCCTACGTGGCGGGCTTCACCGGCAGCTCCAACCTCGAGGCGGGCCGCCGCCACGGCGTGCCCACCCTGGGCACCTCGGCACACTCCTTCATCCTCCTCCACGACGACGAGGAGGAGGCGTTCGCCGCCCAGGTCGCGGCGATGGGCGGGACCACCACCCTGCTCGTGGACACCTACGACACCGGCGAGGGCCTCGCACGGGCACTGCGTGCCGCGGGCCGGACCCTCGGCGGCGTACGGATCGACTCCGGCGACCTCGCCGCCGAAGCCGTGCGGGCGCGTGAGGTCCTCGACGAGGCGGGGGCGCACGACACCCGGATCGTGCTCTCGGGCAGCCTCGACGAGTACGGCATCGAGGAACTCGCGGAGGTCCCCGCGGACGCCTACGGCGTGGGCACCAGCCTCGTGACCGGATCGGGGGCCCCGGCCGCGGGCTTCGTCTACAAGCTCGTCGCACGTGCCCGGCAGCCCGACGGCCCACTCGAACCCGTCGCCAAGGCCGGTGGCGCGAAGGCGACCGTGGGGACCCGCAAGGCCGCCGCGCGACGGATCGTCGACGGCATCGCCCGCACCGAGCACCTGCGGGTCTGGGACACCCCACCGCCCCCCGACGCCCGGGACCTGCAGGTCCCCGTCGTCACCGGAGGCGAGATCCGGCACCGGCCCGGCCTCGACGACATCCGGGCCCACCACCGCGCCGCGCTCGACGAGCTGCCCGGCCACGCCCACGAACTGCACGCTGCAGCGCCGGCGCTGGCGACCATCCACGACCTGCCCACCGACCAGGAGCCTTCCCCGTGAGCCGCTACGACCCCCGCACCGCACTGCTCGTCGTCGACGTGCAGAACGACTTCGCCGACCCGCAGGGCAGCCTGCACATCCCGGGCGGGGACGAGGTCGTCGACGTCGTCAACGCCGAGATCGACCGCGCCCGGAAGCACGACGCGCCGGTGCTCTACACCCAGGACTGGCACCCGCCGCGCACCCCGCATTTCGACATCGACGGGGGCAGCTGGCCCGTGCACTGCGTGCGGGAGACCTGGGGGGCACAGCTGCACCCGGACCTGCGGGTCGAGGGCCCCGTGGTCCAGAAGGGCGTCGACGGGGGCGACGGCTACTCCGGCTTCTCCGTGCGCGACCCGGAGAGCGGCGAGGAATCGGCCACGCGTCTCGGCTCCCTCCTCGAGCAGGCCGGTGTCCGCCGCGTGGTCGTCACCGGCCTGGCCGGCGACGTGTGCGTGAAGGCCACCGCGCTCGACGCCCGGGAACTCGGCTACGACGTCGTGCTGCCCCTGGCCGCGACCCGCTTCGTGGACCCCGACGAGGGCCAGCGCCGCACGATCGAGGAGAGTGAGGCGGCGGGCGTGACCGTCGAGGCCTCGTGAACGCGCAGGCTCCTCGGTCGGCCTCCGCGCGGGTGTCCACCTGCGCGGTGGCGGTCGACGTGGCCCTGATGACCATCCGCGACGGCGCGCTGCAGCTGCTGCTGGTCGAACCGGACGCCCCCCGACTGCAGGGACTGTGGGCCCTGCCCGGCCGGCGCGTGCGCGACGACGAGAACCTCGACGCCACCGCACACCGGGCGCTGGCGGAACTGGCCGGGATCTCCGCGCCCGACGCGCACCTCGAGCAGCTGCGGACCTACGGTGAGGTCTCCCGTGACCCCCGGGGGCGCGTCGTGTCCGTCGCCTACCTGGCGTTGACGCCCACGACCCAGGAACCGCCCGCGACGGCCAACGCCCGGCTGTTCGACGTCGAGCGACTACGGGCGGGCGGCGACGCCGAGCTCGCCTACGACCACGGCCGCATCGTGCCCGACGCGCTGGAACGGGCCCGGTCCAAGCTCGAGTACACGGCCCTGGGGACGGCCTTCGTGGAGGAGCCCTTCACGCTCGGCGAGCTCCGCGGGGTCTACGAGGCGGTGTGGGGCGTCGCACTCGACCCGGCCAACTTCCGGCGCAAGGTCGTCACCGCCCACGGGTTCGTCGAGCCGGCCGAGGGCCGGGCGGCCCCAGGCCCGGGTGGGGGCCGGCCCGCCAAGCTGTACCGCCGCGGGGGCGCGCAGCGGCTGCACCCCGCGATGCTGCGGCCCGAGTGACCAGTCAGTCGCCCGCGGTGCCCGCCCGCGCCGCCTTGAACGACCGCACCCCGAGCACGAGGTAGGCGAGGCACAACAGCGCCATCGCCGCCGACGCGAGCACGGCGCCGGGCCGTTCCGCCTCGCCGGCGAACAGCGCCGGCAGATCCATCAACGGCATGGCGGAGGCGAGCAGGCCGAACAGCGCCAGGACCAGTGCGGCGTGGATCATGTGCCGATGCAGGTGCTCGCGGCCCGCGAGCAGGCCCAGCACCAACAGCAGCACGCCCAGCACGGCGGGCGCGAGTGCGGTGACGCTCTCCATGCCGGTGCCGAGATAGGCGGCCAGACCCACCAAAATCAGGACCGCACCGATGCTACGCGTGATCAGGACCACGGGGGGACCCTCCGTCGGGGACTGGCACGGCCGTGAGACTACCGCCCGACTCAGGTGCCCTCGTCGTCGCGGACCACACGCAGTGAGCGATCGACGGTGTGCGCGGCCACGGCCTGCTCGACGTGCCGGCGCAGCCCGTCGGAGACGTGCATCGCCCGCTCGAAGGAGCGCACGTCGAACACCAGCAGTTCGACGTCGGTGTCGCAGACGATGTCCGCGGTGCGGTGCCAGCCGCCGAGGACCGCGAGCTCACCCACGACGTCGCCGGCACCGAGCATCGCCAACGGTTCGCCGTCACGACGGATCTCGATCTGGCCCTCGACGATGACGAACGCCTCGCGACCGAGTTCGCCCTGTCGGGCCAGCCAGGTCCCCGCGGAGCGCGAGATCCAGTCCGAGCACGACCCCAGCGCCGACAACTCCGCCTCGCTGAGCCCCTCGAGCGGCAGCACCCGCTCGAGCCAGTCGAGCTTCTCGTCGCGCCGCCGGGCCATGGTCCATCCTTGGTCGTCCACGGGTGAGCTCGCCGGAGCCTAACCAGCCGTGGACTCCGGGGCGAGGGCGGCGGACCCGGGCGGGATCGGGCCGGTGGACGAGTGCCCCGTGCCGGGTCGGCCCGGTGGGCACGTGCCCCCGGGCCGACCCCGACGGGTCCTCGTCAGCCGGTCACTGTTCCAGCCAGGTCTGGTGCCAGCGACCGACCGACTCGGGATGACCGACCCCGACACTGCCGTCGGGCAGTTCCCAGGTGTCGAAGCCGTGGAGGTTCTCGACCGTCGCCAGCACGGTGGCGGTGTGACCGGTCTGGGTGAAGACGAACTCCTCGGCCAGGATCTTCTGGGCCTCGTGGTACAGGTCGCGCCGCTCGTCGACGTCGGGCGTCTGGCGTGCCTGGATGAGCAGCCCGAAGAACTCCTCGTTCTCGAAGTTCGAGGTGTTGCTCGGCACCCCCGGCGCGTAGTTGGCCACGAGCCAGTCGGGGTCCGACTCCTCACCGATCCGGGTGATGCTGATCTGGAAGTCGCCGATGAAGTCCGGCGGCTCGCCGACGGCCTCGCCAACCAGCGCCGCCTGCTCGAAGGTGGCGATCTCCATCTCCATGCCGATCTGGGCGACCTGGTCCTGGTAGACGCTCGAGGTCTCGAGCAGGCTCGGGTCCGGTGGGGTGTTGAACTGGAAGCGCACCGGCTCGCCGGGCTCCTCGCCGTCCGACCGGTCCGGGTCGTCGACGTAGTCGTCGAGCGCCGCCTGCGCCCGTTCGAGGTCCTGGCTGGGCCAGATCTCGTCGATCTCCTCGACGTACCACGGCGATTCGGGGCTGAACAGCCCACGTGCGGGTTCGGAGATCCCCGTCCCGCCGAGGACCGCGATGAGCTCCTCCTGGTCGATCGCGTAGGTCCAGGCCTCACGGACCCGCTGGTCGTCGAACGGCGGCCGTGCCTGGTTGAAGCCGGCACCCCCGGCGTTGTTCCCGAGGTGCTCGTAGAGGTTGAACTCGTCCGCGCGCTCGCGGGCCTGGGCGATGATCGACTGCCGCAGACTGTGCATGGCGTCGAGGTCCCCGGAGAACAGGCTCTGCAGACGCGCGTCCTCGTCGGGGATCGGCCGGAAGCTGATCTCGTCGAGGTAGGGCAGGTCCTCCTGCCAGTAGTCCTCGTTGCGGGTGACATCGAGCTGCTGGTCGCGCTGCCAGGACTCGAACACGA